>JBDTKP010000084.1:0-35266 GCA_039935255.1 Gelidibacter sp. | reverse complement strand
CACCACCTGAAAGAACGCGCACATACTTTTCAGCCTCATCCCCTCTAAAAAGGAAGGACCCCAAAATATCACGAACCTTACTTCTGTTTTTTTCATTGGCGGCATCAATCATGGTGTCCAAAACGGTTTTACTTCCATCCAAATATTCTGCCTGATTTTGAGCGAAATATCCGATTTGAACATTATGACCAAGTTTCATTTGACCTTCGTGCTTTAATTCGCCCACAATAATCTTCGCCAAAGTTGATTTACCTTGTCCGTTTTGACCCACAAAAGCAATTTTGCTCTCGCGTTCAACATTCAGATCTATATTTTTAAGGACTTGTAAGTCGCCATATTTTTTAGAAATTTTATGCGCTTCCACCACTACTCTACCTGGAATAACAGAAACAGGAAAATTAAGAGTCATCACACTGTTATCATCCTCATCCACTTCAATCCGATCCATACGATCGAGTTTTTTTATCAACGATTGCGCCATGGTGGCTTTAGATGCCTTCGCTCTAAATTTCTCAATCAGCTTTTCGGTTTGTTCAATTTGTTTTTGCTGATTTTTCTGAGAGGCTAATTGTTGCCCTTTAATTTCATTGCGCAACACCAAATATTGTGAGTAAGCTTTTTTATAATCATAAATTCGTCCCAATGAAATCTCAATGGTACGATTGGTTACATTATCCAAAAACATCTTATCATGAGATACGATGACCACTGCTCCAATATAATTTTTTAAAAATCCTTCTAACCAAATGATAGATTCGATATCCAAGTGATTGGTAGGCTCATCCAAAAGTAGAATGTCATTGTTTTGAAGTAATAATTTGGCGAGTTCAATACGCATACGCCATCCTCCGGAAAATGTATCGGTCAGTTTGTCAAAATCTTCACGCTTAAAACCTAAACCTTGAAGAATTTTTTCAGTTTCTCCTTGATAATTATAACCTCCAATGATTTCATATTGGTGTTGAATATCACTCAAATCAACCATGAGTTGATGATAAAAATCACTTTCATAGTCTGTGCGCTCAACCAATTGGTGGTTGATCTCATCTATTCTAGCTTCTAATTCCTTGATTTCCTTGAAGGCTTCGTAAGCTTCTTCAAGTACGGTCCTGCCCAAAACAAAATCGATATCTTGCTTTAGAAAACCAATGCTCAAATTTTTGTCGGCCGCAATTTGTCCGGTATCCGGTTCCATTTCTTTAGAAAGGATTTTGAGCATGGTAGATTTACCTGCACCGTTTTTTCCGATAAGACCGATTCTGTCGCCAGCGCCGAGTCTGAAAGTGATATCTTCAAAAAGGTATTCGCCCTGAAAAGAAATAGAAAGATTATGTATGTTGAGCATTATTTGTGAGTATTGTTACAAAACATTGATTTTAAAAATCTTAATTTTGTTTTTATTTGAGAATGCAAAAGTAATCAAAAACCATGATAAAAAAAGGAAGTAAATTGTATAGTATTTTTACCGGCACTTGTCCTAAGTGCCATGAAGAATCTATGTATACCAATCCCAACCCATATGCGCTGATGGACACCTTGAAAATCGGTGAAAAATGTTCAAATTGTAATACCAAATACCGCTTGGAACCATCGTTCTTTTTCGGATCAATGTACGTCAGCTATGGCGTAGGCATTGCCTTTGCAGTGGCGGCCTTTGTGGTAAGTTATTTTATTTTTAGTTCAACCTTAACCACTGCCTTTATTGTCATTACCGCGACACTCGTCGTTTTTCTGCCAATTATTATGCGTGTGTCCAGGACTATTTGGATCAACTTATTTATCCACTATGATAAGAGGTTGGCTGAAAAAAAAGTCAAACAATAGTCGATTAGTTTCACTTTTCGACATCTTTATCAAAAATTTAAAGAAGTTTCAAGACTGGAAACGTTTGATATCTATTTCAGGTTCCAGAGGTAAGCTATTTTCTAAATGTAAAAATAACTGTTTAGCGACATATGGCCCAATCATTACGCCACGGGTTCCCAAACCATTTAAGATGGCCATATTTTTGTGATTTGGATGTGTTCCCACAAGAGGTCTTCTGTCCTTTACCGTAGGACGTATTCCTGCCACCTGATTGATCACCTCATAGTCACAACTGATAAATCCTTTTAGTTTATCCAACAGCTCGATTTTGGCTTCTTCTGTGGTATTATTGGTTTTATCTTCCCAATTGTAGGTAGCTCCAACCGAATAAAGATCGCCACTTTCAGGAACAACAAAAACGGAGGACTTCAATATAAAATCCATCTTCAATTCCGGTGCTTTGATGGTTAGCACTTCACCCTTGGCAACATTAAGAGGGAGATTTTTAAAATATGGATTATGAACCATTCCAAATCCTTCCGCAAAAACAATGAATTTGGCTTTTATATTTTTATAATTTACAATGTCCTCCTGAAACATTAAAGCAGCATAATCAAAAGTCTCATCAATATAACTATTGATTGCTTTCAAAAGGAGTTTATAGTGTTTTAGTAAGGCCGCGGTATCAATACGTCCAGTTTCTAATACTTTTCCGAAACCAAAAGGGGCATCAATGAAAGCATTATCATTTTTAATAACTTCTGGAGACAGAAAGTTTTCTAATGCGGGTTTATCAGAAGCATTGAACCAGTCATTTTGCTCTTCAACAGAGGCAAATCTTCTATAAACGGGGAGTTTATAATCTAATGTTATTCCTAATAAACTTTCTAGATGCTTGTAAAAAGCCATTCCCATTTGAAGTTGTTCTTCGGATTTCCATACGCCAGTAAATCGTTTTAAAATTACCGGATTGTACAGGCCTGCTGCTACTATGGAAGATTGTTGCGAGTGATCATCAAACACTATAAACGTTTTTTCATGTGCTCTCAATTCTTCACAAAAAGAAACACCTGCCAATCCGCAACCTACAATGATATAATCGACTTCTTTCATAGATACAAAAATACTATTCTTAATCTGATTTAAATTGTTTTAATACGTTTACACAGTACTCAAGATGTAAAAAACGTGCACAAAAAAAACGCCCACTTAAAAGTGAGCGCTTTATTTATACAATGGATCTTTAACTAATAGGCCCACATGTCTTGTTCAAAATCACGAATCTTTTCTTTGATACGATCAGATTCCAAAAGTTGCATTAAAGAATTTTCAGCAATGTATTCCTTAACCTCCCTATCTCCAAAAACATTCTCTTCCTTATACATATAGGAATTGAATCGTCTTGAGTTCAATAAATGGTCATATGAAAAAGGCATTGCACTATTTTGAGCATTAAAAGCCTTGGCTTCGTGCAATACATCTCTTACTTCAGGATAAAATACCCAGAACAAGGCAATAGGCTCCTTATTAGCTTCGCCTTCAGCATCAATAAAGTTAACGTCTGGAGCAGCTGGTGCAATCCCTAAAAGTCTGTATTTTAGTTCGCCTTGACGTTTATCAAAATACCACAGTCCTTTTATTAAGTAGGCACTGATGTCATATGACTGAATATCTCTTTTCATAATATATTCAGGAGATACAAAACCATCGGAGTTGTATTGTTGGTATCCAATATCCAAAGTGTCAGTCTTTGACATAATTGCTTGAATATCCTTTGGTTGACGTTTAGCGGTAAAATAAGAATCATCGTAAACGTTTTCTATTTTTCCATCTCTTACATTTTTCCATAAAACGTCAAATAAAGAACGTCTGTTCACACCAATATTATTGGTATCAATAGGATAATATAAAGGAAAGTTAACACGCTCATCAAGGATGATTTTTTCCCAGGTCATTTTTGAAAACATGATGTCTCTATCATCAACATAACCATATTCAAGCGGTCTGTCGTTATCCATAGCCTTTTGGGCATCAGATTTTACACCAATTTCTTGGGGTGTTTTCGAATTGAGCAAGTTTGCTTGTCCAAATGAACTCACGGCGAAGCCAATACTTAAAACGGTTAATAAACAATATTTCAATTTCATATTTTTATTTTATTATTTGGGACATTACCTACACTATTATTATAAACGTAACCATAATAGCATTATTATGCTAGTTTGAAATTTCTATAAATACTGGTGATGCTGGTAGCAATTTGATGCTGGTGTTTCCTTTGATTTGAGATTTGATTTCAAAAATCTGTACGGCGTCACCTCTTGTGGCTTTACGTAAAGCGTTTTTTGCCTGGTCATTCATTCTATTTCCGTTCACAGTAACCGTTGGTTGACCAGGAACTTTAATTTTAAATGACGTCACAGTAATATCTAAATCAAAATCGAAATCAAATAATTTGGCAGCAACGGTAGCTATCTCTATGTTATTCTTTGGTAAACTCACATTATCAGGTTGCCCTGCAATGGTACCTGCTGGCTTAGGAATATCCTTGATTCTAAAGGTTGATTTGTCGCTCACCTTTGACCCATCAGGAAGTGTCCCTGTAACGCTAATCGTCACATCTTTACCCGAACCTGGATTCATCGTGTACTTACCTACACCTGAACCTTTAGACAATCCTGGAGCAGACGCATTTACGTTATTATCTGAAACACCTGCAAAAGAAATAGTCATTGGGTTAGGTACACCACGGTATACCACGTTCATTTTATCTGCTGATATAGTGGCTGAGTTTGGTTTAGGAACTACAGCGTAAGTAGTAGTGATATCAATATCAACTATTTCGTCACCTTCTTTAAATTGCAAAACACCTTTAATTTCACGCTCACCTACAGCACCTGCAGGGAAATCGAGCACCACTTGTCCAGCTTGCGTATTCTCCACTTCCTTACCATTAATAATAATTTTTTCAAAATTAAGGGTATTGTCAAAACGACCTAGAACAACTTTTCCTTTGAAGTTCTCACCACTAAAGAATGCCGTTTTCTCAGGAATTACAATTGCGGTATAATTTCTCATAGACAATTGCTTTACCTGCTCACCAGCCAACATGGAAGATAACACTTCAGACTCTATCGTTTTAACATCGGCTTGCATTTGTGTAAGCTTTGTTAACGACGCTATCATTGGAAAGCCTACAAAATGATAGTTTAACCATTCTTTAGTAATACCTTCAGTTGTTTTGACATCAGCGGTTGTGAATTTTTTAACAACATCAGCTTGGATATCTTTATTACCGTCGCCCAATACTTGGATCACACCTTCTCGGTAAGTTTTAATGTTCGCTAAAAACTCCTCGCCTTGTTTGGTCTTGTTGTCACCGCTGAACCATTTTTCATCAAGGTAATCGGTTCTATCCATCTCCTCATATTTGGTTGGATCCTTAACAGTTTTCAACATTCCACTTTTAACTCCTTCTAAATAGGTGTTAAAATTTGATGAAAGTTGATTGATCTGATCTGCTTTAGCCTTTATAGGTTGGTATTTAGCTGGTTGTTCTTCAACCTTTGCTGCTAATCCTTGCATAAATGCCGCATTACGAACCGTTGCCGACTCGTTGGAGTCAGTGATTCTTTCGTTCATTAACCCAAATGCTGAGAGCACTTCTTTAGACATATTAAGTGCCATCATTGCGATAAACACCAAATACATAAGGTTAATCATTTTTTGTCTTGGGGATAATTTTCCTCCTGCCATTTCTAATTAGTTTTAGTGGTTGATTTATTAAATTCTACTAATTAGTTTCTGTTCATTGCAGAAAGCATACCTCCGTAAACACCATTTAATGATGATAAATTCGAAGCCAATGATTGCATTTGATCTTTAAGCTTCGTTGCATTTTCAACAGCCTCTTCGTTGATCGCTGTTTGGCGACTTGCTGATTCCATCTGCACTTTATAAAGACTATTTAATGATTCCATTTGCGCAGCGGCCAATGACATTTCTTCACCGTACTTTCTAGTAGCGGCCATAGAGTCTACTGTAGGACTGATTCCTTTTGCAGCACCTTCAAAGTTTTTAATACTATTCCCTAAACTGGCCATTAATTCGCCATCAATTTTTGCGTCTTTAAGTAATTCATCTAACTTTTTAGATAAAAGACCTTCAGCATCTTTAGGCTGTTCTTTCTTGTTGTTGTTTAATGTAAGACCTCCTGCTAATTCAGGGTATACTAACGACCAGTCCAAATCGTCATCAATTGGTTCGAATGCGGATATACCGAAGACACAAGCCTCTGTGACTAAACCAATGATCAACATTTCGTTACCGAAAGGCCAGTGCATGATTTTAAATAGTGCACCTAGGATTACTACTGCGGCACCTAGGCCATAAGTCATGATCATTATTCTTTTTCTTACTCTTGATTGTGCCATAATTTTCGTTTTTAGTTAAGTTAAAATTGTAAAGTAGATTAGTATTTAGTTTTGGTTGTTAAAAAATTTAATTCTGGTTTGTTGCTGCATTTGCAGTAATATCTGTACCCATATAATCCTGTACTGTTCTAAAGCCAATATAGCTTCGTGCAGAGTCTGCATACTCATAATCTCTCGAGCTTACTTGTAGGAAATATGCTACGTCTTTCCATGAACCTCCTCTGACTACTTTACGTTGGTTGCTAGCGTCATTCACATTAGGATTAATGGTGGACATGTATTCATAAGATCCCGGGTCGTAAGAACCTTGTACCCATTCTGATACGTTACCTGCCATATTGTATAAATTGTAATCATTTGGTTCATAAGACTTTGCTTCAACAGTATATAATGCCATATCTGCTGCATAATCTCCACGTAATGGCTTAAAGTTCGCTAAAAAACAACCTCTATCATTTTTAGCATATGGTCCGCCCCAAGGGTAAGTTGCTCCTTGAAGACCACCTCTAGCAGCATATTCCCATTCAGCTTCGGATGGTAATCTGAATGAATTTACGTTTTGAGCGCCTTTACTTTTTTGATAAGAGTTTTTATATAACGTCCTCCAGTTACAAAATGCATTGGCCTGTTTCCAGGACACACCCACAACAGGATATGCTCCGTAAGCTTCGTGCCAGAAATAATCATTGTGCATAGGCTCATTATATGAATAAGCAAAATCTCTAATCCATGCCGTAGTGTCTGGATAGATTTCTACTTGCTCAGTTACCAAAACATCTTTACGTTTTAAGTTTCTGTTTTTGGCTGCTTTTTCTATATCCATATAGGTGTATTGAAATTTAAATTTCTTAACATCCCAAGTGCGTTGTCCATTGTAAGATTCTTCCAATGACAAATACATGGTATCCATAACTTCAGCATAGTACTCATCAGGATACTTGCTAGTATCATAAATCAACTTCACCTTTTTGTTTAATGGTCGACCTTCAAAACCTGTTGGTCCCAAACCACTATAGTTATCGTACATATACTTTTCATAAACGGTCATCTTATCTGGATCAGCATCTCTAAATGCAAACTCTCCGATACCACCATTACCAGGGGTTTCACCAATTTCATCAGCCAAAATAGCCAATTTAGTCCTGATGATAGAATCCCTTACCCAATGAACAAACTGACGATACTCACTATTTGTGATTTCTGTTTCGTCCATGTAAAAGGCCCTAACAGTTGCAGTTTTGGTTGGCGCATCGTGAATTCCAGCCAAATCATCATCAGATTTACCCATAATGAATGAACCACCTGGGACAAGTGTCATTCCATAAGGTTTTTCTGGATGCCATTTCTTTCCTTTAACTCCAACCAGCTCTCCTCTGTCTCCAGAATTACAACTAGCTAAAAGAGCTAAAACAGCGGTTAATAAAGCGAACTTCTTCATATTCATATAAACTCGAGGTTAAATTATTTAGTAGTAAATGTTAGTTACCAAGTTTTGAGGAGGTAAACATATCTATATATTTTTAAAAAAACAATTTATTTCTTACTTTTTTTGCATTTCATCCTAAAAAGAAGGCATTTCATCGATGAAAGAACGGTTCTACAAGTGTTTAAAAGCTATTTTTCCTATAGGCTTTATACCATCTTTCTGGTATTTTACCTTGTGTAGCCTCAATGTAATCCTCGTGCATGCAAGGTAATAACGTATGCTTTTTTAATTTATTATTGGCATCTGGTAAAAAAGGAATTTCGATCCACCAACGGCCTGTTTTAATACTTTTGTAAAAGATCAGGTCATCATCTTCAATTATGACATTAAACTTCTGATAGTTTGTACCATCATTTAAAGGATTCTCCGCAATTCTACAATTAACACCTTCAATGAAATACCATAACATCTGCGAAATAAGCATTGCAGTGCCATGATCATCTTTGGAAGGTTGGTACTCATAAATACCAAAAGAAGAGACCTTATTACTGATACCTGCATATCGTGCAATGGCACAAATTTCCTTTCCATCCAATCCATTTGGTGAATGTCGTTGTTGTTCAGACACCTCTGACGACTTCACTGCTTTAAGGTCGATGCTCACAATATGGGCATCTCTCATTACTGGCTCTACAACATTTACAGATTTTGATATTTCGCCCAAACGATAAGCTTCAAAGTAAAGCTTCTCCATAAGATCTATTTCTTCCTGTGAATTGAAGTAGGTTTGATACCCAATAGTGGAATAGTTAAACAAATTATAAGGCTGCTCTAAAATAATCTTTCCTAAATAACTATTGTTCTTTATGGGTAATGTCGAATCTCCTAAATCAAAATTAGTGTCTACACTTACAATATTCACCATTGGTAATATACTGTCGTAGGCCCTATAATTAGGGTAGGTTAAATCCTGACTTCCTCCCAATATAATCGGGATGATTTGTTTTTCGAGCAATATTGTAATGGTTGTCCTTAATGCAAAATAAGTATCTTCCACACTATCACCTTTACGGATATCGCCCAAATCGGCCATAGTGGTGTGCCAATTGCCAGGGAACAAACCGTATAAAACTCTTCGTACATTATCTAATTGCACGTCAGACCCTATATAATTAACATCATTCCTATTCTCTAGAACGCCGATAATGACAATATTTACATCGTCAAGGTCAGGAAGGCCATGTTCTTTGGAATGAACCTTCAATTTTCTTCCCAAGGCTTGTGGTGACAACAATTCATTGTCAGACAAAACCTCATCAGAAACAGGAGATAAAAAATTAAAGGTCATGGGTTACTTCTTTTTTGTTGTTGTTGTTGCTTTCTTAGTTGCCGTAGCAGCTGTTTTTTTAGTGGCCGGCTTAGTAGCGGCTTTCTTTTTTACAACTTTCTTTTTTGGTGCTTTTGCTTCAATCATTTCTTTGACACTTTCCAAAGTTAATTTAGAAACATCAACAGTCTTGGCCAATTCTATTTTAGTTTTTCCTTTAATTACATTATGCCTGCCCCACCGTGCTTTTTCCACACGAATACCTTCATCTTCCCAATTGTGAATGACTTTATCTATTTCCTTTTGGATTTTATCTTCAATCAATGTTACAATATCCGTGTCAGATAAATTATCCCAATCATATTTTTTATTAACATTAATAAACATATCGTTCCATTTAATAAATGGACCAAAACGTCCTTTGCCTTTTTGTACAGGTAAATCATCATACATATATATAGGAGCGTCTGCTATTTCTTTCTCTTTAATCAAATCGATCGCAACATCAAGCTCAACATTCAATGCTTCCATCCCTTTAGGAAGCGACACAAACTTTTCGCCATATTTTACATAAGGTCCAAAACGTCCATTATTTACCTCAACAGTTTCATCATTATATGTTCCCAGTGTTTTTGGAAGCTGGAAGAGATCCATTGCTTCTTCATAAGTAATATTGGTCAATTGTTGGTCTGGAGATAAGCTTGCAAATAAAGGCTTCTCTTCTTCTTCGACGGTTCCAATTTGCACCATGGGTCCAAATTTACCTAAACGCACACTTACTTGACGTCCTGTTTTAGGGTCTTTACCTAAAATACGTTCACCCGATTCTCGCTCAGCATTTTCTTGCACATCAATAACCTGCGGATGGAAGTCCTTGTAAAAATCCTTCATCATTTTGGTCCAATCTTCCTTCCCTTCTGCTATTTCATCGAAATCAGCTTCCATCTTTGCTGTAAAGTTATAGTCCAAAATACTTCCAAAATGGTTGACCAAAAAGTCGGTTACAATCATGCCAATATCCGTGGGCACTAATTTCCCTTTATCTGATCCTACTTTTTCTGTGAGTTCCTGATCTTCTACCTTCCCACTTTTTAAAGTCAATTGGGTATAGTTGCGTTCTGCACCTTCTATAGAGCCTTTTTCAACATAATTTCTGTTCTGAATGGTTGAAATAGTTGGTGCGTATGTGGACGGTCGACCAATCCCTAGCTCTTCCAACTGCTTCACTAAAGAGGCTTCCGTATAACGGTATGGCGGTCTAGTATAACGCTCTGTGGCAGTGATGTAGGAATTGAGAAGGGTTTCATTAGTTCTCATTGCTGGCAACATCCCATCTTGTTCGGAATCTTCATCATCAGTACCTTCCAAATAGACTTTTAAAAATCCGTCAAATTTAATGACCTCTCCATTGGCACTAAACAACTCCTTATGTGTTGAGGCGCTAATTTTAACATTGGTACGCTCCAATTCTGCCTCACTCATTTGAGAAGCAATAGCTCGTTTCCATATCAAATCATACAACCTTGCCTGATCTCTATCAATGTCCACAGAGTGCACAGAAAAGTCAGTAGGTCTGATCGCCTCATGCGCTTCTTGAGCACCTTTTGATTTGCCTTTATAGTTGCGCGGTTTACTGTATTTAGAACCATAGGCCTCATTAATTTCTGCTTGGGCGCCATTACGCGCTTCATCAGATAAATTGACGCTATCTGTTCTCATATATGTAATCAAACCAGCTTCATATAAACGTTGCGCCATAGTCATGGTTTTCGATACCGAAAAATAGAGCTTACGCGATGCCTCTTGTTGCAAAGTAGAGGTTGTAAAGGGTGCTGCTGGCGATTTTTTTGCTGGTTTTTTTTCTAAGTCGGCGACTTTAAAAGAAGCTGCTGCATTAGATTCTAAAAATTTATAGGCTTCTACCTTCGTTTTAAAATTCTTTGGAAGCTTTGCCTTAAAGCTCTGTCCTGCTTCATTGGAGAATTCAGCATCAATTCTGTAGGATGCTTCTGCATTGAACCCTTGTATGTCGCGTTCACGTTCCACAATAAGCCTTACAGCAACAGATTGCACACGGCCTGCTGAAAGCCCGCCTTTTACCTTACGCCATAACACCGGCGACAGCTCATATCCTACGATCCTATCCAATACCCGGCGAGCTTGCTGTGCATCCACTAAATGGTAATCAATATCACGTGGATTATCAATTGCTTTTAAAATTGCCGTCTTGGTAATCTCATGGAAAACTATACGTTTGGTTTTTGTCTTATCTAACTTTAAAGTCTCAGCCAAGTGCCATGCAATGGCCTCACCCTCGCGATCCTCATCACTCGCCAACCAAACCATCTCGGCTCCCTTTGCTAAATCTTTCAGTTTTTTTACAACGGCCTTTTTATCCTTCGAAACCTCATAGCGCGGTTTAAAATCACCATCAACATCCACTCCCAATTCGTTAGAAGGTAAATCGGCAATATGCCCAAAACTGGACTCTACCTTAAAATCCTTTCCTAAAAATTTCTCAATCGTTTTAGCCTTTGCAGGGGACTCGACAATAACTAAGTTCTTCGCCATATTAATTTTTTTCTGGCTACAAATGTATGTGAAAAAATATTATTCAACCTAATTAAAAAATTCTAAACCGATTTTTACGCTGTTAAACGAAAAATAAACAGGCATAAAAAAAGCCTGTATGTTCAGGCTTTTCAAATAAAATATATGTGAAAAAAGTAGTTCGACGCCGACTTTAGGTATGCTTACTTCAGGTAATGAGAGATACCTATTATAAAAATAAAATTTTAAAGATAGCATCCGTACTACAACTCCCTAAATGGGCAACAGTTGTAATGCCCTTGTTAAAACTCGACTTTCTCGCCAATTTGATTCAATTCGTTCAAATCATCAAACCCTACCGTTTCTTTATAGATGAAATAAATGGGATGATACATAAATGGCGCTAAAAACAAACTTCCAAGTCCACAGGTTACAAAAGTCAGTATCATCAAAGCTATATAAGAAACCACGAATAACCCAAAAGTCAATAGCCATTTTTTATTACCTAACCTAAAGCTTGATCCCACAATATCCCCTATGGACCATTCTGGATTAAACGCAAAAGTTATGGTAAAGAACGACATGGGAATCATGACGTAAAAAAGTGGTAAGTAAAAAAACAAAGCTGCAGGAATTGCTATTAAACCAGTCACTAACATTAATACTGCAATCTTACCAAGATATTTTCCTTTCAAAAAATAAAACAAGTCCGATGTTTTGGCTTCACGTCCCTCATCTAAATTTTTCAATATTTTGTAAAATCCTCCCGTGAGCGCTACTTGAACAACGCCTATAACAAAAAATCCTAAAATTAACACTACAATATAAATCACAGAAAGCCCTGCAAATAAACCATTCACGTCGTTGGCGTCAAATTGTCCTGATGCAGATTCTGAAATAACCATCATGATGATCGGCACATATAGAATGATAAAAAACGGCACCATCATAATGATGACAAAAAGCTGTAATAAAAAGCCTTGCAACCAGCTTTTTTTAAACAATTGAATACATAGGTTAAATATTGTTCCAAAATCCAAATCTTGAGCATTGCCTATTTTGGACTTAAATTCTGTTGGGGTCATTTTTTTAATTTTAGTTGGTTTAAATTCAAAGAAACCATAAATTTTTAACATAATCAAAACATTTTAATACACTGTCACTTTGTCACAATCATTAAAATAATCTTATCTTTGCAACTGCCTTTTGACGAAGGTCTAAAAAAAACAACGACAGACGTTTCAAGAAACTTATGGAGAAAATTATTGACGAAAGCAAGCAAGGAGAAAGTCTCGCACTCGAACAAAAAACAGAGAATACTCGTAAGCTTTTTATTGAAAGCTATGGCTGCTCTATGAATTTTAGTGACAGTGAAATCGTAGCTTCCATTCTATTAAAGGAAGGCTACAACACGACACAAAAATTAGAGGAAGCCGATTTAGTCTTAGTCAACACTTGCTCCATTCGTGATAAAGCAGAACAAACCATCCGAAAAAGATTGGAAAAATACAATGCTGTAAAGCGTATCAATCCAAAAATGAAAGTTGGGGTTTTAGGTTGCATGGCTGAACGTTTAAAAAGCAAACTTCTTGAAGAAGAAAAAATAGTAGATCTTGTTGTCGGACCTGACGCTTATAAAGATCTTCCAAATTTATTGGCAGAAGTTGAAGAAGGTAGAGATGCCATCAATGTTCTTTTAAGCAAAGATGAAACCTATGGCGACATTTCCCCTGTCCGATTAAATAGTAATGGCGTTAGTGCTTTTGTGTCCATCACTCGTGGCTGTGACAATATGTGTACCTTTTGTGTCGTGCCATTTACTCGCGGTAGAGAGCGCAGCAGGGATCCCCAAAGTATTTTAGAAGAAGTCAACGATTTGTGGATTAGAGGTTTTAAAGAGATCACCTTATTGGGCCAAAACGTGGACAGTTATTTATGGTATGGTGGCGGATTAAAAAAAGATTTCGAGAAAGCCAGCGACATCCAAAAAGCAACCGCGGTCGGTTTTTCAAATTTATTGGAATTATGTGCAAAGGCCTATCCCAAAATGCGCATCCGTTTCTCAACCTCGAATCCTCAGGATCTAACTTTGGATGTGATTGAAACGATGGCAAAATTCAAAAATATCTGCAAGCATATCCACTTGCCTGTGCAAAGCGGAAGTAATCGCATTCTAAAGGAAATGAACCGTTTACATACCCGCGAAGAGTATTTTGCATTGATTGATAATATCCGACGTATTCTTCCTACCTGTTCGATTTCCCAAGATATGATTTCAGGCTTCCCAACAGAAACCGAAGAAGACCATCAGGATACTTTGAGCTTAATGGCCTATGTGAAATATAATTTCGGCTATATGTTTACTTATTCTGAACGTCCAGGAACTTTGGCTGAACGCAAATTGGAAGATGATGTGCCTGAAGCTGTTAAAAAACGACGTTTGGATGACATTGTCCAATTGCAAAGACAACATAGCGAGTTCAGAACCAATGCTTATATCGGAACTACGGTAGAAGTTTTGGTTGAGCGCGAATCCAAAAAATCAGACCAAGAATGGTCAGGAAGAACCTCACAAAACACCGTTGCTGTTTTCCCAAAGAATCAATATAAAATTGGCGATTTGGTAAACGTCAAAATTACGGACTGCACTAGCGCCACTTTAATAGGGGAAGCTATTGACTATGCCATCATTTAACAATGAATAAGAAAACCCTCAATCTTTATTTTAATCTACACAATTATTCATTCTTAATGCTTAACCTTTAATTTTAAAATGGAATCAATTCAAGCCATAAAACAACGCTTCGGAATTATTGGAAATGACCCAAAGCTCAACCGATCTATAGAAAAAGCGATTCAGGTTGCCCCAACAGATATTTCGGTGTTGGTCACTGGAGAAAGCGGTGTAGGTAAAGAAAGCATTCCAAAAATCATACACCAGTTATCACATCGAAAACACGGTAAATACATCGCAGTAAACTGTGGCGCCATACCAGAAGGCACCATTGATAGTGAACTTTTTGGACATGAGAAAGGATCTTTTACAGGCGCAACAAATACGCGTGAAGGTTATTTTGAAGTGGCCGATGGCGGTACTATCTTTTTGGATGAAGTTGGTGAGCTTCCACTTACCACTCAAGTACGTTTATTACGTGTTTTGGAAAACGGCGAATTTATAAAAGTAGGCTCGAGTAAAGTTCAAAAAACAAATGTCAGGATTGTAGCAGCCACCAATGTGAATATGTTTGAGGCCATCAAAAAAGAAAAATTCAGGGAAGATCTTTACTATCGATTGAGCACCATAGAAATTCATCTGCCTCCTTTGCGCGAGCGTAAAGAAGATATTCATTTGTTGTTCCGAAAATTCGCCAGCGACTTTGCTCTTAAATATAAAATGCCAACCATCAAATTAACTGATGAAGCGGTTGAGATACTTTTAAAAAATAGATGGAACGGTAATATCAGACAATTGCGTAACGCTGCTGAGCAAATATCCGTATTGGAGCACACTAGAACTATTAGTGCGGCCACACTAAAAGGATACTTACCTAGCCACGGCGATAATCTTCCTGCCGTAATTAAAACTTCGAAAAGCGACAGCGATTTTAGCAGTGAGCGTGAAATTCTCTATAAAGTACTTTTTGACATGAAAAGTGACTTAAACGATTTAAAAAAACTCACCATGGAACTCATGAAGAATGGGAACGCCAATGAAGTACAGGAGAAAAATGAAAGCTTGATCCAAAAAATTTATGGGGATGAGGATGCAGAAGATTATGAAGACACCATTGAAGATTTCGAAGTGTTGTCCATTCCTGAAAAAATGAGTCAACTTTCAGACGCTATTGACGAAACTAATGACAAATACCATTTTGCAGAAGAAGTTGAGGAAGAAGAAACGCTTTCTTTACATGACAAGGAACTGGAATTGATTAAAAAATCATTGGAGCGACACCAAGGTAAACGTAAAATGGCCGCTGCCGAACTTGGCATTAGCGAACGTACGTTATATAGAAAAATTAAACAATACGATTTATAATCCAACGTTTTTTAAAAAAATACACGTGAAAAAATTTAAGTTTGTACTCCTCTTTTTTAGTCTTGGCCTATTATCTGGGTGTGGTTATTATTCATTTACAGGAATTTCTTTACCGCCCGGGACCTCAACGTATCAGGTCAATTATTTTCAAAATGATGCCCCGTTGATTGAACCTGGTTTAGAGCGTACTTTTACAAATGCGCTAGCTGATATTATACAAAATCAAACCAGTTTGCAACTCGTAACTTCTGGAGCCGATATCACCTATGAAGGTGAAATAACAGAGTACCGCATCTCTCCCACAACGGCAACTGCCGATAATACCGCGGCACAAAACCGCTTGACTATTAGCGTACAGCTGCGTTTTTATGACAAAAACAATCCTGATGATGATCTCAATCAACAGTTTTCATTCTTTTATGATTATCCAGGAACAGCACAATTGGTTGGTGCCCAAAAGGATACTGCCATTGCCGAAATTCTCGAACGCATTACACAGGATATTTTAAATGCCACACTAGGCAAATGGTAATTTTATAAAGTGAACAAACAAGAATTCACATATTTACTCTCACATCCCGAGCAATTGACTACTGCCCAAAACGAAAAGGTTGGCGACATTGTTGCGCAATACCCTTATTTCCAACCTGCAAGAGCATTGCATTTAAAAGGTTTAAAAACTAAAGAAAGCTTTAAATACAACCAAGAATTGAGAATTACAGCTGCCTACACAACAGACAGAAGTATTTTATTTGATTTTATAACTTCAGAAGCTTTCAATCAGAACGAAATTTCAGAACTGATCAAACAAAACACAGAACTCTTAAAAGGTATTGAAGTTAAGGATGCTGATGATATTTCTTTAAACAAAAGTCTGACGATTGACGCTACTCTAAACCAATATATCAAAGATAGCGCAGGTATTTTGGATCCAGAATTATTTGAGAGAAAAACACCAGTTATTACCAATTCTGATGACGAAAGAACCGCGACCATAATTAATGTAGATGTCAAAAACAGCCAGCCATCGCCTGAAGAGTTATTAAATATCGGGAAACCTTTTGTATTTGATAAAGACGAAAACCATTCATTTACAGAATGGTTAAAGATTACCAGCTTCAAACCTATTGAAAGAACATCTGAAAAAATTGCTGCCCAACCGAAAAAACAGAACGAAAATCAAGATAAGGTTCCCAAACAAGCCTCGGCACTTGAAAGAAAACTAGATTTAATAGATAAGTTTATAACCACTAACCCAAAAATCTCTCCTATCAGAGAAATTTCTCCTTCAATTAATTTAGCACAAACCAAATTGGTACAGAATGAAAGCTTGATGACAGAGACATTGGCAAGGATCTATTTGGAGCAAAAAAATTATGCTAAAGCAATTCAGTCTTATAAAATATTAATTTTGAAATATCCAGAAAAAAGTAGTTTCTTTGCAGACCAAATTAAAGCGGTAAAACAATTACAAGCAAATAATACCAAATAGCACATGAGTACGTTTTCAATATTTTTAGTTCTTATCATCATTGTATCCTTTTTATTAGTGGTGGTCGTTATGGTTCAAAATCCAAAAGGAGGCGGATTGTCTTCATCATTTGGTGGCGGTGGTACACAGCAATTAGGCGGTGTTAAAAAAACAACGGACTTTTTAGATAAAAGTACATGGGTTTTAGCAACTGTCTTATTAATCTTGATATTGGTATCAAACATTGCTATCGACGGTGCTACGGGCTCTGTTGAATCTAAAGCCTTGGACGTTGATGCAGCAAAAAGCGCTCCTGCACCTATCCAACCCATTACCAACGATGTTGCAAAACCAATTGACACTACAAAATAATTAAACCAGAACACGTTTAAAATACTTAAAATGCCAACAAACTTTGTTGGCATTTTTTTATTACTGAAACTTTGTCAGTTCACTGCCCATGGCACATTATTCGCAACCATCTAATTCAGTAAACAAATATCAATTAACCTGTCATGCTCTGGCATGATTAAAACAAAAAATACAACTATGGGATTAAACATTAAACCATTGGCAGACCGTGTTCTTATTGAACCAGTAGAAGCTGAAACTAAAACAGCTTCAGGAATTATTATTCCAGACAACGCTAAGGAAAAACCTCAAAAAGGTAAAGTTGTTGCCGTTGGTGCAGGTACTAAAAAAAATCCAATGACAGTAAAAATTGGTGAAACCGTGCTTTACGGAAAATATGCAGGAACAGAATTAAAACTGGAAGGCAAAGATTACTTGATCATGCGTGAAAGTGATGTGCTTGCCATCATCTAATTGCGAATTCCAAAAAATTAAAAACAAATTCCAATAACTTTCGCATCAATTTATCCGCTCCAATTTTGGAATGTGGTATTTGGGCATTGAAAGTTTTAAAATTTTAAACAAAAATTTTCATTATGGCAAAACATATAAAATTTGATATTGAAGCACGTGACGGATTAAGACGCGGTGTTGATGCATTAGCTAATGCAGTAAAAGTAACTTTAGGACCAAGAGGTCGTAATGTTATTATTGGTAGATCATTTGGTGCCCCTCAGGTAACCAAGGATGGTGTAACCGTTGCAAAAGAAATAGAATTAGAAGACCCATTAGAGAATATGGGTGCACAAATGGTAAAGGAAGTAGCTTCAAAAACCAATGATTTGGCGGGAGATGGTACTACAACCGCAACTGTTTTAGCACAAGCTATCGTTAAAGAAGGTTTGAAAAACGTTGCCGCCGGTGCAAATCCAATGGACTTGAAACGTGGTATTGACAAAGCGGTTGCAGCTATCGTTGCTGATCTTGAAAAGCAAGCTAAAAAAGTAGGCGATTCTTCAGAAATGATTAAGCAAGTAGCGTCTATCTCTGCAAATAATGATGATGTGATTGGTGATTTAGTTGCCAAAGCATTCAACAAAGTTGGTAAAGAAGGTGTAATTACTGTTGAAGAAGCTAAAGGATTAGAAACCTACGTTGATGTTGTGGAAGGAATGCAGTTTGATCGGGGTTACCTCTCTCCTTACTTTGTAACGGATGCTGATAAAATGATTGCCGATCTAGAAAACCCTTACGTTTTATTGTTCGACAAGAAAATTTCAAATCTTCAAGAAATTCTTCCAATTTTAGAGCCAGTAGCACAATCTGGTCGTCCATTATTGATTATTGCTGAAGATGTTGATGGTCAAGCCTTAGCTACTTTGGTAGTAAACAAATTACGTGGTGGCTTAAAAATCGCAGCTGTAAAAGCTCCAGGTTTTGGCGATAGACGTAAAGCAATGTTGGAAGATATTGCCATCTTAACTGGTGGTGTTGTGATTTCAGAAGAAAGAGGTTTCTCTTTGGAAAATGCTGATTTAACTATGCTAGGTACTGCCGAAACTATAACGGTTGATAAAGACAATACAACTATCGTTAATGGTGCAGGTAAGGCTGAGGATATCAAAGCGAGAGTTAATCAAATTAAAGCTCAAATAGAAACCACAACGTCTGATTATGACAAAGAAAAACTTCAAGAGCGTCTGGCTAAATTAGCCGGTGGAGTTGCTGTACTTTATGTAGGTGCTGCAAGTGAAGTTGAAATGAAAGAGAAAAAAGACCGTGTGGACGATGCGTTGCACGCAACTAGAGCTGCCGTTGAAGAAGGTATCGTTGCTGGTGGTGGTGTTGCACTGGTAAGAGCAAAAGCAGTATTGGAAAAATTGACTACTGATAACTTGGATGAAACTACTGGTGTTCAAATTGTAGCACGCGCTATTGAAGCACCTTTACGCACCATTGTTGAAAACGCTGGTGGCGAAGGAAGTGTTGTAGTTGCTAAAGTTATGGAAGGCAAGAAAGATTTCGGTTTTGATGCTAAAACAGAAACTTATGTTGATATGTTGAAAGCTGGAATTATTGATCCTAAAAAAGTAACACGTATCGCTTTGGAAAATGCAGCATCAGTTGCTGGAATGATCCTTACAACGGAATGTGCTTTGGTAGACATTAAAGAAGATTCTCCAATGCCTATGGGCGGTGGCGGAATGCCAGGAATGATGTAATTCCTCAAAATCCCCTAAGGGGGACCTTTAAATAACAAAACGCCTCAACCAAATTGAGGCGTTTTGCATTTTTCGGATTCAGCCATTTTCAAACGATAGTCACACATAAAAGTGCTGTTTTAGCTTTTACAAAGTATATCTTTTATTCTAGCTTGCATTAAATTTATTTTTGTCGTTGAATTAATAATTGAATCTAAAAAAAACCCAAAAACACATCATCTTTTATGAAACAGTTAGTACTCAAAGGATTCATCATCTTAATCTCTTTAAGTTCCGCGAACGCTCAAGATAAACGAGCCTATCAATTATTTAAAAGTAACGGGAAAGCTGCTAAGTATGACAAGATGATTAAGGATCTAGCCGAAAGTGACATGGTGTTTTTTCTAGAATATCAAATAATCCAATTTCTCATTGGCTCCAATTAGAAATTAGTAAAAGTTTCTTCGAAATTAAAGGGACAAATTATTCTTTGATGCGGAAATGTTCGAAAATGGCAACCTATTAGTGTTAAACGAATATCTCCAAGATTTTTATCCGAAGATAGAATGCTTCCCGAAATCACACAATTATGGAGCAATTATAAAACGGATTATAAGGCTTTACTGAATTTCGCCAAAGACAATAATCTGCGTTTTATTGCTACCAATATCCCAAGAAGATATGCTTCAATGTTGCACAAAAAAGGAATGGACGCTTTAAAGGAATTAAGCCCCGAGACCCTTGAAATGATTGGCCCAGATTGGGCAACCTTTTTCGATCCGACCGTTAAAGCTTATGCTGAAATGGTCGATAAAATGGGCGGGCATATCCCTGAAAACATGCTAAACATTCAAATTGCTCAGGCTTAGAAAGACGCTACCATGGCGCATTTCCACTTAAAAATTTCAACCCTGGAGATTTGTTATTACATTTTCAAGGTGCTTATCACTCCAATTATAATCAAGGAATTATTTGGTGGATTAATAAAATTCAGCCAGGTTTAATAATTAAATCAATTACTACCGTTATGCCATCGGAATGGACGAGATGAGCAAAGAAGAGAAGGCTGAAATCGCCAATTATATTATTGTGGTGGCGGATAGCATGAAGAGGGGATAATGGAAAAGAGACACAGATCGCTTCGCTATTAGATATTTGAATCCAGAGTAAATTGAAATTTAGACACTATCTTTTTTTGGCACTTGATATATTTACTTTTATAAAGATTTTGGACAATCACCCATACTAAAAATGAAAGCCGGATAGTCTTGCTATCCGGCTTTTTTTTGTTTCATAATACCCGAAAGTAATTGAAGTGCTGAACAGTTAATTACTGTTTATTATCCTTATGGTCATCTCTTACAACCTCATCTCTGTACAAACAACAGGAATGTAAACTGTGATATGCCTCATCAGTAGCCTTGATTTCTTTGGTGTCATGACCAGCCTCAGCAATACTTTGTTGAATCGACTTTAAAGTCGTTTTTCGTTCGTCAAAAATCAATTTTAACTCATGTGTATCGACATCCCAATTCGCAATCTTTACACCTTTAGCTTTGATTGCCGCTTTTTCAATACGCTCTTTACACATATTGCATACGCCATCCACTTCAATACTGGCTTTCGCGTTCTTATTTTGTGCAAAGTTTACTGTTCCAACTAATAATGCTAAGGCTAATACTATTTTTTTCATAATGTTTTGTTTTATTATTCCTTCGGAGGAAGGACTCTGTTATTGTGTTTGTGTTTGTGTTTGTGTTTGTAATATTCATGATTGAAAATTGGTTGGCGTGTTCTTGGGTGTTAATACCATCTTCTTATTCATGAGATTCCTGCCTTCGCAGGAATTGGGTTATTTTATCTTAAATCGTAATCCTGCATAATACATGCTTCCAAAAATTGGACCATATACAAACGCAGTATCAAAATTAGCTCCAAAAGGATCCTCTGCCGCCAAAATAAGATTATACTGTCTCACATTAGTGACGTTCTCACCTCCTAAATATATTTCAAATTTTTCAGAAAACACTTTGGTAACCTGAACATTTAATGTGCCCACGGTTGGGGTATATTCTGGCAGTTGATATTGAACCGGATTTGATACGGTTGATGAGAACCTTTGTTCACCCAACCAATTGTAAGTGGTATCAAATTTCCAATGGGCAAAATTATCTTTTCGCTTTGTTTCATAAGACAAATTTGCAAACACGCGATGCTTAGATGTTAGTGGTTTTTCTAACTTTCCAGAATCGTATTGTGTTTTGATATCATAATATTTATAGGCGGTTCTAAAATCAAATCCTTCAAAGACATTATAGTTGAATTCTAATTGAAAACTATTCGCAAAACTAGCACCATCAAGATTATAAAAGTTAACCTGCTGCGGGTTTTCATAATCAACCACGATTTGATTCTTGAAATCTGTTCTGTAATAATCGAAGGTCACATCTGCCTTATTTCCAAAAAGATTGAAACCTTGCAAAAATGAAATTCCGTAATTCCAAGCAATTTCAGGATCTAACCCATAATCATCTCTTTGTTTTCCCGAAGGCGCGACATTATATATCAGTATATTCCTACTTGTTGCAAAAATATTTTGATTTTCAGCAAAAATACTAGCACTGCGTTTTCCACGACCAAAAGAAGCTCTTAAGGCTGATTTCTCCCAAGGTGTATAACGCCCATGAAATCGTGGTGTAACAAAGGTTCCTAATACATTATGTCGATCAATGCGAACGCCAGCAGTTAAATTCAAATTTTCTAAATTATCGAAATTATATTCAAAAAAAGCACCTACTGAACTCTCCGTACGTTCATAATCTGCAGCCAAAACCAACTCATCATAATGATCATACGTATAACCAACTCCTGTTTTTATCTTATGTCTTGAATCACTAATAATTGTGTTATAAATTCCATTCATATACAAACTGTTGTGTAGAATATCATACTGATTCAATCCAAAATAGGAGTTTTGTTTATGACTGCTAAATGCCGTTTGAACACCAATGCTCTGCCAAGGAATATTAGGATTTACATAACCTGTTTTAACAGAAACATCAAATCTTCTGGTATCTATCTCACTTCCCCAAGCATTTGTAGTCATTTTATCGGTATCCGGATTAAAGTTGAGCTGTCCCATTTGTTTTGAGTCATCCAAATAACTGAAATTGATAAAACTCACAAAGCCTTTTTCTGGATTGGTGTATTGCCAACGATTCATTAAGTTAATTTGATTGTAGATGGGCATATCCATAAATCCATCGTTATTAACATCATGTTTTTTGTTGTGTGTATTCCCATGAAGATATAAACCTGTGCTCCACTTATCACTGACTTTAGTATTCAAATGCACGTTAGCTTCCAAGCGCTCACTATTTGCGCTATAAAGATTTACGAAGAACTTATTGTCGGTCGTTGGTTTTACAAGTTCAGTATTGATCTGTCCAGCAAAACTTTCAAATCCGTTGACCACACTTCCTGCTCCTTTGGTAATTTGGATACTTTCTACCCAAGTTCCTGGCGTGAAACTCAATCCGTAAGCTTGGGAAGCCCCCCGAATGGTCGGAATATTTTCTGCAGTGATTAAGATATAAGGACTGGTCAAGCCTAACATTTTTATCTGTCGGGTTCCAGTTACAGCATCTGCAAAGTTGACGTCAATAGATGGATTCGTCTCAAAACTCTCTGAGAGATTACAACAAGCAGCTTTCAGCAATTCATCACTGCTCACAAATGTGACATTGGCAGACTGCATATAAGACTTTGAAGTGGCTTGCTTCCGTGATGTTAAGATGACTTCATCTAATTCACTCGTCGCATTTAGTGAATGTTTGATATATTTTGGAGAGCTTACGGTTAACGTATCGGTTTTGTAACCTACATAGCTAATCACCAATTTCGTGTAGTCTTTTTCATAAGAAATACTGAATTTACCATTGATATCTGTGGTTACTCCTACAGCAGAATCCAGCCAATACACATTGGCTCCGGGAAGCGGCAAGGTCTTTTTTTGTTCGGTTATTTCAACAATGATACCTTCAATTTTTTCTTGTGAAAAAATAAACGTTGGTAAAATCAATAAGATGTAAAATATATTTTTCATTAATCGTAAGCTTTTATTTTTTTAATCTTACATCATTAAACACTTACAAAATTAGCGCTGAAACCAACGGCCAAGTTGACATGATTACCAACCATAATCTACCTATATTTATTTATGACTTGTTTATATTCATAATTACTGTCATTTTCGATAGCTCAGAAGTGTTAAAGAACATCAATCAGGCTTAACAAATACGGTGGTTAAATCGCAAGAATAAGAGGATATGAGTAAGATTTTTGATTTGACAATTTTTTAAAATAATGCGTAAATTAAAACGCATCCTCAACTTTTAATTGAAAAATCAAATGATAAAAACTTGGCCTAAAACCTGAATGTCGGTGACCAAATTGGATGGAGAGTAATTTTTATGAGGAACATCTTGCTCTGGCAACCTTTCAAAAAAATTGCTATAAGAATATGGCAAAGTGGCTAGAAAAATTTCTTGATCGACGTCTAAATCTTCAAAGGACGCTTTTTTTAATTTGTCCTGACCTTTTACAATTTCTAATTCATCTTTGCAGCATGATTTTTTCTCTAGAACAGCAATTGAGATGGCATCCATTTCCATGCCACAGCTATTCGCCTTCGAAAAAACAGCCACATCAATTAATGTATCGCCACAAAAGTGTTTTTCCATCGTAAATGAAACCGTGGACAATAGCACTAAAAGCGCCATAGTAATAGAAAAAACTTTATGACTATTTTTTTGATACATCACTGCGAAATTACAAAAAATTACGTTCATCTGAATATATTAGAAAAGCCTTAACTTTTTTTAAATTTCAATTTGTGGTAATAAAAGGCTGGCAGCATTATTAATAGCAGTAACGGTTGGATTAAAAACCTTCTAATATTGAAAAACATGTAATAGTCTTCCTGCTTCGGATTAATAACAAAATACAAGAAAATTGGCAATAGAATAAAAAATGCAACCACATAAATAAGTGCTGAAAACTTCACCACACTCCTATCATTAAAGAAAGTGAAAATAATCCCTAATGAAATTATAGAATTAAGAAGATATCTAAGTCCTGTAAATAGTGTCAGTTTAAAAACTTCACGACGGGGATGGTCAATATAAAGATAATCATTCTTAAAAAATGTAAGATAAGGATCGTAAAATAATTCGTTTTCAAAGGCACGAATCAGGATCAATAATCCAAAAAACACTAACAGCCCTGCCATTTTTACGATATTACTCATCCGTTGTTCTTAAGTTTGAAAACTTATTGACCCAAAACATCCAAAGCAAAAAGACCAATCCGTAAATTATTAATGGAAAGATAACGGTATGTAATTCTTCTGATCGCCATGGATAATGATATAATGCGATGGCTAAAATGACAATTCTGAAAATATTGACCACATAAATAAGCACACTACCTGCTAAAATATATAAAAATGTGGTTCTAAATTTTCCTGCAAACGCAATAATAAAAGAAACAAATAAAATAAGAACACTAATAACGTTGCACCCTTCAATCACCCGCGCTACATATTTGCCATTGATAATAAGTTTTATTGAAGGCTCATCAGGATGATCGATTATCTGAGCATTATAGTCAAAAGTATTCAATAATGCATCCGTTTGTTTGGCAACTAGTTGGGTAAAATAGTCGGGGTAATATGTTGACTCAACAGAATAATCTAAATAAAATTTATAGAAAAAAGTCAACATCCCATAGACCAACAAAAAAGTGAAGATAAACTTAACAACAGATTTGTATTTTATGATGAGATCTTTCAAGAGTATTAGTTTGAGTGTATATTGTTAAAAATATTCAAAAAACAGAATCGAAGCGGCAGTTTATGAATACTTTTACAAAAACTTTTTAATAATGAATCTAGAGCAACTTAAACCGCAAATAATTTCGATAATTTCTAAAAAGGACGACACCATTGATGAGCGTTTGCTTTCAATTTGTGAAGTTCTTGAAGCTAATGTAACATATTATAACTGGGTGGGATTTTACTTCCGCAATGGTGATAAGGAAGAATTAAAATTAGGACCTTACGTTGGTGCGCCCACAGATCATACCATCATTCCTTTCGGAAAAGGCATTTGCGGACAAGTAGCAGTCAGTAACCAGAATTTTGTAGTGCCGGATGTTTCTGCGCAAGACAATTACATCGCATGTAGCATAACGGTAAAATCCGAAATCGTGATTCCAATATTTGTGAATGGCGAAAATATAGGTCAAATTGATATTGACTCCAATACGATTGATCCGTTTACAGAAAAAGACGAGCGGTTTTTGGAGTTTGTTTGTGCTCAGGTCGCTACCATCCTCTAAAAATTTATCGCAGAGTCGCAGAGCTTCAAACCTTTCAAGTTTTCAAAATCTGAGAGGTTTTTAGTTCCTATAAACACTTAGAACATTATTTTGCAAGAATTATTTTCTATTTTAATTTTAGAATTACTTTCTTTTTAAAAACTGATTTAAGAATGAGAATAATATCTACCATTAAATAAACGAAGACAAAAATAAAACCTAAAACACCATAAATCACAGCTCTTGATTGATAAATTTTGATTTGATAATTTGGTGTTTCAAAAACCATTAGAAAACAGATATATAAGAGAACCCCACAAAATGGATACGTAAGAACTCTTATGAAGTTTTGCTTCAAACAATTCATTACATGCCAGTCCTAATAGCCTCCACCGGATCCAGTCTTGACGCGGAAATAGCGGGAATAACACCCGATATCAATCCAATAAGAGTGGAAAGAATAAAACCTAAAAACATATTACCCGCAGAAAGGACGAATTCGAAATCGCCGGTAAATTGAGAGGCTATCAAAGAAACAATCCACACAAATAAAAGCCCCACAAGTCCGCCAATTACGGCTAAAATTACCGCTTCAAATAAAAACTGAAATAAAATGAATCTATTTTTTGCCCCTAATGACTTCTGAATTCCGATTAAATTGGTACGCTCCTTAACACTCACAAACATGATGTTCGCAATCCCGAAACCACCCACCAATAATGAAAAGCCACTGATTATCCACCCCATAATATTCATGGTGCCTATAATACCGTCGATAGCATCTGTAAAACCAGACATCTTATTCACAAAAAAATTATCGGGTTCGCCCGCTTTTAATCCTCTGTAAACTCTAAATTTCTGTTTTAACACCCCTTCAAAAGCCCCCATGTCTACACCCTTTGCCGGTTTTATAATGACCGCTCCAGCAACGCCATCGGGACCCCCAGCTAGAAAACGTCTCACAAAATTAGCAGGTACATAACCTTTATTATCCGGACTCCCTCCAAGACCTGCGCCCATTTTTTTCATCACCCCTATGACCGTCAGTCTTCGGCCATAAACCCTTATTTGCTTTCCGATTGGGTTGGCGTTTCCAAACAAGTTTTCAGCAAGTGAATATCCCAGAACAATTACTGGAGATCCGTTAATGGACTCTGACTCGGTATAAAATCGGCCTTCCTCGATTTTCACGTTTTCAATCTCATAAATCTCATTGGATACGGCACTGATATCCACTCCAGAAATAACTTCAGAACCGTATCTCACCGTTTGTGGGCTTCCAAAAATAACATAGGCAGATGCAGCAATGTCCGGCACGTTTCGTCTTATAAAGTCAAAATCACTATATTCTGTTTGAGGGAAATTATCCCGTTGCCATCGTGGAATATCAGTTGGACCAAATGAAAACTTCGTCAAATACATCGTGTTCTTATCCAATCCCGAAAGTTGATCCTGAATATTTCTGTCCAAAGAATCTACCGCTGCCAAAACTGCAATTATGGAGAAGATACCTATGGTAACCCCCAATAATGATAAAAACGTTCGCAACTTATTGTTGGTAAGAGCGTTTATAGCAAATGAAAAACTTTCTTTGAATAAGCGTAAGTAAAGCAGCATCTATCTCTAGTGATTTAAATCTAATTAAAGATAAGATGTTTTTTACATAAATAAATCTGGAATCAAAAAAAAATGCACTTGAGATATCTGGTTGTCGAAAAGACTAAAAAATGTTAATAAAAAATCTAATCCCACACAGCATTTATGAGGGTTTACCTGTTTTACGTCGAATAAGTAATTTGATTTTTGAAATTTCAATTATTTCTACATGCCCGTTCTAATAGCTTCCACGGGATCCAATCTTGACGCAGAAATAGCAGGAATTACTCCCGATATTAACCCGATGATGGTGGAAAGCATAAAACCTAAGAACATATTACCTGCTGAAAGAACGAATTCAAAATCGCCCGTAAACAGAGATGCTATCAAAGAAACTACCCACACAAAGAAAAGACCAATAACACCACCGATGACGGCTAAAATAACAGCTTCAAACAAAAACTGAAATAGGATAAAGCGGTTTTTGGCCCCTAAGGACTTTTGAATACCAATCAAATTTGTACGCTCCTTTACGCTTACGAACATGATATTTGCGATCCCAAAACCTCCAACTAATAAAGAAAAACCACTAATAATCCACCCCATGACGTTCATGGTGCCAATAATAGCATCAATTTCATCCATTTGGCCAGACATTTTATTGACAAAAAAGTTGTCAGGGTCTCCTGCTTTTAAGCCCCTATATGCCCTAAACTTTTGTTTTAAAACGCCTTCAAAAGCACCCATATCGACACCTTTTTCTGGCATAATCATTATAGCTCCCGGAATACCACTAATACCACCACTTTGAAAACGTCTCACAAAATTGGCAGGCACGTAAGCACTATCATCAGCGTTTCCACCAAGACCTCCACCCATTTTTTTAATGATGCCAATCACTGTCAATTTTCGACCATAAGCCCTGATTTGTTTTCCCAAAGGATTTGCAATTCCAAATAAATTTTCAGCCACTGAATGTCCCAAAACAATTACTGGCGCACCGTTAATCGATTCAGATTCTGTATAGAAACGACCATTCGCTATTTTTATATTGTCAATATCAAAAATTCCATTAGATGCTGGACTGATATTCACCCCAGAAATGGTTTCTGAATGATATTTGACGGTTTGTGGATTTCCAAAAATAAGATATGCTGATGCAGCAATGTCAGGCACATTTCGTCGTATAAAATCAAAATCATTGTATTCCGTTTGAGGAAAATTTTCGCGTTGCCATCTAGGAACGTCTGTTGTCAAAAATGAGTATTTGGTCAAGTAGATGGTATTCTTATCCAATCCAGAGAGTTGATCCTGGATATTCCTATCTAAAGAATCTACTGCTGCCAAAACCGCAATAATTGAAAAAATACCAATAGTAACGCCCAATAATGATAAGAACGTACGCAGCTTATTGTTGGTAAGCGCGTTAATGGCAAATGAAAAACTTTCTTTAAATAAGCGTAAGTAAAGCAGCATCTATTTTTAGTGGTTTTAAAACGATTTCAAGGATAGGACGTTTTTAACATTTTTTTGTTACAAAAATCTCAAATAAACTGTGTCTTGTTACCTCCTATTGTCTTTAAGAATATGTATTTTTGCGCTTTAAAAAATTGAATTTCATTAAATTTTGATTTTCCCATAGCATTCATTGAAAAATGAGGCCAAAATAAACATACACCATGCATAACAAAACCATTTCGTCTGCCTTGATTTCTGTTTTCAGTAAAGACGGATTAGAACCTATTGTTAAAGAATTAAACCAGTTAGGCGTTACGATTTACTCCACTGGAGGCACTGAAAGCTTCATAAAGGATTTAGGCATCAAGGTTATTCCTGTAGAGGAAGTGACCTCTTACCCTTCCATTTTGGGCGGACGCGTTAAAACGCTACATCCAAAAGTTTTTGGAGGTATTTTAAACCGTCAAGATAACGAAAAGGACATTACAGAGTTAGCAGAGTTTTCAATCCCACAAATTGACTTGGTTATTGTGGATTTATATCCTTTTGAAAAAACAGTGGCTTCTGACTCAAGTCACGAAGATATCATTGAAAAAATAGATATTGGAGGCATTTCTTTAATTAGAGCTGCTGCCAAAAATTATGCAGACGTGATTTGTGTTTCTTCTGTTGATGATTACGCTGAGTTTTTAGAACTTTTAAAATCTAAAAAAGGAGAAACTTCAGAGGCCGATAGGAAGCGTTTTGCTGGCAAGGCGTTTAATGTGTCTTCTCATTACGATACTGCGATTTTTAATTATTTCAATAAAAATCAAGAAGAAACTGTTTTCAAAATCAGTGAAACAAATGGAAAAGCGTTGCGATATGGTGAAAACCCACATCAAAAAGGCTTTTTCTATGGAGATTTTGAAGCGATGTTCGACCAACTTCACGGTAAAGAATTAAGCTATAACAACCTGCTAGATGTTGATGCAGCTGTCAATTTGATGAATGAATTTAAAGGTGAAGCTCCAACCTTCGCAATATTAAAACACAACAATGCTTGTGGATTTGCACAAAGAGAGACGTTGCAGCAAGCTTATGTAGATGCTTTGGCAGGCGATCCAGTTTCTGCATTTGGTGGTGTTTTAATTACAAACACGGAGATAGACAAAGCCACAGCAGAAGAAATCCACAGTTTATTTTGTGAAGTGGTTATAGCGCCAAGTTTTTCTGCGGAAGCGAAAGAAATTTTAGAAGGCAAGAAAAACAGAATCCTCTTAGTACAAAAAGATATCGAACTTCCTCAAACAACGGTAAGAACTTGCTTAAACGGTGTTTTGGTTCAGGACAAGAATAATAAAACAGATGTTTTATCAGATTTGACAAATGCCACCAACAATAAACCCTCTGAAAACGAGTTAGAAGATTTGATATTTGCTTCCAAAATTTGCAAGCACACCAAATCGAATACCATTGTACTGGTGAAAAACAAACAATTATTTGCTAGTGGTACCGGACAAACCAGTCGCGTAGATGCGCTCAACCAAGCCATCCATAAAGCACAGTCTTTTAATTTTGATTTAAAAGGAGCTGTTATGGCAAGCGACGCGTTTTTCCCTTTTCCTGATTGTGTTGAAATTGCAAAAAATGCAGGCATTACCGCGGTAATTCAACCAGGAGGCTCAATTAAAGATGAATTGAGCATCGATTACTGCAATGACAACAACGTATCCATGGTGTTTACAGGTACCCGTCATTTTAAACACTAATCGTTAAAAAAACAAAAAATTATCGTCCAAAATCTATTATAATACGTATGTAATAAAATCTTTGATAGTTATGAAGTTTTGTTACATTTACAACAATATCAAAAATAAACGAATATCAACCTACAAAACAAATTACATACATGGGATTTTTTGACTTCTTAACAGAGGAAATAGCCATAGATTTAGGGACTGCAAACACCTTAATTATTCACAATGATAAAGTAGTTGTAGATAGTCCCTCAATTGTTGCAAGAGACCGAATTTCAGGAAAAATTATTGCTGTTGGTAAAGAAGCCAACATGATGCAAGGTAAAACGCATGAAAACATTAAAACCATAAGACCATTAAAAGATGGTGTTATTGCCGATTTCGATGCGTCTGAACAAATGATCAATTTGTTTATCAAGAATATCCCAGCATTAAAAAAACGTTTTTTCACACCTGCGTTGCGTATGGTGGTATGTATACCGTCAGGCATCACTGAGGTAGAGATGCGTGCGGTAAAGGAATCTTGTGAGCGCGTTAATGGTAAAGAAGTTTATTTGATTCATGAGCCCATGGCCGCAGCTATTGGTATTGGTATTGATATCATGCAACCAAAGGGAAACATGATCGTCGATATAGGAGGTGGTACAACTGAAATTGCAGTGATCGCCTTAGGCGGAATTGTATGTGATAAATCCGTAAAAGTTGCAGGTGATGTGTTTACAAATGATATTGTTTATTATATGCGTACCCAACACAACTTATATGTAGGTGAACGCACTGCGGAAAAAATTAAAATACAAATTGGTGCCGCAACAGAAGATTTAGAGTTACCTCCAGAAGAAATGAGTGTTCAAGGACGTGACCTTCTCACAGGAAAACCAAAACAAGTTCAAATTTCTTACCGAGAAATCGCAAAAGCCCTTGATAAATCTATTTTGCGTATTGAAGATTCTGTTATGGAAACCTTATCTCAAACACCTCCTGAATTAGCTGCAGATATTTACAACACCGGAATTTATCTTGCTGGTGGAGGTTCTATGCTAAGAGGCTTGGACAAGCGTTTGTCACAAAAAACAGATTTACCAGTTTATATTGCTGAAGATCCTTTAAGAGCGGTTGTTAGAGGAACGGGAATTGTATTGAAAAACCTTCCTAAATTCAAAAGTATATTGATCAAATAGTAAGTCCAAATGCAACAAATCATAAACTTTGTACTTAGGAACAAAACTTTTCTTGTGTTTTTGTTGCTTTTCGGATTGTCTCTGTTTTTTACGATTCAATCACACTCCTACCACAAAAGTAAGTTTATTAACTCGTCCAATGTAGTCACCGGAACTGCGTATAAAACAGCTAACGGAATTGGGAAATACTTCAGTTTGGGTAAAGAAAACAAGGCGTTGTTAGAAGAGAACCGCATGCTAAAATCCATAGTCCATAATATGGACATGGATACGCTAAGGCTCGATTATATAGACAGCGTCAGACTCGATTCCCATTTTAAATTTAGGACTGCTGATGTGTATAAAAACAGTTACTCCCAAACTGCCAATTATCTGACCATAAATAAGGGAGAAAAAGACCATATTAAAATAGATCACGGCGTTATTACATCTCAAGGAATTGTTGGAATTATTGAAAATACATCACAAAACTTCTCCTCAGTTTTATCAATCTTGAACACGCGAAGCCGCATTAATGCCCAATTAAAAAAAACCAACCATATTGGCTCTCTGGTTTGGAATACAGAGTCGGCTGAGTTTGCCCAACTTATTGATATTTCGAAATTTGCTCCTGTCGCCATAGGAGACACTATTATTACTGGAGGACAATCCACTATTTTCCCTAAAGGTATTTTAATTGGTACCATTAACTCTTTTAAAATTGATACTGGAGGTGATACCTATATCGTGAACGTGAAATTGTTTAACGACATGACTAATATTGGCCATGTTTACGTCATTGAGAACTTACAAGCTTCCGAAATAAGATCTCTACAAAAACCAAAAGATGACTAAATTAACCCTGAATATGACCGCAAGGTTTGTCGTTTTGGTCTTGGTTCAAGTATTAATCTTTAATCATATCGATTTTATGGGTTATATCAACCCCTATGTCTATGTTTTGTTTGTTCTTTTATATCCTGCAAATAACAATAGAACGTTATTTATATTCTTAGCTTTCTTGTTGGGTCTTTGTGTAGACGTGTTTTCTGATTCAGGAGGTGTCCATGCCGCGGCATGTTTAACTATAGCATATATAAGACCTGTATTTTTAAAGTTCTCTTTTGGAACGGTTTATGACTATCAATCCATAAAATTCGATCAAATAGATTTCGGCAATAAATTGACCTATTTTTCGGCGTTGGTATTCATTCATCATCTCATTATGTTTTCCTTAGAGATTTTTAACATTTCTAAAATAATTTTAATACTTGAAAAAACGTTATTCTCAGGGATTTTTACTATACTTCTTTGTTTAATTATCACCATACTCTTTAGCCCTAAACGTAAATGAGAAAATTGCTACTCCTTTCAATAATTGTTATTGTAGGTTTGGTTTTTATCGCACGCTTATTTTATCTGCAAGTGTACAATGAAGATCCTTATAACCTATATGATGACAATGCTATACGAAAGGTTTACGATTATCCAAAGCGCGGTTATGTTTATGATAGAAAGGGCAAATTACTAGTTGCCAACCAACCCTCATATGATGTGATGTTCATTCCACGTGAGGTAAAAGAGATGGATACTTTAGAGTTTTGTAATCTTTTAAAAATCACCAAAGAAGATTTTATAAATTTCTACGATAAAGCATACCGCTATTCCCCGAGATTACCCTCCGTTTTCATCCCGCAGCTTTCAAGAATTGAATATGCAGTTTTACAGGAAAAAATAAGAAAATATGAAGGATTTTATATTCAAAAACGTTCGTTAAGAGATTATCAAACCAATATTGGCGCCAATGTTTTGGGAGATATCGGCGAGGTCAATAATTACATTATAGAAAACGACCCTTACTACAAGAGTGGTGATTTAATTGGCAAACAAGGTGTTGAGCTCTCCTATGAGGAAGTGTTGCGAGGCGTAAAGGGAATCAAATTCATCCAAAAAGATCGCTTTAACCGCGATATTGGTGCTTTTAAGGACGGGATTTATGACACCTTGCCGGTGCCTGGAAGAGACATCAGTATTACTATTGATGCTGAGCTACAAAAATACGGTGAACTCTTGATGACCCACAAACATGGAGGCATTATTGCCATAGAACCAAGTTCTGGTGAAATTCTTGCTATGGTTTCCGCACCATCCTACAATCCAAACTTATTAGTTGGAAGACAACGCTCCAGAAATTTTACTAAGCTCTATAACGATACGATTGCAAAACCGCTTTTTGACCGCAGTTTAAAGGCGCAATATCCACCTGGCTCTCCTTTTAAAGTTTTAAGTGCTTTAATTGGCCTTCAGGAAAAGGTAGTAACGCCACAAGATCAATTCACCTGCAGGCATGGCTATTACCTAGGAAACAGAAGGTTAACCGGATGCCATAGTCACGCAAGCCCATTATCGATGAATACAGGTATTGCACAATCCTGTAATGCTTATTTTGTGAATGTGTACAGACGCATTATTGACAAATACGACAAACCAAGTGAAGGTATGGATGTTTGGAGTAACCATGTCAAAAGTTTTGGACTAGGAGATTATTTGGGTTACGATCTCAAGATTGGAAATAAAGGACGCATTCCGGATGGTGCTTTTTATGACAAATGGTATGGTGAAAACAGATGGTCCTCCACGTACAATATTTCAAATGCCATTGGTCAGGGCGAAGTTGAGGCAACCCCTATACAATTGGCAAATATGGTGGCTGCCATCAGCAATCGTGGATTTTATTATACACCTCATATTATTAAACAAATTGAGGGCGATAAAATTGATGAAAAATACACCACACCTAATTACACCACCATTGATAAAGAACATTTCGAACCGATAGTACAAGGAATGTATGATGCCTATAATGTAGGTACAGCTGCAACACTAAGGATACCCGGTATTGAAATTTGTGGAAAAACCGGGACCGCTGAAAATTTCATGAGGATAGATGGCAAGCGCACGCAATTGACCGACCATTCCATTTTTGTCGCTTTTGCGCCAAAAGATAATCCTAAAATTGCCATCGCCGTTTTTGTTGAAAATGGCTATTGGGGAAGTCGATTTGCAGGTCGCATCTCCAGTTTGATGATTGAAAAGTACATTAAAGGTGAGGTGACGATGACATCTATGGAAAATTGGATTTTGACGCACAGTTTGGAAAATGAATATGCCAAACCATATTCAGGAAAACCATTTGGCATCAACCGGGAATCTGCTGGGCAGGTTATTGATAAAATAAAAATGGATACGACATCCAATCTGATTAACGCACCATCACCATTTAAGCTAGACTAAATGCAAAGAGATCATAGAGGTTTAAATTTTGATTGGA
>JBDTKP010000083.1:0-17468 GCA_039935255.1 Gelidibacter sp. | reverse complement strand
CTTTAATATAGTTAGCGTTTAAGATGGCTGTTTTGGTAGCATTTGTTACGCCTTCTGCGCCCAACATTTTAATATATCCGTAAGAAATCAAACAGACCAGGGACGATCCAAAAGGAGCTCCAGATATCGCGGTAATGGCTTTTTCGCCACCCGTTTTGATGATTGGATTTCCAGGTAAAAATGGCACTAATTGTTCGGCTACGCAAATTGGTCCAACACCAGGGCCACCACCACCATGAGGAATGGCAAATGTTTTGTGTAAGTTAAGATGACATACGTCTGCCCCAATATTGCCAGGATTAGTTAATCCCACCTGAGCATTCATATTAGCACCATCCATATAGACTTGACCGCCATTATCATGAATGATTTGAGTGATTTCTTTAATTGCAGATTCATACACACCATGAGTTGATGGATAAGTTACCATTAAACAAGATAAATTATCTTTATGTTTTAGTGCTTTTTCACGTAAATCTTCAACGTCGATATTGCCCTCTTCTGTAGATTTTGTGACCACGACTTTCATTCCGGCCATAACCGCACTTGCAGGATTTGTGCCGTGTGCAGACGATGGAATTAAGCAAATATTACGGTGATGGTCATTGCGTGATTCGTGATATGCTTTAATCACCATTAAACCTGCGAATTCTCCCTGTGCACCAGAGTTTGGTTGTAAAGAAGTGCCAGCAAAACCGGTGATTTCAGTCAATTGATCTTCTAAGGCTTTCAAAACAATGTGATACCCTTCAGCTTGTTCTACTGGACAAAAAGGATGGATGCTACCCCAATTTGGCCAACTTAGTGGCAACATTTCTGAGGCTGCATTAAGTTTCATCGTACAGGAACCCAAAGGAATCATTGAATGATTCAAAGACAAATCTTTGCGCTCCAACATTTTTATATAGCGCATCAACTGGGTTTCAGAATGGTGCTTGTTGAAAACGTCTAACGTCAAAAACTCTGATTGACGTTGTAAGCTTTCAGTGATGTTATTAGCAGTTTCAATTGCTGTTAATGTAATGGTCTCTTTTTGACGGTTTTCAGCGAATATTGCAATGATTTCATTAGCATCTTTCAAAGAAGTCGTTTGATTGATAGAAATCGTCACCGTATCGGCATTCGGATAATAGAAATTGACTTCGTGACGTTCCGCAATCTTTTTAATAGCATCAGCGTTGGCTTCAATTTTAAGCGTGTCAAAAAACGAGTTGTTTTTTTGCTTATAGCCTAATTGGCTCAACGCTTTAGCGACGCTAGAAGCCGTATTGTGAACTGAATCTGCGATAAATTGCAAGCCTTTTGGACCATGGTAAACGGCATACATGGCAGCCATTACAGCCAATAACACTTGTGCGGTACAAATATTCGAAGTGGCTTTATCGCGCTTGATGTGTTGCTCACGGGTTTGTAAAGCCATACGCAGGGCTCTATTGCCATTCATATCTTTAGTCACCCCAATGATACGGCCAGGTAAATCACGTTTGTATTCTTCTTTTGTTGCAAAATAGGCTGCATGAGGACCACCGTAACCCATCGGAATTCCGAAGCGTTGTGTTGTTCCAACCACCACGTCAGCACCAAATTTACCAGGAGCTTCCAATTTTACCAAACTCAAAATGTCAGCCGCAACTGCTACTTTGATCTGATTGTCATTGGCCTTTTGAATAAAGGATTTGATGTCGGTTACCAGGCCGTCTTTTCCTGGGTATTGTAAAATAGCACCAAAAAATTCTTTTGAAAAATCAAATTCCTCTTCATTGCCCACTACCAATTCAATGCCGATAGGCGTGGATCTGGTTTGTAATAAGGACAAGGTTTGTGGTAAAATGGCGTCAGAAACAAAAAATTTGTTGACGTTGTTTTTCTTTTGGTCACGATCACGAACAGCAAATAACAAGCCCATGGCTTCTGCAGCTGCTGAACTTTCATCCAGCAAAGAGGCATTCGCAATTTCCATCCCTGTCAAGTCTGTTACCATGGTTTGGAAGTTCAAAAGCGCTTCCAGTCTGCCTTGTGCAATCTCAGCTTGGTACGGTGTGTAAGCAGTGTACCATCCTGGGTTTTCAAGAACGTTACGCTGAATAACCGCAGGAACAATGGTGGGGTGGTAGCCTAAACCAATATAAGATTTGAAAATTTTATTCTTTTTTGATAGCTCAAGAATATGATTGATATATTCATATTCGCTCATTGGTGCATCCAAATGTAATCCGTTTTTTAATCGGATATCATTCGGAACTGTTTCAGACATAAGTTGATCTATGCTGTCAACTCCAATGGTTTTGAGCATTGCGTTTTGGTCATTTTCATTTGGACCAATATGGCGAAGAGCAAAAGAGTTTGTATTCATTAAGTTAGTGTTGTGTTAAATCCCGAACAGTTTACCGAAAGGTAGCTGAGCGAGAAAAATAATTTATAAAAGCCTTTATTTCTTTGTAACTGAGGGCCTTTTTCTCTTGCGCGAAATTACGGGAAATATTAACCATTTATAGTTAACTAAATCTAAAGTTTTTAACCAATTGTAAGTCTTATTAACACAATGCTTATTTTTGTGAGATGAAGCGGTTAAAGTCAGTATTTGATTTTTATATCAATAGTAGTATTCATGTGGCAATCGCGGTGTTTTCAATGACTTACGTGAGCTTATTGGAATTTAATTTGCCAACCGATTGGAGCTTGCTTTTTTTTGTATTTTTCTCCACCATTACGGGCTATAATTTTGTCAAATATTTTGGGATTGCGAAATTTCACCATCGGAGTTTGGCGGGATGGTTGCGGGTTATTCAGGTGTTTTCCTTTGTTTGTTTTCTATTGATGATTTGGTTTGCTTTCCAATTGCAACTTGAAACGCTCGTCTATATTGTCGTTTTTGGGATGGTTACATTTTTATATGCGATTCCTTTTTTGCCGAAACGTTTTTTTATGGATCAACAAAAAAACCTTAGAAATATTGGGGGATTAAAAGTGTATGTGATTGGGTTGGTTTGGGGCGGCGTGACTGTTTTATTGCCAATATTAGACACTAACGAGCCTTTCGATATGGATGTTTGGCTAACGGCCATTCAACGATTTATTTTGGTAATGATCTTGATGTTGCCGTTTGAAATTAGGGATTTGCAATATGACAGTTTGAAATTAGCGACAATTCCTCAGAAAATAGGAACGAAGAATACAAAGATAATGGGCGTTGTTCTGGGGATTGTATTTCTACTTTTGGAATTTTTAAAAGCCGAATTGACGCAGAAAATAATCCTGTTGACCTTCGCAGTGACGTTTGTAACCTTACTGTTTGTAGTATTCGCCAATAAGAAGAGAAGCAGTTATTACAGTTCTTTTTGGGTTGAAAGTGTGCCGATAGGATGGCTCATCTTACATCTGGTTTTTTAGCTGTTCATTTAATTGATCGGCAATGACTTTGCGCTCACTATGGTGCAAACACCTAAGGTTTGAAGATTTTATTGCTTTGGTAAGTTTTTTATTGCGGTCCACGTAGTGCCGAGTAGTCCGGCACCACGTATATCTGAAGTTCAATTTGGTTTTTTCCCACAGCGTAGATTCAAGGTATTGTGATTTGTCACAGATGTGGAATGCTTGTTCTTTTGAAATAATAAATAATCTTAACATTGCTATGATTTAAACCAGTTGTCCTCCATGCATTCTGCCATAGCAGTACGTGCACGATGGATAATGACCCATAAGTTAGACGCTGTAATATTTAATTCATTACAGATCGTTTCAGTGTCATAATTTAATAGTGTCTTCATTTTGAAAACTGTCGCTTGCTTTTCTGATAACTTGTCCATACAATCATAAATCGCATCCGATAATTCCGCGTTTTCAAGGAGGTCTTGTGGATTGAGTGTTGCTTTGTCCTCCACGCGTTCTTCCAGCCAGTCGCCTTCGCTTTCATCAGTATTGTAGGTCATCCGTACTTCAGCTTGACCTTTTATGGAGTTTATTTTTCTATAGTAATCAATAATTTTTCTTTTTAAAATAGAAATTAGCCAGGTGCGTTCGCTCGCTTCTCCTTTAAAATTCTTCATTGATTTTAAGCCCGCAAAAAAAGTATCCTGAATGATGTCTTTGGCAACTTCGCGATCGTTGATGCGCGAAATAGTATAATTAAACAGATAATCCGAATATCGTTCAATCCATCCATTAGGGTTAAGAAGATGATTAGGCATTTGTTTTTGTAGCAATTTGTATTAAAAATAGGAAAATATTTTCTAAGTTTTCAACAAATCACGCAAAGATTCTTCCAGATTTATATGTTTGAATTTGAATCCGTTATCCAATAACCTTTTGGGTATCACATTCCTACTCTTAAGTATGAGTTCGGTTTCAGTACCGATGAGCCGTGCACCGATTTTTAAAAGCCATTCAGGATGTGAAATTCCAATAGGATTGCCCAAGGTTCTTCTTAAGGAACGCATCAAAGTCTTATTGTCTGTTGGTTTTGGTACACACAGATTGAAATTTCCAGAGAGATCCTTGTGTTCAATTAAAAAATCAACGGCGTTTGCAAAATCCGTCTCGTGGATCCAGCTCACCTTTTGATTGCCTGACGCTTGTTTTCCGCCAAGTCCAAAGCTGGTCAACTTTTTCAAAGTAAGAAGCGCTCCACCATTTTTACCGAATACAATGGCCGTTCGTAAAGCAATTTTACGAGTTTTTGGATTTGTGATGGCATAGAAGGCCTGTTCCCAAGATTTTGCAATATTCATGGAGAAGTCATCGCCGATAATACCTGTTTCTTCGTCATTTTCGTGGGTCAGAGAGCCTTTATAGATAGTCGAAGTTGAGGCATTCATCCAAAGTTTTGGTGGGTGCTTGCACAGGTTGATAGCCAATCCCAAAACGTGGGTCGCGTCTACTCTAGAATCATGGATTAATTTTTTGTTGGCTTCTGTATATCTACAATCCACTGATTTTCCTGTTAAATTTATAAGGACCTCTGAATTTTCTAAAGCCGTGGTCCATTGGTCTAAAATTTTGGCATCCCAATAGATCTCGTTTTCTCTTTTTGGATTTCTAGTCAATATTTTAACTGAATAGCCTTTTTCTAAAAAGAAGTCTTTTAGAACTTGGCCTAAAAATCCAGTTCCGCCTGCAATTACCATGTTTTTCATCTGAGTAGTCTTTTGTGTTCAACACTAATTTCAGAACCTTTCGCCAGAAGGACAGATATTGGTTTTTGATGTTTAAGAAATCCAAACGCCTCACTATAGGTGCTTTTGAAATCAACATCAATATTAAAATTGGTTACTTCGTACTGTTCCCATCTGGCATGTTTTACCTCGTATTCAAAGGTTTTTTCAGGACTTACTTTTGAGTATCCAAAATAATGTTCGGTTATAAATTCAGCTTCTGAGAGTTTTTCAATGGGAATGGGTGTTTTCTTAGTGCTAATCTTAATTGAGTTCCATTTTTTATTTTTTTTCCAGCTATAGGAAAATTCATTGTCAGTTGCGGATGTTTTCAGGTCATGTCGCATTGGCAAGGTTTCGTAATGCTCCTTGTAAAATGTATTGGCGATAAATGACAATGCTGGTTTGGGTACAATTTCTTTTATGAATACAACACCACGTTTCCAGCTATTATTTTCAAAACGTTTGACATAAAAACGGAGGTTAACTTCTTCAAAATTGGTGTGAAATGGAACTTTTACGCCTAATAATCTAACATTTGTGAACATAAAGCCTACCAAACTAACGTAACATTGGTCGTTCCATAAGTCTAACTCCGGTCCATGAGGGATGTATTTTTTTAAAATTTCAGGGTCAACGTGATAATTTATAAGGGCTAAGTTTTACCATTGTGCTTTGAGGAAACTCATGATTTTACTTTTTTAAGGATGATTATGGTTAAATAAATGGCCAATGTTATGGGTGTTAGTATGAGGATGTAATTCAGATATCCTGAGTTTAAAGCACTATTTCCTATGAGCAACCACAGTGAAAAGTAGGTGACGACACAACCAAGATATATCTTGATTTTGTGGTCTTTAGGATCGTCAAAAAACAAGTATATTCCTAAGACCACTTGTATGAACCCTGTTAACATTGTTGAAATCAGCGCGTAGAAAAAGAAATCTTCGCTTATAAATCCCACTAAAGCTAATAATAGTGGTAATCCGATTGCGAAAATGTTGAAATAGTGTATCCGTCTCATAGTTTTTAGTTTTAAACTTTCAGAAATTACTGAAAGATGATCGTAAATTTTTTTATTTGATTAGCTTTAATAAGGATTTTGTAATCCAGTTTTGCTGTTGGTTCACAATTTTATTTAGCATGATATCCGCAGTTTCAGCCAGATCATGAAGGGCTTTAGTTTGTTTGATCAATTCTTTTGTCTTTTCAGTGCCGTCATTTTTGATAGAGGAGACCTCTTTTAGGACCTTGACCACAGGTTGAATTTCGCGACGGCTTCTTTCTTTGGCAATAATACGTGACAGTTCCTGCACATCCTTTTCTGTAGTAAAAAACTCCTTGCGTTCGCCGGGAACCAATGCTTTAGTCACGATGCCCCAATCTATCAATTGGCGTAAATTCATGCTGGTGTTGCCCCGAGATATTTGGAGTTCTTCCATAATATCTTCCATGGATAGGGGTTGGGTGGAAATAAAAAGCAACGCTTGTATTTGGGCCATGGCCTTATTAATACCCCAAAGTGTGCCTAAGCTTCCCCAAGTACTGATGAATTTTTCTTTTGCTTCTTGATATTCCATGACACAAATATATGATAATTTTTAAACTTTCAATAGTTATTGAAAGTTTGTGTTAATTCATGTTGATTTATTATTCAAAACTTAGATAGGGTCGAGACAAAAAAACAAAAACCGACAAAGATCTCAACTATTGATCCTTATCGGTTTACGATTGCATTTATAGTTATGAAATATTGATTCTCTTATTTCTCAATAAGTCCAGCGCGTTTTAATAGAGCTTCTGGTTGCGGTTCTTTTCCTCTAAAGCGTTTGTAGAGCACCATAGGATCTTCAATTCCGCCTTGAGAAAGTACGTTTTCCATAAATTTTGTCGCCACTTCTTTGTCAAAAATGCCTTTTTCTTTAAAGAATTCGAACGCATCGGCATCCAATACCTCTGCCCATTTGTAGCTGTAGTAACCAGAGGAATATCCGCCTTGAAAAATATGAGAGAACGATGTGCTCATACAATTTTCCTCGACATCTGGAAATAGCTGAGTCCCTTCAAATGCTTTTAATTCATGCGCTTTTACATCAGTTATGGATGTTGGGTCAATACCATGCCAGCTCATATCTAATAAACCAAAGCTCAATTGGCGCAAGGTTTGCATCCCTTCATGAAAAGCAGAGGAGTCTTTTATTTTTTGCACCAAATCCATAGGGATTAATTCGCCAGTTTGGTAATGGGTGGCAAAAAGCTCCAAGGCTTCTTTTTCATAGCACCAATTTTCATAAATCTGGCTTGGCAATTCCACAAAATCCCAAAACACACTCGTACCCGATAAACTTGGATAGGTTGTGTTGGCTAACATCCCATGAAGCGCATGTCCAAATTCGTGAAACAATGTGGTGACTTCATTAAAAGTCAGTAAAGAAGGTTTGGTTTTGGTAGGCTTCGTAAAGTTGCACACGATCGAAATGTGCGGACGTTCTTTTTTTCCGTCTTTTACATATTGAGGCTTGTAACTTGTCATCCATGCGCCATTCCGCTTTCCGGCTCTTGGGAAAAAATCGGCGTAAAAGATGGCAATAAATTCACCGGAAGCATCAGTTACTTTATAGGTAAGGACATCGTCATGATACTTATCGATGGTGTTGATTTCTTCAAATTCCAAACCGAATAATTTTTGCGCTACTTTAAATGCGCCATCAATGACATTCTCAAGTTTAAAATAAGGTTTTAGTTTTTCATCATCCAAGTCAAAACGTTTTTGTTTTAGCTTTTCTGCATAATAAGCCGAGTCCCATTTTTCTAATTGATCAATTCCATCCAAGTCATTGGCAAATTCTTGTAATTCTTTATATTCCTTTAGGGCGGCAGGTTTTGCTTTTTCTAAAAGCTCTTGTAAAAAGTCTTCAACTTTTTCTGGTGTTTTGGCCATGCGCTCTTCCAGTACAAAATGAGCATGGGTTTTATAGCCTAATAATTTTGCGCGTTCAAAACGTAACTTTGCAATTTGCAAGACGTTATTTTGATTGTCCAACACGTCCCCTTTAAAAGCTTTTTTTCCGGCAGCAATGGCTAGTTTTTTTCTAAGCGGTCTATGGTCTGCATAAGTCATGAATGGGATGTAACTTGGATAATCGAGGGTAAACAACCAGCCTTCCTTGTTCTTGCTTTCTGCCAACTGTTTGGCCGCTTCCAATTCGCCTTCTGGTAATCCTGAAAGGTCATCTTCATTAACGACTAGCATTTCAAAATTATTAGTTTCTGCTAGGACGTTTTCACCAAAAGTGAGATTGAGCTGGCTCAATTGTTTGTCAATGTCCCTTAGTTTTTGCTTTTTGTCTTCTGGCAGATTTGCGCCATTGCGAGCGAAACTCTTGTATTTTTTATCGAGAAGTGTTTGTTGTTCTACAGTTAGGTTTAAAGTCCCTTTACTCTCATAGACCGTTTTGACGCGCTCGAACAACACTTCGTTTAAAGTAATGTCATTGCTGAAATCCGATAATAAAGGAGATACTTCTTGTGCTATTTTTTGAATGAGATCACTGGTTTCCGCCGAATTTAAATTGAAAAAAATACTCGAAATCCGATCCAATGGTTGGCCGCAAAATTCTAAGGCCTCAATCGTATTTTCAAAAGTTGGAGACGCTTCAGTATCTGTTATGGCATTAATTTCTGCTTTCGCTTCATCAATGGCCTTTTTAAATGCTGGCAAATAATCACTGTCTTTTATTTTAGAAAAAGGAGCGGTATTAAATAACGTGTCGAAAGGTGTATTTAAAATATTCATAAATATTTGATTGTGATGTGCGTGAATTTTTCGTGAGGTAATTCTTTCAATAAAGTGCTGGCAGTGTTGTTATTAACTTAATGTTAAGATTTGTTTGTCAATTAATTTTATAATTTTGCCAGACAATTGTAAAAGAAATTTCGAGAATTCCCCCTTTTTATAATTGATTAATAGCAGGAAGGACCTCAACTTTAGTTGGGGTTTTTCTATTTTAATTCCTTAGCAGAATCTATCACCTTAGCTTTAAGGTCTTCCTTATAAGCGATGATTGTTTCCAGAACTTGAGGATCGAAACTCCCAATGATTTGTGCAGCTAAAATGCCTGCGTTTTTCGCGCCATTCAGCGCTACCGTAGCAACAGGAACACCTCCTGGCATTTGAAGAATAGAAAGGATGGAATCCCAACCATCGATAGAATTTGTGCTTTTGACAGGAACACCAATAATAGGTAATGGTGATAACGAAGCAATCATTCCTGGTAAATGTGCGGCACCTCCGGCACCTGCAATAATTACTGAAAATCCGCGAGTATGCGCATTTTTACCATAATCGAAAAGTTTTTCTGGCGTGCGGTGTGCCGAAACAATATCAACTTCAACACTAATATTAAATTGTTTTAAGATGTCAATAGCCTCCTGCATAACTGGCAAATCGCTTTTGCTTCCCATGATGATTCCTACTTTGCTCATAAACTTCTAAATTATTAATATTTAAATTTTCTGTCTGGTAAAAGGCAGGCAAATTTCAATTTTGAATTTGATTTATTGACTGATCACTTTAATTAGATTCTTAACGTCTTCCGCTATTTTTCGTGCTTCATTCAAATCTTCATTAACAATCGTGACATGTCCCACTTTTCGGAATGGTCTGGTTTGTTTCTTACCGTAGATGTGAGGCGTTACCCCATCCATAGCCAAGATGTCTTCAATGTTTTCGTAAATCACATCGCCAGAATGGCCTTCTGCACCGACCAAATTTACCATGACGCCAGCAACTTTGTTCCCCGTTTTTCCTAAAGGTAGATTTAAAACGGCTCTTAAATGCTGTTCAAACTGAGAGGTGTAGCTCGATTCAATAGTATGATGACCAGAGTTGTGCGGTCGTGGCGCCACTTCATTGACCAAAATCTCATCGTTTTGAGTCTGGAACATTTCTACCGCTAACAAACCCACATGATCAAATGCTTCCGACACTTTTAATGCTGTTTTTAGAGCTTTATGAGCCACTTTAGCATCAATTCTTGCGGGACAAATCACATATTCTACTTGGTTGGCTTCTGGATGAAATTCCATTTCTACAACTGGATAGGTTTTGACTTCGCCGTTGCTGTTTCTGCTCACAATAACCGCAAGTTCATTTTTAAAAGGAATCATGGTTTCTGCAATACATTCGCCATCTTTTAAATCTTTTAAATCTGCTTTTGTTCGGACAACTTTCACACCATTCCCATCATACCCAAACTGTGCTGCTTTCCATACAAAAGGATATTGGAGTCCACCATTTTCAATGGCATCTTCAATTTCTGATACATAAGCAAAACGGGCAAAATCGGCCGTTGGAATATTATTGTCCACATAAAACAATTTCTGTGTGGCTTTATTTTGAATGATTTTTAAGGTTTTGGAAGACGGAAATACTTTGACCCCCTGTTTTTCCAAAGCCTCTAGGGCATTGGCATTCACATTTTCAATTTCAATGGTGAGCACATCCAAGTTTTTTCCAAAATTGACAACCGTCTCATAATCCATTAAATCGCCTTGGGTAAATTCATTACAGGCAATTTTGGAAGGCGCTTCATCACTGGGATCAAGGACGCAGGTGTAAATGTCAAATTTGCGCGTTTCGTTAAGCAGCATTTTGCCTAATTGACCACCACCAAGAATACCAAGTTTGAAATTTGAAGAGAAATAAGTCATGTTTTAGGATCTTACAGGGAGAAATGATTTAATTTTATGTCATCAATCTTGCAAAAATACGTTTAAACTCTGAAATTAATCCATCAAATCCTGAAATTTCGGGAGCAAATTTTAAATCAAAAGTGTATCTTTGCGTCTTTAAAAAAACAAATATCTTGATCAAACTCCACGATTTATATTTTAAGCCCTTCATTTCTGAAAAGGAAATTGATATTGCCGTCCAAAGAATGGTGGATGAGGTAGCGCATGATATTAGTGACGATATTCCTGTATTTGTTGGCGTTTTAAACGGGTCATTCATGTTTGTGAGTGACTTTGTCAAGAAATATCCAAAACCTTGCGAAGTTACCTTTATAAAATTAGCGTCCTATGAAGGCGTAAAGTCAACTGAAGACATTCAGCGTTTGATTGGATTGACACAAGATTTGACCGGGAGAACCGTTGTCATCCTTGAAGATATTATAGATTCTGGAAATACTTTGGAAGAAATTCATCGTATTTTTAAAAATGAAAAAGTTAAGGAATTAAAAATTGCGACCTTATTTCATAAGCCAGAAGCTTACAAAAAAGATTTTAAACTCCATTATATTGGAATTAATGTTCCCAAAAAATTTATCGTCGGCTATGGCTTGGATTACGATGGATTGGGACGGAATTTACCTGAAGTATATCAATTAAAAACAACACAACACATGACTAATTTTGTGCTATTTGGACCTCCTGGAGCAGGAAAAGGGACGCAAGCCAATTTTTTGAAAGAAACTTATAACCTCGTCCATATTTCCACTGGTGATGTGTTTAGATATAATATCAAAAATAAAACGGCATTAGGGATGTTGGCCAAATCTTTTATGGATAAAGGAGAATTGGTTCCAGATCAATTAACCATTGATATGTTGAATGCCGAAGTGGAGAAAAATGCCGATGCGAATGGTTTTATTTTTGATGGCTTCCCAAGAACAAATGCACAGGCTAAAGCTTTGGATGAATTGATGGAGAGTAAGGATTCGCAAATTAATGCGATGGTTGCACTTGAGGTTGATGATGAGGTTTTAGTGGAACGTTTGTTAGGTCGTGGGAAAACCAGCGGCAGACCAGATGATGCTGACGAAGGAATTATCAGAAACCGTATCAAGGAATATTACAAAAAAACAGCCATCCTAAAAGACTACTATAACGCCCAAGATAAATATTGTGGTGTGGACGGTGTTGGAAGTATCTCTGATATTACTGAGCGTTTGACTAAAGTGATTGATACGTTGTAACTCATTGTTGATGCGTTGATCCTGAAAATACGGGGTCTTATCTCTTTATAGTTCTGTTAAGACACTAGTTTCATAATAGGTTGTTCGGTCCAAAGTGGTGTGTAGATAATTATAATAGAAATTTTTAAAACAAGATTTTCGCTGTCGCGGAAATAAAAAATACTGAACATGACTGAAGGGAATTTCGTTGACTATATGAAAATGAACGTACAATCCGGAAACGGAGGTAAAGGTTCAATGCATTTGCATCGCGAAAAATACATCACCAAAGGAGGTCCTGATGGTGGTGATGGTGGTCGTGGTGGTCATGTGATTATAAGAGGTAATGAAAATCAATGGACTTTATTTCATTTAAAGTTTAAAAAACATATCAGAGCAGACCATGGTGGAAGTGGAAGCGCTTCTCGAAGTACGGGTGCTGACGGTGCCGATGTGTATATCGATGTGCCTTTAGGAACTGTGGTCAGAGATGCCGAAACCAATGAGATTATTTTTGAAATCACTGAAAATGGTGAAGAAAAGATCATCGCAGAAGGTGGTATGGGTGGCCTCGGAAACTGGCATTTTAAGACGTCGACCAACCAAACGCCTCGCTATTCGCAACCAGGCATACCATTGCAAGAGCGCGACATTATTATGGAGCTTAAGATTTTAGCAGATGTTGGTCTGGTAGGCTTTCCCAATGCTGGAAAATCCACATTATTATCTGTTATGACTTCTGCAAAACCAAAGATCGCTGATTATGAGTTTACGACACTTAAGCCCAACTTGGGGATTGTGGAGTATCACGATTTTCAGTCTTTCGTGATGGCTGATATCCCGGGGATTATTGAAGGTGCTGCGGAAGGGAAAGGGCTTGGACATTACTTTTTAAGACATATTGAGCGTAATTCAATTCTTCTATTTTTGATTCCTGCAGATGCCGAAGATATCCATAAACAATATGAAATCTTGTTGGATGAATTACGTCGCTACAATCCTGAAATGCTGGATAAGGACCGCTTGATTGCCATTTCAAAAAGTGATATGTTGGACGCTGAACTTGAAGCGGAACTCAAAAAGGAACTTGATAAAACCTTACCAATAGAATATGTATTTATTTCATCTGTAGCTCAAAAAGGCATTGCTGACCTGAAAGATAAGCTATGGAAGATGTTGCACGTTTAACTTCAATTTTAAAATTTCTGCAGCTTCTTCTTAGTTAAGAAATAAATTTTGAATGTTTTTCTGTCATTGTGTATTTTTAAAATATGATTAAAAGCCAACCAATGAAAGACCACATTAGAAACATTATTGATAGCACTGAAAATAGGACCGGACGCATCGTATCTATTCTTATTCAAGTGCTTATATTGATTTCTGTCGTTACCTTTTCGATGGAAACAATGCCCGATTTGGAGCCTCAAACGAGAACGATGCTTCGTTATATTGAAATTATTTCTGTGCTTATCTTTACTATTGAATACTTCCTTAGGATATACGTGGCAGAGCGTAAATTTAAATTTGTTTTTAGTTTCTTCGGAATTATTGATTTTTTGGCGATTCTTCCGTTTTATCTTGCTATTGGCGTTGATTTGCGATCGTTAAGAGCGTTGCGATTTTTGCGTTTGTTCAGGATTTTAAAATTGGTCAGATACAATAAGGCCATGAATCAATTTTCAAGAGCTATCAAAAGTGCTAAGGAGCAGATTTTATTGTTCATTTTCATTACGCTAATTCTTATATATTTTGCCGCAGTAGGGATTTATTACTTCGAAAACAAGGCGCAACCTGAGCATTTTTCATCGATTTTTGATAGTTTGTGGTGGGCCATTATTACGCTTACCACTGTGGGTTACGGCGATGTGTATCCAATAACTGTGGGCGGAAAGGTGTTCACATTTTTCATTCTTATGATTGGTTTGGGCATTGTAGCTATTCCTACAGGTATTATTTCCTCTGCTCTAACGCATTCTGTCGACGAGCCAGACGATTCTTTGGATAAAACTAAAGACGAATAATTCTTTATATTATCAAATATTTAATACAAGTTTAATAGTTCATATTAAGTCTTGGGATTTCCGTTTCGTAACTTTGGTTAAAACAATAAAAAATGAAAGATTTGAAAAATAAAGTGGCCTTGATTACAGGAGGAAGTAGTGGGATTGGCTATGGCGTAGCCTTGAGTTTGATGAAAGAAGGCGTCCATGTAGCCATAACGAGCAGAGATGAAAAACGAGCAAAATCAGCAGCGGCAGCGCTTCAAAAAAGCGCTAATACTTCTGCTAGAGCGATAGGATTGATGGCCGACGTTAGAACCTATGAAAGCCAACAAAATGCTGTAAAACAGGTGCTGTCAGAATTTGGACAGTTGGATGTTGTCGTGGCCAATGCTGGTTTGGGACATTTCGCTTCCATTGAAGATTTAACGCCAGAACAATGGCAGGAAACTATAGACACCAATCTTTCTGGAGTGTTCTATTCCATCAAATCGAGTTTAGATGCTCTGAAAAAATCTGAAGGCTATTTTATCAGCATCTCCAGTTTGGCAGGAACTAACTTTTTTGCAGGCGGCTCAGCTTACAATGCCAGTAAATTTGGGGTGACAGGATTTACCCAATCGGTGATGTTAGATTTAAGAGACCATAATATTAAGGTCAGTACGATTATGCCAGGCTCTGTTGCGACGCATTTTAATGGGCATGAACCAGATAATAGTGACGCCTGGAAAATCCAAAGTGAAGATATTGGCGAACTTGTCGTTGGTCTTCTGAAAATGAATGAGCGCACCTTGCCTAGTAAAATAGAGGTAAGGCCGACCATGCCACCTACTAAGTAATTCAATTTATTATGATTCAGTAAAAAATGCCTCGTGCAGTTTCAAGTCATTCGCTATTGAAATATGCTACTGAGGCCTTTTTTTATTACCTTTAAAATAAAAAATCATGAAAAAATCACTCCTATTATTGGGGCTTTCCCTCTTTGTGTTCTCCTGCGCAAGTGTGCGAGTTAATTATGATTATGAAAAACGTACCGATTTCAACAGCTATAAATCTTATAATTATTATGTTGATATGAATACGGGAATGAGCGAATTGGATGCCAAAAGACTTTTCGAGGTTTTGGATGATGGGTTGCAGGCTAAAGGATTGCACTTGTCAGATGCTCCAGATTTTCTGATCCATATTAAAAGTAGCACATTTCAAGAAGGAAGACGTAATAATGTTGGTGTAGGACTTGGCGGCGGCGGCGGTCATGTTGGTGGCGGAATTTCCATTGGCATTCCAGTGGGTCAAGCCAAGGTGATCAGAGAGATCGTGTTTGAATTTGTTGATGAAAACAAATCGGGATTGTTTTGGCAAGCCATAAGTGAAAGCGCCTATCAATCCAACGCAAAACCAGAAGCTAAAGAGGCACAGTTTAAGATTATTGTGGAAAAAGTTTTGTCAGGATATCCTCCAGCTCCTCGGAAATAGGAATTCATTTATGCGCTTGAGACGTGGTTGCATCTGCTCTAAAGGTTATAAATAGATTTAATATGACGTGAAGTGCCAGCTGATGACATTGAAAAAACCATGTGTTTGATATCCTTTGGTTGGGTGTGATTTCTCAATCGATTGGGGATTTAGAGAATCTTGAAGTAGTGGTGTTGTCATATAATGCTTTTTACGGAGACCTGCTTTATAGTTGTTAAAGCTTAAGATGCTTCTTATAGGAAACACTGGTTTTGAAGGCGAATTAACGCAATTAGAGAAAAAGTTTCCAAATTTAATTGAATTCGATTCGCAAAATGGAAATAGTGGTGGCGTGCTTGTTGCTTTAGACACAGAAGATTAACGCGCACAAGATGCTATAGGTGACTTCGGTTATTAATTTGTTAGAGATCTTTTATGAAATAAAGTTTTATAATCGGAAATAAACTTGTATATTTGCACTCGTAAAATGATACAATCGGCATTATGAACCGAGAGTTAAAAGCTAAGCGGATCATTTTATAATTATATCGCGGGATAGAGCAGTAGGTAGCTCGTTGGGCTCATAACCCAAAGGTCACTGGTTCGAGTCCGGTTCCCGCTACTAGAAAAAACAAGCCTTTCAAGAAATTGAGAGGCTTTTTTTATGGGCATGGGTAGAGAATATATGCAGAAATTTGATTTTTTAGTTTCTCAGTTATACTTTTCGGAACCTTTCTAAGGATCAGTACTTTTTTTTTGCAATCGTAGTTATTAGTTCTATTATTTTTAAAACTAAACATCCAAACATTCCTATCGATTAATAGCTTGTGCTGAATAGATGTCACGACATTTAATAAATATAATTTTGATCCAAATTTAAAAAGACCTCACTTTTTTTGGGAGACCTTCTGTTTATTGCTAAATTGTATTATTCAGACATAAATCGCGAATTTTTAAACATTTGGATGATAAATACTAAGTTTTTTGCCCTTTTAGGGCTGTTGCTCGTTACTTTTAATAATTCTCTAGCGCAAGTCGAGTCTCCTCGCGAAATGACGTTGCACTTAGAGCTACTCAATCCATCCTCCGAAATAAATAATGCCGTTGCATTTGTGTCAATTGATGGAGGACTCGCTCCTTACCAATACAAGTGGAGTAATGTAAACACTGCTTTGGATTCTCCAGAATCGGTTGGTTTGATCGAAGGCATGCAGCATTCTGTAACTGTCACTGATGCCAAGGGAAAGAGGGCGTCTAGGACATTTACTATTCCAGCAGAATCGATAACTGAAATTTTTAATAGTAATGTCCAACCTGCGGTAGATGTGCTGGGAGCCGTACTGTTTTGGGATGCTTTTGCTTCTCTTGGTATTTATGATCCAGTAGTTTACACGTCCCATCAAAATGTGCTTCTTCCGACGCGTGCGATAAGCGACGATGAGGAATACCACGTAAAAAAATGGTTGGTTGGAGAAGGAAGTCAGGTAAAAGAAGGTGAGGAAATTGCAGTGTTGCAAAACAATCATGATCAGGAATTATCTATGCATGCTCCAGCTGATGGCACATTAGAACAGGTCGTGAAAGAAGGTGCTGCCATTTCTAGAACGCCTAAAAGAGGTTCTGGCACGGTGTCGCTCGTCGCAGTTATCAATTTTAAAACGCCTCAACCACTTTCATATCCCAATGGCGATGTAAAAACCAATACCATTCCTTTCATTGTAATCTGGCTTATTTTAGGCAGTATTTTCTTTACACTGCGCTTAAAGTTTGTGAACATTCGCGGCTTTCGACATTCTTTGGATTTAGCACGGGGAAAGTATGACGATCCCGATGCTCCCGGCACCATAACCCATTTTCAAGCTATGGCTACTGCGGTATCAGCAACCGTGGGATTGGGGAATATTGCG
>JBDTKP010000082.1:0-3125 GCA_039935255.1 Gelidibacter sp. | reverse complement strand
CGGAAGGTTTTATTACTGATGAAATCGATTTATTGACCACACTAACCTCCTATTTAGGAACCGGATATGCGTATGGCATTGAACGCTTGCGCGCCCCTTTTGAAGTTAAGCCAAATAAAAAAGCGCACATTATCATCGTCACCGACAATGATATCTTTAGCATGCTCGATGCGCATACAGAAACCGATCAAACCTATTGGGAATTGGCCGAAATTGCATTAAAAAATTGCGGCGGCCACGGCACGATCGTATTACATTCGAATCCTGATTATCAAAAGGATTTAGTCATCCGTTTGGAAAAAATGGGCTGGAATATTTACTATGTTAGAAATGAAGCAGAACTCTTAAAATTCGCTTCAGAATTCTCACAACAAAACTATGCCTATGCCTAGATATGACGTTTTTGAACTGGTAACGCATTTAAGAAAATGCCCCGATGCGTATTTAAAACCTTCCAATCTCACCCATCCCGACGGATTGGATTCTGTAGCCTTGATTTGTGATACGTACCGTGTGATAAATTTAAATTTTTTACAAAAAGAATTTAAGTTGCCTTACGCCAACCCCTTGAAATGGAAAAAAGACAACGAGTGGCGCGCCATCCATATGTCAGCGTGGTTATTGAGCCACAAAGTTTTCTTAAATATCTCAAAACCTGACGAAAAACTCTTTATGTTTTGGTTTAAAGACTTAAGCGATGCCTCTGATTATGTTGAGGCCGATCAATGGATCAACGACGAAGAACGCGCCGAAGAAATGGTACGCTTATTATTAAACCGTTGTGAAATTATCCCTTATGGTGAATCTCACGAGGAAGCTGCCGATAAATTGTCGTCGGTAAGCAGTGCAGAACGTCATAAAGTGTTGACACAATCCTACGAGGCCCACGAACGCATTATGCAGATTAAAAGAGAAATGGCAGAAAAAAAAGCCCGCGAAGCGGCAAACACTTATGGACGCGAGTAGTAATCCACAAATAGCATTAACCGATGCGGAACGTTTTCCGTTGCTTGACGATTTAAGTTTTTTAAATGCACTCCGACAAGATGCCTTTGCACCAAAATTTAATTTTAAAAGTGGTGATCGGTTAAATGCCGCACAACTTTTAAAAGTGAAAGCACACAAAGCGGAACATTGTGATAAAAAATCATTTTGGACTGACGGTCAGCAACCCATTTGGCTAGCCGATTATTTAAAATGGTGCCGTGAAACCGTCCCATTTTATCAGAACAACAACATTAATAACACCACCGATTTCCCAACAATTTCCAGGGAAGATGTTCGGAAATACCCGCATCTCTTTGTGTCCAATGATTCCAATTTAGATGAGCTCTTGGTATATTATACCTCTGGTTCGACAGGCGCAAAGTTGGATGTGCTTTTTGACGCCGTTTCGCAAGCCACTTGGTTGCCGCAAATAGAATCCGTTTTGGCCAATTTTGAAGTTTCGATCACCAAAGGAAAAAACACGACAGCCATTGCTTTGATCTGTGCGCAAGAAAAAACACTGACCTACGCTAGCTTATCCACCTATTTAGAAGGCGCTGGAATTTTAAAAGTAAATCTAAATCCGTCGGAATGGAATGCCATTGGCGATGCTAAAAACTATCTAGAAAAATATAATCCACAAATTCTTACGGGTGATCCTCTAGCTTTTATGGCCTTATTGGATTTACAACCACAACTGACTCCAAAAGCCCTAATTTCATCTGCGATGAAATTAACCAAAGGCACTAAAGACACGCTCGAAAACTATTTTAAATGTCCGGTAATCGATCTTTATTCCTTAACGGAATGCAGAAATATCGCCTATGCTTCTGGCATTGGACATCAAGCGATTCGGTCAGATTTGTACTTGGAGATTTTTGATGCACATCAAGATATTAAATTGCCTGATGGCGAAAGAGGCGAATTAGTAGTGACGGGCGGCAGCAATCCTTTTCTGCCCTTAGTGCGCTACCGCACAGGGGATTTTTGCAGTTTAAAACTGGTCAATGGCATCCCTTATTTAGTGGACTTGGAAGCGCGAAACCCAGTGGTGTTCTTTACAAACGCGGGTGAAAAAGTCCGTACTATTGATATTTCGAATCGTTTATCGCATTTGTCTTTAGCTGGCTATAAAATGCACCAACATAAAGACAAGCAGATTGCATTTGTCGGTTATTCAAATGACGTTACGTCTGAAGAAATTCTTGAACTATTAAACGGAATCTTTAAAAATGATTGTGCGATCAGCGTTTCTATTCAAACCATATCTCAAAATAATGCTGCAGAAAAAACGCAGTATTCTTCGGAGTTGATGACACCGTAGCGCTCAAAATATTAATTGATAGTCTTTGTTAATGTATTGGATCCTTTACAATTAAACAACGCATTTAAATAAAATAGGAGCAACTATCGCTGTAGTTACTCCTATCTCATCAAACATCCTGCTTGAGTGTTTTATTGCGCTATCACTGCAATCGAATATGCGTTTGGGTATTGCGTACCTTCAGAAAGCGTGATAAAGGTTTTATTATTCCAATAACCAGCTTTTGAAACATTGGTGTCAGAATCGTACGTGCTACCTGCAGTATAAACCGTATTATTAAATACTGCAATGCCATATATAAACGAACCACCAGGAATATCTACAGCAGCCCCATTTTTCCAATATTTAACGCCACCCTGTCTGCCTGTAATATAAACATCAGTACCATCTACAAAAACACCATTGGCCTCTCCCCCATTAGGAAGCTCAATTGAAACGTTATTTTTCCAATATTTTGCATTCCAATTTCCTTTCATATTGTGCTCATGACCTACTATATGGAGGTCATTCCCTGAAATAAGAATTTTAGAAGCCTGACTGTACAAACTGCCATCAGATAAGATTACAGGTACGCCATTTTTCCAGTACAAAGCCGTAGCTATGGATTCAAATGTATTTGCTACCATGCTATAACCCGACACATACACATCATTACCCTTTACGGCAATGCCTGTAGCACCTGAAACATTATTGTGAATTAATTTTGTAACGACGCCATTTTCCAATATTTGGCTGTGTAGATATCATTTTCTGTGGAACCGCCTGCAATATAAACATCGCCATTATCTGCTATCACCATATCCCTGGCATAGGC
>JBDTKP010000081.1:0-13957 GCA_039935255.1 Gelidibacter sp. | reverse complement strand
CCATAAACCCTGTAAACTGATTTTCATAAAAATTAGAATTAATTGATTTTTGCAAGTGCTTAGAAACTTGAGCTGATTTGCAGTTGGATAAAAGCAATGAAAGGAGAATAAAAAAAGTAAAACGAAGTGTTTGCGAAGCTATTTTCATGTTAAAAAAAATTAAAATAACAATATTTAAAGATAGGTATTAATTGGAAAAGATAAGAAAGGATCCCCAAACCCTCCTCATTAATCTTAGTGTAAAGTTTCTTTTTGAAATTGTATCAAGGCCGATTTCAGACGCTCTAGATCGTCTTGTGTATGGTTTGCGGTAATCACGATACGATTCATCAGCGCATCATAATTCGGATACTTAAAATTCGTGATGATCATATCCTTTGATTTCAAATATTCGAAAATCAGGTTGCTATTGCAATAGATGACGGGATAATTCAAATCATATTTAAAGATATTGAGGGAAATAGAATCATCATAGAAAAAATGCAGATTATCTCTTAACCTTTTTAATTGACTCTGTAGCAAAACTTGTCCATCAACAAATGTCTGCAAAAAAATAGGATTCATGCCTGCTGCTGATATGAAAATGGCATCATTTTGTATCATTTGAATCACCTTTTTATCTCCTGCAATAACACCTCCTGAACACCCATAACCCTTAGTAAGCGAGCTGATCATTATTTTTTGTGAAATTCTTGGATGATTGATTGTTCTGAAAACACCTTCGCCATGCTCACCTACAATTCCCAAACTGTGGGATTCATCGATTAATAGCGTAATGTTTTTACTTTGAGAAATAGCGTCCAGGAAATCGAAGTTGGTAGGTTGCACTTCCAATGATAATAGCGAATCTGCAGCAATGACGACAGATTCATTTATGTTATCCGTTAGTCTTGGATGCAATTTTCCTTCTACAAACAAAGGCAAACTGGAATTTTTTAAAATTGCAGGATGTGTTTTGGGATAATGATAAAAGTGTTCATGGCTTTTCGACAAATAATCAATGACGAGTCTTCCTGCCAAAGTTCCCGAAGAAACCATAAGCGCAGCTTCAGCACCACTATTATTTGCGAATAACGCTTCTGCTTTTTGGTAAATACTCAATTTGATGTTTGAGTTTCTGGAACTCCCATATGCCGTTCCCCAAATTTTCACGCTATTACAAAGTAAACTTTGGTATTCTGGATGTGTGGCCATTCCTAAATAGGACGTTCCACCAAAATAGAGATACGCTTTGCCTTCATCTACAATCGTTCTGTCCGGAAATTGTTCAACGGTCATCTGCTAATCCATTAAAGTAACCCCAGTACCATTGAGATCACTATAAGAAATTATGCCATCTTCAATTCGTACACCAGTGGCAATATCTTCTGACAACAATAAAGCGCCATCCATATCTACATAATCCAAAAGCGGCAACAAGTGTGCAATTGCCGAAATACCAACAGTCGATTCGGTCATACATCCAACCATCGTTTTCATTTCCAATTGTCGGGCTTTCACCAACATTCGTCGTGCTGCCGTCAAGCCACCACATTTTGTCAACTTTACATTCACACCATGAAAATGTTGATAGCATTTTTCAACGTCAGCTTCCACTTGACAGCTTTCATCAGCAATAATTGGTAAAACTGAGTTTTCAAATACTTTTTTATGACCTTCCCAATCATCTGCAGGCAAAGGTTGCTCTATAAACTCTACACCTAATTCTTTAAGTGCAATAGCATTGCTAATCGTTTCATCAGCACCCCAACCGCAATTGGCATCAACTCTAAAAATGGCGTCCGTATGTTTACGAAGCTCTCTGATTATGGCAATATCCTGATCAGAGCCCAATTTTATCTTATAAATCGGCCATGGCATTTCTTTCATTTTAGAAACCATCTTTTCAATGGTATCCATGCCAATCGTATAATCTGTTAACGGATTCTCACTGATGTCATAATCCCATAATTCATAAAGTTTCTGCTCTGCTTTTCGTGCATACAAATCATTATAAGCAATATCCAATGCGCATAAAGCAAACATATTATGAGACAACTGCGAGCGCATTTTTTCCCAAAATTCCTCTGGTGCCATTCCCGACGAATCTGCAATTAGCGGTTCCAGCTGCTCCAAATCGCGCATCATATCTGGAACTCCAATTTTATAATATGGATTTGCTGTGGCTTCTCCATATCCCGATACACCGTCTTCGGTTAGTTCGACAACCAATGAAGGCTGCTCATCGTGAGATTCTCGTGAAATAGTAAATGTGTGTCTTAACTTTAAAATAAATGGTCTTAGAATAAGTTGCATGTTGAAAATTTTAGTGCCACTCTATTATTAAATAAAAATATAGAGGTGATGCTATTAACAAAGAACTAAAATAATAAATATTTAGATGGATTAGTACTGTTCTAAGCTATTAAAACAGGAGATTATCAGAAAATTCTTTATCTCAAGTTGCCAACATTATTATTTTTTCAAAATACTTAAGGATTGCATCCAAAAGATCTCCGATTAATAGAGTCTAATTAATGTCTCTTCTACTTTACCCGATTTATCTCTTGGATTTTTATTTATAAAAAGAGCTCTGAACGTGTTCAAATCTTAAGTGAACTTTTCATCGCAATCAGTGGATGGGGTTGAAAAAGAAACCACCTTTTTATCCATTGCCCACGCACCTTTGGCATATGAATTTCGTTTTTTGTTGAATACCAATTTTATCAGACGCATGAAACCGAAATGTGCCATCCGCATTTAAGTTCAAGGTGTAATTGATAATGTGAGAGTTTGTGCTAAAAAGATATTTTTCATAGGTGCCTGCAACATCTTTAACTGGCACATGTGCATTACCAACAAAACTTGAACTAAGCACCGTAAGGAGAAGAATAAAATCTTGCATTTTCGGTAGGGCTGGAATTGTGCCTAACCGACATCAAGATTTATACCAGCAAAATTAAAACCCTCGTTCTGCCTTCAACTTCTCATAGGCATCTTTGACTTGTCTGAATTTATCAACTGCACCTTTTTGATGTTCTTCTCCTAAATGGATCACGCGATCGGGATGGTACTTTTTAGCCATTTTTCTGTAGGCAGCTTTAATCTCATCAACTGTTGCCTCTTTGGTGATTTCAAGAATTTTATAGGCATTGTCACTACTATTATAAAACATCGCTTTAATGCTTTCATAATCACGTGAGCTAATTCCCAAATAACCTGAAATACTATGAATTTGGTTCACCTCAACCTCGGTCACCATCCCGTCTGCTTTGGCAATGCCAAAGAGAAAATGTAGCAATTGTAATCGGGAGGCATGATCCATCATCTGCTGAATTTGCAGACATACCTGACGCACCGGAATTTGTTGTTGATTGATGCCTTTAAACAATTTAAACGCACTATTGGCGCGTTCCTGTCCATACATATTCACGAATTGCTGGCGCACAAAATCAAGTTCGCGTTGATCTTGGTGTCCATCTGCCTTAATCACTACGGAAGCCAAGATTAAAAGACTTACTTCAAAATCGCCAGATTTAGTCTGTGGTCGTGTTACAGGCTGTTGTCGTTTGTAAGGGGGCTGATTCTTTTGTTTCGTTTGCCAATCCCCCAAAAGCGGTGTGCCACTATCCGCCATGGAATCCACAATACTACCTAACACCAATCCAATAATAGCCCCAATGGGACCACCAAAAGACCATCCTATTCCTGCACCTATCCATTTTGAAACACTCATCTCTCTATTTTATTTTTAGAACTTCAAAGATACTATAGTTCATCTTTTTACACCCTTATTAATTGCGGAAATTTCCATTAAACAACAAATATTTCCATTAAAACTCACGAAGTTTAATCGATGTGAGAAGTTCATTTTTTTGTATCTTTGCAGTCCCGGACTTCGGGACAAATTAATAATTTAAATATTAAAATATATGTATCCAGCAGAATTAGTAAAACCAATGCGCGAAGACTTGACAAAATACGGATTTGAAGAACTTCACACCGCTCAAGATGTTGATGCAGCCATTGCAAAAGATGGAACAACTTTATTAGTCATTAATTCGGTTTGTGGCTGTGCGGCAGCAAATGCACGCCCAGGAGCGCGAATGAGTTTAGAAAACGCAAAACATCCTAACCATATTGTAACTGTTTTTGCAGGTGTTGACAAAGAAGCTGTTGACCAAGCAAGACAACACATGGTACCATTTCCTCCAAGCTCACCAAGCATGGCTTTGTTTAAAGATGGCGAATTAGTACACGTATTAGAGCGTCATCACATTGAAGGAAGACCTGCGGAATTGATTGCAGAAAACCTTAAAGATGCTTATAATCAGCATTGCTAAAAAAGAAAAAAAACCAAGTTTTTCTTTTAAATTTTTAAAGAACCACGATATGTTTATCGTGGTTTTTCATTTTTAACACGCAACCTTTTGAATTATAGCGCATCTCTATTAAAACACCTACACCATGAAAATAGCAATAGTCGTTTTAAAATTCGCTTCCTTATTTCTTTTACTTAGCGCTTTTCAATGCGAGGACGACACTACTTCTTTGACCTGTGAAGAAAAGATGTCGCAGTTAAGTGCAATGGAAATGAGCATCCAAAATCTTGCAGACACCTCCGTTTGTAACGAAAACTTTGAATGCCGCTCCGTAGCTCTTGGTAGCAAACCCTGCGGTGGGCCTTGGGGGTATTTAGTATATTCCACTTCTATAGATACTTTAAAATTGAATACGCTGGTTGAAAAATACAATCAATTTGAAGCGAAGATCAATGAGGAATGTGAGCGTTTTTCAGATTGCGCTATGGTAAATCCTCCAGAACGCCTAGAATGTCAAAACAATAGGTGCATTGCCGTTTATTAGTAGGTTTTTAGACTCGGTTTTTATTAATTTTGCAACATGCGAAAAATATTAGCTTACCCTCTAACGGTTTTATATGTAATCTGTTTTGGAATCACCCTGTTGGTCTTCCATCCTATTCAATGGATCGCTTACAATGTATTTGGTTATAAAGCACTTAAAATCACTGTCGATTGGCTTCAGTTCTTTTTAATGCGGTGTCTTAATGTTTTAGGCACACGTTTTACGTTTATCAATCCCTACAACATTGACACCGATCAGCCGCTGATTATCGTAGCCAACCATCAAAGCATGTATGACATTTCACCAATTATGTGGTACATGCGAAAACATCATCCTAAATTTATTTCAAAAAAAGAGTTAGGTAAAGGTATTCCAAGTGTCTCCTATAATCTGCGACATGGTGGTTCCGTATTGATCGATCGTAAAAATCCGCGACAAGCCATACCAGCGATTATTAAATTTGGTGAGTATATCGAAAAAAGCAAACATGCAGCAGTTATTTTTCCTGAAGGCACTCGAAGTAAAACAGGCGTTCCAAAACCTTTTCAAACAAAAGGCCTTGAAATTTTGATGAAAAAAACACCCTCAGCCACCATCGTTCCTATCAGCATCAATAATTCTTGGAAAATGCTACGCTATGGAAAATTCCCAATGGGAATTGGAAATCATTTGAAATTCACAGTACATCAACCTCTCAAAATTGCTACCTTTGTAGATAAGGAAGAGTTAATCAGAGCTGTTGAACAGACGATTTCTTCAAATATTCATCCCTAAAACACGAAATTATGTCTTTAAAAAATGTGAGATTAGAAGTGATGCAACACTTAGAAAAAGACGTCGAATCACTCATTGAAAAATACCTAATTCCTGTGGATAGTATTTGGCAACCTACTGATTTTTTACCGAATTCAGAAAGTGAAGAGTTCTATGATGAAGTCAGGGAAATTCGCGAATTGTCCAAAGACCTGCCTTATGATTTCTGGGTTGTTTTGGTAGGCGACATGATTACTGAAGAAGCGTTGCCAACCTACGAATCATGGTTGATGGACGTGGAAGGAGTGGATCAGGTAGGACGAAATTCTTGGGGAAAATGGGTGCGTCATTGGACCGCAGAAGAAAACAGACATGGGGATGTGCTGAACAAATATTTGTATTTATCTGGACGCGTCAACATGAAAGAAATCGAAAAGACCACGCAGCATTTAATTGCCGATGGTTTTGATATTGGCACCGACAGAGACCCTTATAAAAACTTTATTTATACCAGTTTTCAAGAGCTGGCAACTTACGTTTCTCATAACCGCGTTGCAAAAATCGCAAAGGACAAAGGCAATAGACAACTGGCAAAGATGTGTAAAATTATTGCCGGTGATGAGATGCGCCACCATCACGCTTATTCTGAGTTTGTGGAGCGTATTTTTGCTGTTGATCCTAATCAAATGATGGTAGCTTTTCAAACCATGATGAAGCAGAAAATAACCATGCCTGCCCATTTCTTGAGAGAATCAGGAGATAAAATAGGAACTGCGTTTGAAGAATTTTCAAATACCGCACAGCGCATTGGCGTTTATACCTCTGAAGATTATGTGGATATCCTGGAGAAATTGATTGCCCGTTGGGAAATAGGAAATGTTAAAAATCTTTCTGACGATGGCGAAAAAGCAAGAGACTATCTCATGAAACTTCCAGACCGCATGAAACGTTTAGCTGGCCGGATGAGAGTTCCTGAAAATTCTTATCAATTCAAATGGGTGCAACCAGCAAGTCTTAAATAGGATAGAACGCAGATGACGCAGATGGAGCTGATTTACACTGATCTTAATCCTAAAATGTTATAATTTATAGTCTGTACTGAAATTATATTACACTTCTAATAACTATCCTTTTAAATCATAAAAATCAACGTCATCTGCGTTCTATTTTTTCGATAGAACGTAGATAACAGAGATGGATGGAGCTGATCTTAATCCTAAAAGCTCTACAATTTATAGCCTGTAAATGAAAATTTATTACACTTCTAATAACTATCATTTTAAATCATAAAAATCAGCGTCATCTGCGTTCTATTTTGTCGATAGAACGTAGATAACAGAGATGGAGCTGATTTTCCACTGATTTTAATCCTAAAAGCTCTACAATTTATAGTCTGTAAATGAAAATTTATTACACTTCTACTAGCTATCATTTTAAATCACAAAAAATCAGCGTCATCTGCGTTCCATATTCTTGCAAATCAAGAACTTTAGTCTTTTCTTTATAAATAAAACCATTTCACATTGGAAAACTATAAGCATACAGAGACTACAGAACTTATTATAAAGTGTTTCTACAATGTATATAATCAATTAGGTTATGGCTTCTTAGAAAAAGTTTATGAAAACGCCATGTTTTTAGAACTCAGAAACTTGGGTCTCTTTGTGGAAAAACAAAAACGCATCATTGTTTATTACAAGGAACAACAAGTTGGAGATTATTTTGCGGATTTAATCGTTTCTGAAGCAGTAATTATCGAAATCAAGGCAGCTGAATCACTTTGTGAAGAGCACGAATTCCAACTTATAAACTATCTAAAAGCAACAGAAATAGAGGTTGGAATATTACCAAATTTCGGGAAAAAACCTCAGATAAAAAGGAAGGTTTTTTCAAATAAATCTTTAGATTGATATGATAGAACACTGATGACACAGATGAAGCAGATATTCACTGATTTAAATGCTCTAAAAAGAACGACCATCTTCAATTAAATAAAACTTGTAACATCCGACATCAACAAAAAATCAGTTTAAACCATAAGAAATCAGCGCCATCTGCGTTCTATCCCATATGAATATCAAAGCACATCAAATTGTAAAAACCATAGTTTTTGTTAAAGAGCAACTTGACAATGCCGAAGGCGGCCACGATTGGTTTCACATCCAACGGGTCCTTAACAACGCGATGCTTATTGCCAAAGGCGAGGATGTCGATCTTTTCGTAGTACAGTTGGGCGCCTTGCTCCATGATATTGCGGATAGTAAATTCCACAAGGGCGATGAAACCATTGGCCCAACAGTAGCCCGTGAGTTTTTAAGGAAGCTCAATGTCAATTCAACAGTTATAGAGCATGTTGTAAAAATTATTGAAAACGTATCCTTTGCGGGCGGCAATGAACATCAAACATTTAAATCGCTCGAACTTGATGTCATCCAAGATGCCGACCGTTTAGATGCTATAGGAGCCATCGGTATTGCGAGAACCTTTAATTATGGCGGATTCAAGCACAGAGCGATGTTTGATCCAGAAATCAAGCCTAACCTTGAAATGACTAAAGCGGAATACAAAGCTTCCAATGCCCCAACCATCAACCATTTTTATGAGAAATTGCTCTTGCTTAAAGATAAAATGAATACCAAAACAGCAAGAAAAATCGCGGCTGATAGGCATAAATTCATGCAGCAGTTCCTAGAACAATTTTATGCAGAATGGGAGGGTAAAAAATAAACCGCACGGTTAAAGAGAGGAAAAATTAGAAGGCATATTTGCCAGACCAGGTTGAGTCGTGGTTTTAAATAACTTGAGCCCAATAAAAAAATGAGAGATTTATTTTAAGGCTTAATCCATCATCGGTGTCACAGTATACCCTGCTTCTTTCAACAAATTAATGACCCCTTGATTTCCTCCCAAATGCGCTGCACCCACACCATAAAATGTAGGAACGTCTTTTGATAATTTAGCAATTTCTGGAATCCAATTATTATTACGATCGTCCAAAAACTTGGCCATCAACGCCACATCATTTTTCATATAAACATCCATATAATCATATAAGGCTTCAATGTCCTCTGTGATATAAAGTTGAGCCATTTTATTAAAAATTTCAGTATTTTTTTCCGGATTCTGAATAATCTCTACCAAATCATCAATTTGTTTCTCATAAGAGGTGTGCTCAAAAATAGCCACTTGACTTTCATAAGTCTCCAAACCTTGAATTTCCAGATGAGCTTTCTTTGCCATAGTCATCAAACTCATTTCAAAACTTGCCGTAGGCCCATCAAAAGAGGCCATTAAAATAACGGACATTAACATAAATGGTTTTACAGTATTATACATTTGCATGCCTGCTCCCGTTTTCTCCTTTAAATAGGCATCTAATAGTTCGTACTCACTATCATCCATATACGACTTCAGCTCTGTTCCTTTCTCCAAATATGAATAGGCCATGATATCTTTCATAAAGTCAGGGCTCGCCATATTGAGTTCTAAAACGAGTTGTTCAGAAGCTTCAAAAGCTGTTTTCACTTTGTCTTTCAATTCGAAGTCTTTCTGTGGAATAAGATGCATGGTTCCAAAGAGATAAGATGTTTTAATACCGTTGCCTTCAATTTTCCATAAATTACTTGAATGTTGGGCATTTGCCATTGTGCAAAGACTGCTTAATATAATGGTTACGATTATTTTAATAACTGTGTTCATAATGTTTAAATTAGGTTTAAAGTTAAAGTGATTCTGATTGACTGATTATTGAATTTTTCCGTTTTTTATAGTTATTGTTTCCTGTTTTTCTTCTGAAACGAATTCCAGGGTTATCAAATTAAATGTCTCTAATCCTTCCACATTGAGTAGTTTAGCAATGCGCAGACCTTCTTCGTTTAGATTGCCATACTGACAATTAGTTAGAATGAAATCCACCTTTTCGGTAGTAAACCCTTCATCTTTGCCATACTGTACACCTTTAGCGTACATGTTTTTCTCAATCGATTCGCAATTGCAGTGGCCTTCTAAAATGTCTTGAATTTTAGAAATATTATCAGTGTCAGTTCTAAAACTTCCAATGACCGTTTTTCCAACCATAAATCCTACGACTCCAAAAAGGATAAATACAATTATTAGCTTCTTTTTCTTCATAATATTAAAGTTTGAATGATTATTGTTCCTGAGATCAAATTACCTTTAAAAAAAGGCACGAAACAAGAGAAGCATTCCTACATTTAGAAAAATAGGCAAGCAAATATAATATTTAATCAAATATATATCAGTTGCTTATGATTATATAAATGTGAATTTCAACAGTGGAAATCAACCAACCCTATTTTTATAAATTTGGGGTGAAAACAAAAGTTTTAGTCTAATTGACCGAGTTGCTTGATGTAGAAAGAAGGATTTAAACCTGTATTTTGTTTGAAGTACTTTGTAAAAGAATCAGCGCTTTTATACCCCACATCTTCAGCAATGGATTGTATAGAAAACGAACGGAAACGCGTGTCATTTTCCAAGCGCACGATGGCGTAATTTATGCGCAGATCGTTGATATAGGTGTTGAAGTTTTTCTGAAAGTGTGAGTTCACCACTTTAGAAAGATACGATGTATTTGTTTTAATTTTCTTAGCGACATTGTAAGCATTACAATCTTGTTTTAAAAAATACTCTTGTGATTCTAGTTTCTGCAAGCCTTCTAAAATTTGTTGTGTGACTTCATCACTAACATCTGAAGTTGTCCTTTCTTCAAGGATCTCATCTCTAGTATCGACAACTATAGCTGTAGCATTTTCCTTCGCAATGTTCAATTTTTCCATCAACTCCTGAAATTTCAACGCATTCTTCTTTTTATGTTTATAAAAACTCAGAATTAAAGAAAGCAATACAAGAATAACTAATGTCGCACCAAATCCAATATACAAGACGTACTCCTGTTGTTTGTTTTTCTCAGTGGTAATGGCATCCAATTCTGTTAGAAATGCATCAGCCTCCTTTTTTTTAAACCCACTGGCAACGGTGTCTTGGATTCTATTAAATTCATCGGTCGTATGGATATACTTTTCAAAATAAAAATTGGCTTTTTCTAGGTTTCCCGAATATTTATAAGCCTTGGCCAATAATTTATAATGGTCTTGCATATAGCCTTCTTCCAAAGGACTTACATTATAATCATCCACACCTTTTTGAAGCACATCGACCGCTTTGTCATATTGTTTTAATCCTAAAAACGCCGTTCCATAAATGCCAGACATCGCTAAACTATCTGCTTTATGTAATGGAAGGCAATAATTCTTAGATAGATTTAAATCAGCTATTGCCTCCTCAAAATTGTTGTTCAAGATGGCTATTTCGCTCCGCTGCTTATAGAGGGCCCGCATCATACAGCTATCTTTAATTTTCTGATTTATGGTTAATCCCCGCGAATTATAAACTTTGGCTGAATCATGTTCCTTCAAATTTACGTAAGAAATCACAACAAAATAAATAGATTTCATTTCCATCAACTGTTGTTCTTTAAGAGTAAGTCCGGTGTTTTCAAGAGAGGTGTTTTCCAGCAATTTCAGAGCCTCTTTTTGAAGTAACAAACCAGCATTTTTATCGCTAGTGACTGACTTCAAATATCCCAACTGTGTCAAAATACGATGCTGAAAGACAATGTCATCCAATTTTTTTGCAATGTCAAGCGACTTGTAATACAATGGCATAGCTTTGCTCCACACCGCCTGGTAGTAGTAAGCTTGAGCATGAAAATAATAAGCTTGCATAAGCTCCTTATCCAACTTATTTTTTTCGGCTATAAATAATAAGAGTTGATGTTCGTTCTGAAAAGCGTCAAAATCTCGTGACCAAATAGATGCTTGGATATACTTTGCAAGACCATTAAATTCTTCCGTTTTGTTATTTTGCTTCCTCGCTTTTTCTATATAATAAGTGGCTATTTTTTTTGCAACCTCTGAATCCCGCTCTAATTGTGAGTCAATAAATTCCGAAAGTGCATTATAAGATTTATGCGAAAGGGAGTCTTTCACAACTTGAGACCACAATGGAATACTGATTAAAAAAACAAGTAGAAAGGAAATGATATTCCTCATAATTAAGAGATTGAACAAATGTGCTCAAATATAATAATTAAAATAACTTTAGCTGACCATCCTTGAACTGTTCGTGAAGTGTGGTATTGAGTTTTGGCATCTTTTTATCTTTGAAATATTTACGCTTTGCCATTTTAACCATGTTATTAATTTGCTTTGCTATTTCCCCTTCGCCACGCATTCTTGTGCCATAACGTGAATCATTTAAACTGCCGCCATGGCAATTTTCAATTTGATGCAACACCTTGTCCCCGCGATCGGGCATTGTTTTTTTAATCCAATCTGTAAAAATTTCTCCGACTGCACCATTAAGTCTTACAATGGTATGACCTATGCTTAAAGCACCCATTTCAGATATTTTCTTAGCCAATGGCAACACTTCATGACTATTTATTGATGGAATAATAGGGGCCATCATCACATTAACAGGAATTCCATTTTCTGAAAGAATTCGCACAGTTTCTAAACGCTTTTTGATGGTGGTCGTGCGCGGTTCCAAAACACGACGCGTATCTTCGGAAAGTGAGGTGATGGATATATTGACGCCTATTAAGTTATCTTTAGCGAGTGCTTTCAACAAATCCAAATCCCTTAAAATCATGGCATTCTTAGTAATAATCCCCACCGGATGTTTATATTTTAAAAAAACTTCTAGGCACTTTCTGGTGATTTCAAATTGCTTCTCGGCAGGTTGGTAGCAATCTGTATTCCCAGACATAACAATCGGCTGTGCTTCCCAACTTTTCCGCTTAATAAATTTCTCCAATAGTAGAGGCGCCTCTTTTTTTACCAAAATCCGACGTTCGAAATCCAACCCCGCACTATAACCCCAAAACTCATGAGTGTTGCGTGCATAGCAATACACACATCCGTGCTCACAGCCTTGATACATGTTCATGGAATAGGCCATGCCCACATCGGGGCTTTGAACTTTATTGATAATGGTTTTTGGAAATACTTCCAGATAGCGCGTTTTATTCTTGTCGGCCTCTTCACCTTCCAAAGCACAATATTCAAGAAAATCAGCACGCATTTCATGACTTAATTCAAAGAAGCGATTAGGAATGTTGATTTGTGCTCCACGACCTTTTAGAGTAGGATTAGGGTCCATAATTATAATTTTTGATTAATTCTCAACGGTAATAAGAGATCCTAAAAATACAACCAAACCATCCCTTTTGATGGCTACAGATTGTAGAAATTAAAATGACTAACTCACTATCAAACCCATAGAACTTTATGAGATTCTTAAAAACGTTAAAAAATAACATGGTTTTAACAGTTTAAAATCCACTAAAAAAGGTAAAAATTCAATAAATTTGGAGCTCACAAATAATTTAAAAAAATGAAAAAATTATTGCTCTCCCTCACCATTTTTATGCTGACTTTTTCAACAGCTATAAAAGCCGATGAAGGCATGTGGTTTTTGATGCATATTGAGCGTCTTAACCAACGAGACATGCAAAAAATGGGACTTCAATTGACCGCTGAAGAAATATACAGCGTCAACAACAGAAGTTTAAAAGATGCCATCGTGCAATTCAATGGTGGCTGTACGGCCAGTATTGTTTCTGAAAATGGTTTGGTATTGACTAACCATCACTGTGGTTATGATGCTATTGCAGAATTATCATCTGCGGATAGAAACCACTTAAAAGATGGCTATTGGGCAAAATCGCTAGATGCAGAATTGAAACCTGAAAGTTTATATGTACGGTTTTTTGTCAGAATGGATGATGTTTCCAAGCGTATCTTATCGCAAGTCAATGATAAAATGTCTGAAAAAGAACGTGAAGCTGCTATTAATAAAGAGGTTGCTAAAATTGAACAAGAGAATAATGACGGTGGAAAATATACTGTTTCTGTACGTTCATTTTACCAAGGCAATGAATTTTACTATTTCGTTTATGAAGACTTTACCGACGTACGCTTGGTAGGCACACCTCCAGAAAGCGTTGGAAAATATGGTGGAGACACTGACAACTGGGAATGGCCAAGACATACGGGCGATTTTTCATTATTCAGAGTTTATGCTGATCAAGATGGAAATCCAGCCGAATATTCTACAGCCAACGTGCCTTTAAAATCTAAATACCATCTTCCTATAAGTATTGCTGGTGTTAAGGAAAATGATTTTGCCATGATCTTAGGTTATCCGGGCAGAACCAATCGTTGGATGCCTGCACAAGGTGTTGAACAAAACGTGAAATTTGCTTATCCTGCTTGGGTTGAAGGTTCAAAAACAAGTATGGATGTCATGAAAAAGTATATGGATAATGATGAAG
>JBDTKP010000080.1:0-18120 GCA_039935255.1 Gelidibacter sp. | reverse complement strand
TTAAGGATCTGCCTAAAAAAGCTAAAGAAGAGCTTGACGAGGTCATCGAAAAAACCAAAGACAACAACAAAATGATTTTAACTTTAGCCTTAAGTTATGGCTCCCGAGAGGAACTCATAAATATGGTGAAAATAATATCTGATAAAGTTAAAAATAATATAATTTCAAGCGATTCTATTGACGAATCCATTATTAATAAGCATCTTTACACGCAAAATTTGCCAGATGTAGACTTGCTTATCCGGACCAGTGGAGAACAACGAATCAGTAATTTCTTGTTATGGCAAATTGCATATGCTGAATTATATTTCACCAATATTTTATGGCCCGATTTTAAAAAGCATGATTTATATACCGCATTGATAGACTATCAAAATAGAGAACGACGATTTGGAAAAACAAGTGAACAACTTAGCTAATAACACGCTTTTGAAAACAATTTTTAATACCTTCTTCAGTGCCTTTTTTCTTTTATTATCCATTGCTTCGACGGCACAGGAAAATCCAAACAATTCAGGTCAAAAATACACCATAGCAGAAATCACCGTTACAGGTGATACCAATTTCAGCGAAGCTACAATCATCACCTACTCCGGCTTAAGAAAAGGAGAAGTCATAGCAATTCCAGGAGAGCGCATTAGTGAAGCACTTAAAAAATTATGGGGGTCTAACCTATTTAGCAACATTGATATTTACCTTACCAAAACAGAAGGTGAAATGGCTTATTTAGAAATTAGCCTTCAAGATTTACCTGAACTTAATATTTTGGAGATTAAAGGTGTCAAAAAAGGGAAAAAAGAAGCCATAATAAAAGATAACAAGCTAACCAAGGGCGTTAAAGTAACTGAAAACCTCATTACTACAACAAAAAATTACCTGACCAATAAATATAAAAAAGAAGGCTTTTATAACACCAAAGTTACGGTAAGCACAGCTCCAGTTATTGATTCTATTGAAAAAACTAGGGTCAATATGGTTGTGAATATTGAGAAAAATAATAAGGTTAAAGTTAAGCACATAGCATTTTCCGGCAATGAGAAACTAAGCGACCAGAAGCTTAGAAAAGCCATGAAAAAAACCAAACAAAAAAGCGTTTTTCGTGTCTTAAAACGTTCAAAATATGTTAAGGATGACTACAAGGAAGACCTAGTAAGTGTGGTTAATAAATATAAAGAGAATGGTTATAGAGATGCCCGTGTTATTTCGGATTCAATATACAGTGTTTCTGATGGCACCATAGGGATTGACATTCAAGTTGAGGAAGGTGAAAAATATACCTTTGGTAAAATCGCCTTTGTTGGGAACACGATATTTTCTGACTTACAATTGTCATCAATCCTAGGACTTAAAGAAGGTGACACCTATAATGGTGTGGAACTCAAAAAGAGAATTGCAGATGATTCAAAACCAGATGCACAAGATATTACAAATCTGTACCAAGACAGAGGGTATTTATTTTCATCGGTCAATCCAGTTGAGATCAGTGCTGACGGCAATGTTATTGATATGGAAATCCGTATTTCTGAAGGCAAGCCTGCCTACTTTAATAATGTATCTGTAGTTGGAAATGATAAAACCAATGACCGCGTCATTTATAGAGAATTAAGAACACGACCAGGACAGCTTTACAGCAAAACAGCTGTAGTAAGAACGGTTAGAGAACTTGGACAATTAGGATTTTTTGATGCTCAACAATTAAGCCCAAATTTCAAAAACGCCGATCCAAATGAAGGCACTTTGGATATGGAGTACGCCGTAGTAGAGAAAGGTTCCAGCCAAATTGAATTACAAGGTGGTTATGGTGGCGGTGGTTTTATTGGAACGCTTGGCCTGTCATTTAATAACTTTGCAATTAAAGACATCTTTAAAGGAGAAGCTTACAAACCTGTACCTACTGGTGACGGACAAAGTTTAGCGTTGCGTTTACAAGCCAGTCGTTTTTATCAAACTTATAGTTTTTCATTTACAGAACCATGGATGGGTGGAAAACGCCCAATTCAGTTTTCAACCTCATTATCGCATACCAAACAATTCTTATACAATCCAAGAACAAGAGATGCTGACAAGAGTAAGCGTTTTAACATTACTGGGCTTACTGTTGGTATTGCAAAACGTTTAACACAGCCCGATGACTTCTTCATGCTGTCTCAAGCCGTAAGTTTTCAACATTATGATCTACAGAATTATAATACGGGTCTCTTTACATTTGGTAATGGATATTCAAACAACTTAGCTTACACCATTGGATTGAGCAGAAACAATACTTATACAGATCCGATTTTCCCAACAGGAGGCTCCAGTTTTGCTGTAACAGCAAAATTATCACTTCCGTACTCATTGCTAAACAATGTTGATTATACAGCATTAAAAGAAGAAAGAGCAACATTGAATATCAATGATGAAGATGACTATACACGCATGGCAGTCATCGACCAAGAGCGTTACAAATGGTTAGAATTTTATAAACTTAAGTTTAAAGGCGATTGGTACACCAACGTAGCTGCTAATAAATTAATTCTAAAATCTTCTTTAGAACTTGGTTTTCTTGGGGCATATAATCAAGATAGAGGTGTGATACCGTTTGAGCGTTTCTTTGTTGGAGGGGATGGATTAGGAAATTATTCATTGGACGGTAGAGAATCCATAGCATTGAGAGGGTATCCAAATCAATCATTATCGTCTACAGACGGTGGTACGATTTACAACAAATTTTCTGTCGAACTTCGTTACCCTATCACCTTAGGCGCACAAGCAAAAATTTTCGCTTTAGGCTTTATGGAAGGCGGTAATTCATTTGACAATTTCAAGGATTATAATCCGTTTAACCTTAAGCGTTCAGCAGGTGTTGGATTACGTATTTTTATGCCAGCATTTGGATTGTTAGGGATTGATTTCGGTCATGCATTTGATGATTTGCCAGGTGGAATTAAAAGTAAAAATTGGGAAACACATTTTATTATTGGTCAACAGTTTTAAGTTTGGCACGGTATTTTCTTATAATACTCTGACGATTTAATACAAGTGTTAAAATTTTTTAAAATATATTTCGTTAATTTGAAAAATATTACGCTGATGGGACAGAATCGTAAAATTAGTCTGTCATTTTAGAATTTATAGCGTGACCAATAAAGGATAAAATATAAACAGATGAAATATAAAGTTCTTTTTTTATTGACAGTCTTCAGTCTTTTGAGCTTTACTTCAAATGCACAGCGTGGTGTCAGAATTGGTTACATTGACACTGAATATATTTTGCAAAATGTTCCAGAATACCAAGATGCAACTGCACAGTTAGAAACTAAAGTTGTGCAATGGAAATCTGAAGTAGATCAACGATTGGCCACATTGGATCAAAAGAAAGCACAACTCAACAATGAACGTGTACTTCTGACCAAGGAACTATATGATGAACGTTTTGAGGATATCAGTTTTGAAGAAAAGGAGATTTTGGACTATCAACAAAACCGTTTCGGTCCAAACGGTGATTTGATGATCCAAAAACAACAGTTAATTCAACCTATACAAGATCAAATTTTTGCAGCGGTACAAGAGATTGCAGGCAGCAAAGAATATGATTTTATTTTTGACAAATCGGCTGACGTCGTGATGTTATATTCTGCCGAACGCTTTGATATTAGTGAGTTGGTATTAAGAAGTATCACCAGATCATCAAAACGCACACAAGCGCAAACGAAAGCAGAACGAAGAGCGGCCTCAAAAGAAGATGTTGTACCAGTAATCAATCAAGAATTGGATGCTCGCGAACAAGCTGTGGAAGACAAAAAGAAGGAGCGCTTAACAGCTGCGGATGAGCGAAGAGCAGAACAACAAGCTACGAGAGATTCCTTAAAGGCTTCCGTTGACGCCAGACGCCAAAAGATCACAGATGATAGAGAAAAGGCAAAAGCTGAACGAGATAATAAAAACAATCCTCAGGATAGTACTTCAATAAAGGTTGAAGACAAAGGTAAAACCGCTGTGGATAATACGGATAAAACAGCAGCACAAATTGCTGAAGAAAAGAAACAACAACAAATTATCGATCGTGAAGAGCGGCAAAAAGCACTTGATGAACGCAGGAAGAAAATATTAGAAGATCGTAAAAAAGAAAAGGAAGAAAGGGATCAAAAAACAACTAAGGATTCCATTCCAAAAAACAATAACTAGAAACAATTAATAATTATAACACGTAATACTTTTTAAAAATGAAACATTTTAAGACCCTTTTATTTGCAGGACTACTTTTTATTGGAGCAACTAGCTTCTCTAATGCTCAAAGTAAAATTGCTCATATTAACACGCAAGAGCTTATTAAAGCGATGCCAGCAATGAAAACTGCTCAAGCAGAACTAGAGAAATTGCAAAAAACTTATGAGACAGAAATTCAAACTATGGCTACTGAGCTTCAAAATAAAATGAAGCAATACCAAGCTGAAGTTGAAAGTAAGACTGATGAAGAAAATGCAAAGAGATCTCAAGAAGTACAAGGTATGCAACAAAGTATCCGTGAATACCAAAATACTGCACAACAAGATCTTCAAAAGAAAGAATTTGATTTGTTGAAGCCAATTACTGACAAAGCTGAAGCAGCGATTAAAAAAGTTGCAAAAGCCCAAGGCTTTCAATACGTGATGGATTCTTCTCCAGGTTCTGGTGTCATTTTAGCTGAAGGAACAGATCTAATGGCTCCTGTCAAAAAAGACTTAGGATTCTAAGAACAAGAACAAAATTTTATAAGAAAAGCCACTTTTAACGAGTGGCTTTTCTATTTTTGTTCTAGTTTTATTACAGTTATTATTTCATGTTTTACTAATCTGTGAACCATTTTTATCCATTAACAAAACACGTCTTTTATCTTATGTCTAACAGCGAATCAGTCTTAAATTTATATTAATGAGCAGACAACCTATAGGCATTTTTGACTCTGGCATTGGCGGCACTTCAATTTTTAAGGAGATCAAGGCTTTGCTTCCGAATGAACATACCATTTATTTAGCCGACAGCTCTAATGCACCTTATGGGAACAAATCCAGCCAAGAAATAATTGATCTAAGCATCAAGAATACGGAGTTACTCATAACCAAAGAGTGCAAGCTTATTGTTGTAGCCTGTAACACCGCAACAACTAATGCCATTAAAGTTTTAAGGGAGTCCTATGACATTCCATTGATAGGTATTGAACCTGCCATTAAACCTGCAGCATTACGTACGGAAACAAAAGCGATTGGCATTTTGGCTACCAAGGGAACACTCAGCAGCGAATTATTCCATAAAACCACGGATTTGTACAGCAATGGCATCAAAGTTATTGAACAAGTCGGTGAAGGAATTGTAACGCTCATTGAAGATGGCGAGACTTATAGTGACGCGATGAAAATTTTATTGCAATCTTACCTTAAACCCATGCTCGATGCTAATATTGACTACCTCGTTTTAGGCTGTACACACTACCCTTATCTTATGCCGATCTTATTAGACATGTTGCCAAAACATGTTAAGATCATTGATTCTGGACAAGCAGTGGCACGACAAACCAAAACAGTTTTAGAGCAACACCAGTTATTGAACACGCAAACTTCAATTGCCAAAAACCAATTTTACACCAATGGGAATGTTGATATTTTAACTACCATTTTAGAGGGGCGTTATCAGGTTGATTTTTTAAGATTTTAGCGAAGGTTCATCTTAATACTTTATTATTCAAACCAACCCGAATACATCACATAATTCTCTGCAATTCGGTGAATCTCACCCGAAATCAATTCCTCGCTAATGTCTTTTACTTTTTTAGCTGGCACACCGGCGTAAATACTTCCAGATTCTATTCTCGTGTTTTTAGTCACCACAGCACCTGCTGCAATAATACTATTGCTTTCCACCACACAATCATCCATCACAATACTTCCCATACCAATTAACACATTGTCGTGAATAGTACACCCATGCACAATGGCATTGTGGCCAATAGAAACGTTATTGCCAATAGTTGTGGGCGATGTGAGATACGTCGCGTGTATGACCGCACCGTCTTGGATATTAACCTTGTTTCCTATGTTAATAGCATTGACATCACCTCTAATAACGGCGTTAAACCAAACGCTGCATTGTGTTCCAATAGTGACTTCTCCAACGATGGTGGCGTTCTCTGCAATGTAACAATCGTCGGCTATTTGCGGATGCTTTCCTTTTACTGATTTTATGATGGGCATATAAATTATTTTGAAAAAAGGAATCCCAGGAAATAATTCTGAGATTGTCTTTTTGGTTAATATTTTTTGTTGATGATTGATTGAAAATTAAAACCGGTACAAAATTAGTCTTTTTAACTTGAGGCTCCTGCCTTGGCAACAGCTTGATCACTTAAAATAAGACAATAATTCTGATTTTCTAGACGCAGATACCATAATCTGTTTGCCGTTGCTCAGTTCAACACTCCCTCCCTTCCCTTTAATATACCTCACAATCTCGTTCACATTTACTAAATAAGATTTATGAACCCGGGCAAACCCGGCTTCGGTCAAGGCATCTTCAAAATACTTTAAAGTTTTGCTGACCAGTTTCTTTTTGTTTGTATTCAAATGAATCTCCGTATAATTATCATCAGCTTTACAGTATAAAATATCACAAGTACTCAAAACCTCAAAACCGTCTAACTGCGGAATGGTAATTTTTCCAGCAACACTTTTAGTTTTTGTGACCAAAACTTGATTCTGTAAATCATTTTCTTTGGACCTAATTTCAGTTACATAATCCACAGCTTTTATCAATTCATCAATAGAAATTGGTTTCATCAAATAGTAAGATGCATGTGCATTTAAGGCGTCAATCGCATAATGGTTATAGGCGGTTACAAAAATGGTTTCGAAATTAACAGCATCAACCTTATCCAATAAATCAAACGCATTCCCATAAGGCATTTCAACATCCAGAAACACAACATCCAAATCGTAATTCCTAATCAGTACCAAAGCTTCTTCAACATTCGCGGCTTCCCCCAAAACTTGAACATTCGGGCAGTATTTTTTGAGATAATTTCTTAGAATTTCTCTGCTGGTTTCTTCATCTTCTACTATAATTGCTCTTAAGTTCATGGGAAATAAGTTGAAATGAGTTGGAAGTTGGAAGCACGACGCAAGAAGTGAAAATGGTCTCTTGCAATGTAGATTCAACTTTTATTATTAAATTATTCTTATGAAAATATACTTTTTCAAGCTTCGTGCTTTATGTTGCACACTTTAAGTTTCTTAATCCTTTCTCAACGTCACCACAACCTTAGTGCCTACATCTTCAGCATCCTGTGAATTATCCACAAAGACATCTACTTTGTCTTTATACATTTCATTCAAAATGGCTACACGTTTTTTAATATTGCCCATGCCTTTCGAATTTTGTTTCTTTTGGTGCTCTGTCTTTAAATCTATTGAACGCGATCTTCCAATCCCATCATCTGTAATGGTGATGGTGATTTCGGAATCATTCTTTTTATGGATGTTAATATCTAAATGTCCTTTATTCAATTTGTACCGCAACCCATGCCAAACGGCATTTTCAATGTAAGGCTGCAAAAGCATCGGTGGAATTTGATACTCCTCAATATCAATAGCTTCATCCACAGTTATGGAATAATCAAATTTATCCTTAAATCGAAAGTGTTCCAATTTGGTATAAAGTTCCAAAAGCGCAATTTCCTTTTTTAAAGGAATGAAATCTTCATCACTATTTTCCAAAACAGAACGCATTAATTGTGAAAAATCAGACAAGTATTTATTAGCAGTCCTTTCATCGTTTGACGCGATAAAACTGTTAACCGAATTTAGAGCATTAAAAATAAAATGCGGATTCATTTGGCTCCTTAACGACTTTAAAGCCAGTAGATTATTCGCCAATCGTTGTTGTTTGATGTATTTATACATAAAATACGCGGTGACCAGCAAGAGTAAAAGTCCACCAATAAGAGAATATATGATTAACTGCTGTCTTTTGTTACGTTCTGTGGTAAGTTGAAACAAACTTTCGGACAGTTTGTTATCGCTTTCTAATGTTGTGATTCGGTTTTGTTTTTCTGTGATATTTCTGTTAAACCGTGCTGCTTGAGACAATTCTTGCTCTTTTCTGACATAAAGTTCATCCACAACTTCGGTATAAGCTTTGTAGCTCGCTAAGGCCTTTTTATAATCACCAGCGTCATAATACACATCAGACAATTTGCGGGTCGCATCCTTTTGGACAATCAGATCTTCTTTATGACTAGCTTCCTTGATACTCTTTTCCAAATAAGGAATGGCATTGGTGTAATCTTTTTGTGCAAAATAGGCGCTTCCAATCTTGTAGTTCTGCTTTTGGGAGGTCAGTGGACTTTCATTAGCGATAATTGATTCCTTTTCAATAGCTTCAATATCTTTTAAAGCTTCTTTCCGCAACTCAATTTCATCATCGTATAACCGATTGGTATTTTGAAAATCCGCAACCGTTACTTTTTCCTTAACGGCGCGCGCTTTGTTTTCTTTGGATGCCAGACTAAGGGCATTATCAAAATAATCCTGAGCTTGATTTGTCTTTCCATCATCATTATAAGCTTGAGCAATCTTTGAATTAAGATCCGTGATTTTAGGCTTGATCACATGTTTTTGTGCTATGATAAGTCCTTTTTTATAGCTTTCAATGGCTTTCGTATATTGTTTTATAGCCGCATACGTGTCACCAAGACCTTCATATAAAACCGCCAATTGCCAATTGGATAAACTGGAAGTATTAAAGCTATTGTAAAGTTCCATGCTTTCTTGATAGCTTTTATTATTTCTATAAGCTTCTGCCAGTTTCAATTTGACTTCATTTGAAGCCAAGTTTTGGAGACTTATCAGATAATTGGATACTGCTAAATCAAATTGTTTCCAATGCACATAAACATCTCCCAAAACCTCATAAGCATCAGCATTTTGTTTAGAAGACGTGCTCTGCAACAAGGCTTCAGTAATAAATTGAATGCTCTTTTCAGCATCTTTCTTTTGATAAACCAAAGCTGAATCAATAAACTTATTAAAACTTTGCACGTTTCGTTTATAACTCGAATTTGAAGTTGCCTTGCGTATTGCCGTCTTCACTTCAACTGAGATCCGCTCATCATTTTTAATGGTATGATATACTGTTTCAAAATCTTTGTGCCTAATCACGAGCTCATCCCCTTTTTTAACTTGTATTCGGAACTCTCCATCACTCCCAGTTACGGTATATGCACCACCATTTACTTCAATATTGACTTTTGAAATAGGCTTATAGGTATCACTTTCTCTTACAGAACCTCTCACGGTAAATTTAGCCTCCGTGCGTTTGCTTTCGTTTTCTTGCGCTTTTAGTTTATGTGTAGTAAGACACAAGAGAACCATTAAAAAATATAAAATAATTGTGCGCATACGATTTTATAAGGGAATAAAACTACGCGTTTTATTTGGGCAATTAAAATGAGACTTTCCGAATAAATTCAATTTCCCATTCAAAAACAGTAGTTCACTAATTTATAAGACGTGTTGCCTCATTCATTAAGCGAGCCCACTCATTCTGTTTTTTAATTCATAAAAGTTACAAATAGATTTACGGCATCAATTAAAAGCAAAATAAAATTATGAAAACTATTTTAAAAACCGCAGCCTTAGGCTTGAGTCTTTTCGGATTATTAGCGTGTAATGCCAATTCAAAAGAAACAAAGATTTCTGAATTGGCCATGGCAGAAAGCACACCTATAACTACCAACAAGCAATTTATAAAAGTCGCATTGCTTTTAGACACCAGCAACAGTATGGACGGACTTATTGATCAGGCCAAAGCCCAACTTTGGGAAATTATCAACGAGCTCTCCTATGCTAAATGTGATGATGTCAAACCAAATTTACAAATAGCACTTTATGAATATGGCAATGACAACCTCAACGCGGACGAAGGCTTTATCCGTCAGGTATTAGCCTTTAGCAGTGATTTAGATGAGATCTCCAAACAATTATTTTCCTTAACTACCAATGGCGGCCTTGAATACTGCGGCCAGGTCATCAAAACCTCGTTGAATCAATTAGATTGGGGCAGCAATCCAGATGATCTTAAACTCATTTTTATTGCCGGAAATGAGCCTTTTACGCAAGGAAACATCAATTATAAGGATGCGGCTAAATTGGCCAGAACTAAGGATGTGACCGTCAATACCATTTTTTGTGGCGATTACGACCAAGGCATTTCAAACAATTGGAAAGAAGGTGCCGATTTAGGAAATGGCGATTATATGGCCATCAATCATAATCATAACACCACTTATGTTGCATCTCCTTATGACGATAAAATATTGCAACTGAATAAAAAGTTAAATCAAACCTATGTGGCTTATGGCGCTGCAGGCCGTCAGAAAATAACCTTGCAATCGGAACAAGATGACAATGCTAAAGAATACAGCAACGCTAATGCCGTGAGCAGAACTGTGAGCAAAAGTTCACATTTATATCAAAATGATACTTGGGATTTAGTGGATGCTGATAAAAGCAAATCCATTAACTACGAAGAATTAAAAGACACTGATTTACCAACTGAACTCCAAGGGAAGTCAACGGCGCAGATTAAAGCCTATGTAACCAAAAAACGTGCAGAACGAAACATCATTCAGGAGGATATTCATAAATTAAATGAAAAACGTCGGGATTTCATCTTTCAACAACAAAAAGACAACGACAACGGATTGGAAAACGCAATGATAAAAGCTATCAAAACGCAAGCAAAACATAAAAGATATTCTTGGGAGTAATGTTTTTGTAGCAACTTATCCTTCCGTTATAAATTTTAGAAAAAGTCTCGCTTCAATTTCGAGGCTTTTTGTTCTTAATTAATAGCTGGACAAGCACAATCATAATGCAATTTTCTACAATTAAAGTTGTAGCCAAGCGTCAATTGATGGAAGCCTCCGTTATTAAAAACGACAGAGTTTGCTTGATAGGAATACGTATAGGCAAACACAAAGTTTTTATAATCAACACCTACAAAAGGTGTGAAATATTGTAATTTTTGACTGCTTACACCCGCTCCATTTGTAAATTGGGCACCATCCAAACTTCTTCTATATGAAATACCTCCCCATAATTTTCCGAAGTCCATATCTTTATAAATTTTTCCATTTAGATCAATAGATGATTCCTTTGTGCCATCTCTATATAAGAATAAAATGGAAGGCTCATAGCTCCAGTCACTGCCCAATTTTTTAAAAACATTTCCGGCACTGAACAAGAGTGTCCTTAAATTGTCAAACTTAAAAACACCATTGGCATTGGCATTGATGCCATCATTATTCAATACGTTTTTGACCGTGGCATGAGCGTAAAAATTTATAAGATGGTAGGAGAATCCGAAATCAAAATTAAAATTGGTCGCACTTTGCTCTATTCCAGAAATTAAAGGATCAAATCCTTCATTCAAAAATGTGGTTTCATCCAATTTATATTGAATGGCGCCTGCGCTCAGTCCAAAAGATAACATGTTCAAGTCAATCTCATTTCGCGAAAACATTAAGTGATGTGCATAAGTGAGATAAGCACCTGTTTGAGAATGGTAGCCGTTTTTATCATTATAAACAATGGCACCAACGGCAGATTGAGTTTCGCCAATACGGCTATTGATACTAAAAGTCTGTAACGCAGGCGCATTATCCTGGCCAAACCATTGCTTCCGTGCTGTTAATCTTATCTTGGCGCAATTCGCAACGCCTGCCATGGAAGGATGAATCAAATAATAATTATCGGTTAAATAATCGGAATATATAGGTAATCCTTCTTGCGCCTCACTAAATTGTGCTATCAAGATTACAAACGCTACTACATAAAGCTTTCTAAATTTCATACGTTTTAACTTTTCGAGATAAAATGGGCTTAAGATTCACTCCTTATCTACATTCTGTCGGCTAAAACACATCATAAACCAATTGCAATGGCGTCGCCGTCTTATTGGTTGTGATTCATCCAAGAGCTGTAGAGTCATTTTGCTTGAGCAGCTTCTAAAGATGTCAAATATATCATTTTTTTGAGCTTAATCTCTTACGCAACTAAACAAAGTTCAATGTGTCTTTATCATTATTCCATTTTATAGGACACCAATATTAAATGTGCAAAACCTTGAAACACATCCATTCCAATTATTTTATATGTATTTCAGAGGTCCATGATTCACCAGATTTACTAGCACCATGGAGCAATAAACCAGCATTTAGTGTTATTTTCCGATGGTGAATTGTTCATCATTCTTTCATCTTTTATGCCATCCTAAACTACAAAGAAGAGATTCATGAAACTTCATTATATATTATAAGAAATTCATTTTCCATTGCAATTGTTATGAACAACATACCTATCCCTAAAAATCCATTTTACCCTTTTGTTTTCATATTTTTGCATAAAGAAAAGAACCTATGGAAAAGATCACAATTTCAATACAGACCACTAGCAATCCAACCATATTAAAGTTTGAAGCTGATAAGTTTTTGACCAATCACGAAAGCTTCGAATTCAATAATATTGATGAAGCTAAAGCCTCACCTTTGGCACAACAACTCTTTTATCTTCCGTTTATAAAAAAAGTATATATTTCTGGTAATTTTATTGCCTTAGAACGCTATGATATTATTGAGTGGTAAGATGTACAAAAAGAGGTTGCCCAGCAAATTGAAGAGTATATCAACGATGGAAATCCGGTTGTAACAGAGGACAAAGTGACAAAAAAAGTGCCTTCCACAGTTTATGCTGAAAGCACCCCAAACCCGTCAGCTTTAAAATTTGTAGCCAATAAAAAACTAGTCGCTACCTCTTATGAGTTTGTTTCGATTGAAGACGCCAAATACTCGCCGTTAGCTACTGAATTATTTCATTTACCTTTTGTTAAAAGTGTGTTTTTTGATGAGAACTTCATCTCCATCACTAAACATGACGTTGCAGACTGGAGTGAAATCACTACGCAATTAAGAGAGTTTCTCCAGAATTATATTGACAGCGATAAAGATATCATTTCGGCAGATGCTCCAAAAATGCTCAAAAAGACCGAAAGTCAGGTGGATGCCGCATTTGAAAATTATGATGATATCTCAAAGGAAATCATTAGTATTCTTGAAGAATATGTGAAACCTGCAGTGGCTAGTGATGGCGGGAACATTGAGTTTAGATCTTATGATCCAGAAACCAAAGAAGTAAAGGTGGTTTTACAAGGTGCTTGTAGTGGTTGCCCATCGTCAACCTATACTTTAAAAAATGGGATTGAGAACATGCTTAAGGAAATGCTTAAAGGTAAAGTACTTACAGTAGAGGCTATAAATGGTTAATTTTTAATTTTAAATTCCTATCTTTAAAGGTATAAGTAAATTATTAATTTAAAAATCTATAAAATGGCAGTATTAAAAGTTATTGAAATATTAGCAAACTCAGATAAAAGCTGGGAAGACGCTGCAAGACAAGCAGTAAAACACGCTTCAAAAACAGTTAAGAACATTAAATCTGTTTATATAAAAGACCAGAGTGCCACCGTTAACAACGATGAGATTACTCAATTCAGGGTCACGTTGAAAGTAACCTTTGAAGTCCACTAAAAAAAAAGAATAGCGCTTAAAAAGCGCTATTCTTTTTTCTATGAGTTCCCTCTCGATATAAACCCTGTTGCTCTCGAGCATTTCTATTTTTTAGTTTTAGAAATGTTTTTATGGACCACACCCAAAGGCATCAAAATTTTTGGACTAAAATTGAAGGCTTTTGCTGAAGACACAAAAGTATTAGCTACCAACCAAGGACTATATAATTGCTTTTTGGCTGCAGCCTTGGCGCTTTCATGATTTTGAAAGTCTTACCTTTTGTATCCTTCTTTTTAATCTGCGTGATTCTTGCTGGTATTTATGGCGCGTATTCTTCCAAAAAAATCAAACTATTTTATATTCAATCGGTTCCTGCAAAATTTCTTTAGCTTCCCTAATGTTTTCTTAAAACGGTTTTCAAATTTTATTTTCCTTTCGATAATGAATAACTTTGTATTCTATTAATTAAAAAAATCAAACAGCATTGGATTTACAACATTGGATTGAAAGAGGATTTGACCTATTACTACTTTATGGCCCAAAATTAGTGGCTGCTATTCTAATTTGGATTGCAGGATCTTGGATTACTCGACTTATACTAAAAGGAATCAAAAAGGCAATGGAGAAAGGACACTATGAGATCAGTCTTCAGAACTTCTTATTAAATATTTTTAATTGGGCGTTTAAAATCGTACTTATTGTAATCGTTTTGAGCACCATAGGGATTGAGACCACTTCATTTGTTGCCATTTTAGCCTCAGCTGGATTGGCCGTTGGGCTTGCATTGCAAGGCTCACTAGCAAATTTTGCTGGAGGCGTGTTAATACTGATCATAAAGCCATTTAAAATCGGCGATTTTATCAGTGCGCAAGGCATCGACGGCACCGTGAAGGGGATTTCCATATTTAATACCCAAATCTCTACACCTGGAAATCAGCTCGCCATACTTCCCAACGGAAAATTATCCAATGATAATATCATTAATTATACTTCTGAAGGCATAAGAAGAGATACCATTACCTATCGTATAAGCTATGACAGCGACATGAAACTTGCAAAAGACCTTATTTTAAAATTGGTTAATGAACAACCTCAAGTGATGCAAGACGAAGGCAAGAAACCGATGATGTTCGTCAACGAATTAGCCGAAAGCTCAGTTAATTTGTCATTGCGTTTTTGGGCGAAAAACGAAGATTTCTGGAATCTACATTGGCTATTTCTTGAAGAAGGAAAAACACGGCTAGAAGCGCAAGGCATCATCATTCCTTATCCGCAGCGTGATGTTCATTTAACCAAACAAAGCTAAGTTTTAGCTTTCGCCCCGATAAAATCTTTTAAATAAAAAGGCTCAAAATAGGCGACATCTTCCATGTCGCTTTTTTTGTATTTATCGTATGCTAATTGGGCCATTTCTTTGGCTGAAGGAAGTTTGTTTTCGATAAAAACGGCATTCGGATGTGTAATAATTTGCTTGGTTTTTTCAACACCATTCCCAATAAAATAGACTTTGCCAACTTGTAAAAAGGCATTAAAACTATGTTCATCCAAAACTTGGGCTTCAATGGCCCTGACCTGTTTATGCTGTTCATCATATACTGCTGCATAAACTTCCATACGACGTGCATCAAGCATGGGCACAATATATCCAGAGTCAATAGTTAACTGATGTGACAATGATTCCAACGTATCCACGGATATTAAAACCTTATCCAACGAAAAACACAAGCCTTTTGCCGCAGAAACACCAATACGCAAACCCGTATAAGATCCAGGTCCTTTACTCACCGCAATGGCATCAACGTCGCGTGGTTTCAAATTCGCTTCTTTAAAAACCGAATCAATAAATACATGCAAGGATTCAGCATGTGAATAATTTGAATTATAATCTTCTTTTAAAACCAAAATCTCACCTTCTTTAGAAAGAGAGACGGAACAATTGGTTGTTGCTGTTTCAATATTGAGTATATAAGACACTACAAATTTATTTAAGAACTATTTCTTTTTGGCCTCTTCTGTGTTTTTAACTTCTATCTTATCCCCAGGATTCAACGTTTTGGAGACCACATTATAAGGGCCAATAATGATCACATCGCCCGCTTTTAAACCAGACAATATTTCGATATTAGTATCATCTTGAATGCCTGTTTTCACAACTCTCAATTTGGCTTCGTCATTATTTTTGACAAAAACGCATTCGAATTTCTCTTCATTTTGAACCTTTTGAGGTGCATCTTCTTGGTCACTTTTCTTTCCATGTGATTTTCTAACAGAAGAGGTGTCTGTTTTAATAACAATGGCGCTAATCGGCACACTTACAATATTCTTTCGCTTTTTGGTAATGATATCAACAGTTGCAGTCATCCCAGGGCGGAACGGAGAGAAATCCTCACCTCTGCCTTCTACCAAATCTTGATAAGACTCTTTAAGAATTTTTACTTTTACCTTAAAATTGGTCACCTGATCGGCTGTAAGCGCACTAGCAGCCGAGTTTGCAATAGCAGTTACAACACCTCTAAATTCTTTTTTAAGATAGGCATCTACTTCAACAATTGTAGAATCTCCTATCTGTACTTTGACAATATCATTTTCATTGACATCAATTTCAACTTCCATATTGTTCAAATTGGCCACTCTTAAAATTTCAGTACCCGCCATTTGTTGGGTTCCAACAACGCGCTCTCCAAGTTCGACATCTAATTTAGATATAGTACCGCTCATAGGGGCGTAAATAGTGGTTCTGTTCAAATTATCCCTGGCTTCATTTACAGAAGCTCCAGCACTCTGCACGTTGTAATACGCGGACTGTTGACTGGCTTGGGCAATTTCATATCCAGAAACTGCCTTATCCCATTCTGATTTTGAGATTATTCCTTTTTCAAAAAGCTGTTGGTTCCGATCATAGCTTAATTTGGCTTCCCTTAAAGAAGCTTCTGCTTGTTCCAAACCTGCTTTGATATTTTGATAGGTAGCTTGACTTCTGTTAACTGCCGATTGTATCAGATCAGGATTAACTCTTACCAGCAAATCTCCTTTTTTAACCTGATGCCCTTCTTTAAACGGTAAGTCAATAATTTCTCCTGAGACTTCACTGGATATTTTGACTTCAACTTCTGGCTGAATTTTGCCCGTAGCTGAAACTTTTTCAACAATATCCATTAGCATTACTTTCTGGGTTTCAACCTCCTTAAAGTTGCCTGTTTTACCGAACCAACCCGCTTTTTTCCCAACAATCAGTACCAAGATTAGAAGTACTACAGTGGATATTACGATTATTAGTGTCTTTTTGCTCATAACGGTTAGTGTATAATAGTGTCTTTAATTAAAATTTTAATTCCATAGCCGGAATCCCAAAATATAGCTCAAGAACCTTCAATTTAAAAATATAATCATACTTAGCACGATTAAGCTCAATTTGCGCATTGTCATATTTTACTTTGGACTGACTAAATTCAAACGCATTAGTTAAACCTACGTCGTAACGTTCTTTGGCATAATTATACGCTAACTCTTGAGATTCTACAGCAGATGCTGCGGCTTCATAAGATTTAAGAGAACCCTTAGCATCCACATAAGCTTGGTACACGGTAGATTCCAAGTCCATTTGTGCTTGTTCTAATTGATTCTTGCTTTTCAATAAGTTAATTTCATTTCTTTTGACGTTAGCTTTTGTAGAAAATCCATTAAGAATAGGGATATTCAACTGAAAACCATAAGAAATACCGTCATTTTGGGATAACTGATCTAAAAACGGATCTGCACCAACTATTTGGGTGATAGTGTTTGGAAATTCACCAATTACCGACTGTCCGGTGGCTTGTACAATACCTATTTCTCTATTAATTACAGGGTTATTTGTATCCACACTTTGAAGATAAGAGGTTGTATTGGAGTATCTGGTGTCATATCCAAAAAACGCTTGAAGCGTTGGATAATACCCACTCTTCGCAATTTGAATATCTTTTTCAGCCAGTTCGACATTTTGCTCAGCAATCTTTATTTCGGCTCTATTCTCTTTGGCATTTTCTATAACTTCGTAAACACTCTTGTCAGAAATTCCCTCATCAACGATATCATAACCTTCGTCTTCAATATCAAAATTCTGGTAGTCTTTAATCAATAATAATTGCGCCAAACTTATTAAAGAAACCTGTACCGCATTTTCGGCATTAACAATGGCTTGTCGTTCACTGGCATCATTGGCTTTGATCTCTAAGATGTCTCCTTTCGGTAGAACACCCGCATCCACGAGATCTTGAGTTCTTTGTAATTGATCTTTAGTAACCGTGTTTTGAGACGTCAAAACTTTAAGATTGGCCTTATTAAGAATGACCTGCAAATAATTATTCGCTACAAACAAAGAAATATCATCCTCCATTTTGGTTAACCTAAACTGCGCCGATAGTTTTGATATTTTCGCGCGTTGCATTTCTTTAAAATTCTTTAGACCATCAAACAATGTATAGCCGACACTAATCCTCCCTGTTGCGGATAAAAAAGTGGTCGTTTGCGCATTATTGGTCAATGGACTAAAACTTAACCCCGTG
>JBDTKP010000079.1:0-7198 GCA_039935255.1 Gelidibacter sp. | reverse complement strand
AAGATCAGAATAAGAATGAACAACCAATTCAGCGCATTGAAGCTGAACGAAAAATCACCTGAGTTATTATCTTCTTTTACGTAAGGTTTATGTTCAGAGTATTTGGACGGATCGCCATGTTTTGATGTCGTTTTACGCACTTCTGCCTTGCCATCATAATTGTACTTTCTACCTGAATAATTATCCTGAAAACCCTCGTTAAATTGACGTTCGCTTTGCGGATTTTGCGCACTGAAGTTTGCCCAAAGTGACGTGTTCACATTGAGCAAAAGTATGCAGACCATATGAAAGAGCTTCAGGTTAAGTTTCATTTAAGCGATTATGGGAATCAATTGTGCATCGATTTTTTTCTTTACGACGAAGGGATATATTAAATAATAGTAACTAATACCTCCTAAAGTGACCAAGATAATACCAACGGAAATCATTTTGGGCATTTCTTGGGAGTATCTTGTAATGAAGCCTTCTAAAAATCCGGCGAAAAAAGTAAAAGGAAAAGTGCTGATCAATATTTTGACTCCCGTCTTAGCGCCTTCTTTAAATGAGGTAAAACGTGAATGCGTCCCCGGAAATAAAATACTGCCCCCTAAAATTAATCCTGCCGCTGCTGAGATGACAATGGCAAAAATCTCCATCGCCCCGTGGATCCAAATACCTCTCACGCTTTCCCAAAATACGTTCTTTTCATAAAAAAAGTATTGAAACGAGCCTAGCATAATACAGTTTTTGAACAGTATATAAACTGTTCCGAGTCCTCCGAAGACGCCTAGAACGAAAGCAATCACACCAACACGCAAATTATTTACGGTAATCCCAATGAAACTTCCCCAATTGCTACCACTTTTATAAACCGCCACAGGATTGCCAGCTTCAATATTTTCTAAAGTCATATTGACGTACTCATCGCCTAAAATAGAGCGAACAAATTCCCCATCATTAGCAGCTGAAAATGCGCCAATCATAGTGAAAATAGTAAAGATGATAAAAGCGATATACACAAACTTTCGGTATTGATACATAATCAGCGGCACTTCCGTTTTCCAAAAAGCCATGATTCTATTACTGTCTTCGCGTTTGGTTTTGTATATTTTCTGAAAAGCTTTGGCCGCCAATTGATTTAAGTAGGTAATTACTTTACTTTTGGGGTAGTAAGTTTGCGCGTAGGATAAATCGTTGATGAGTTGAATGTATTGTGACGCGAGTTCATCCGGATTTTTAAAATCATTATTAAAAATGGCCGTTTCAAAACTCAGCCATTTTTCCTTATTTTGCTTAATAAACGCAACTTCTCTCATAACATCGCTAAAATAAAATATAATATGTCAGAGTTACAAATTAACACCACTCAAAATGTAAAAATTAATTTTACCGCTTCAGGAGTGGGCGAGCGTTTGTTGGCTTTTGTGATTGATATGCTGATCAAAATAGGCTATATCACTATTTTAAATATGACTGTTGGTGCTTTTGAAGATATGGACCAATGGTCACAGATAGGTATTAATACCTTACTTGGGCTGCCCATTGTGTTTTACACCTTGGTTTTAGAGGCGCTTATGGAAGGGCAGACCATTGGAAAAAAACTAATGAAAATTAAAGTGGTTAAAATTGATGGCTATCAAGCATCACTTGCTGATTATGTTGTGCGCTGGTTTTTTAGGATTGTAGATATTTACATTTTTGGTTTGGGTTTCTTTATCATTCTTTTTAGTAAAAGATCACAACGTTTGGGAGATATGGCCGCGGGCACAGCAGTGATTCTTTTAAAGGACAAAGTGAATATCAGTCATACAATCTTAGAAGACTTGCAAGACCATTACAACCCTACCTACCCAACAGTGATTAAGCTGTCCGATAATGATGCACGAATTATAAAGGATACTTTTACTGCCGCAAAATTGGCTAGTGATTACCAGACCTTGATCAAATTGCGAAACAAAATAACAGAAGTGATAGGTGTAAAGGCAATTAATGGGAACGATGTTCAATTTATCGATACCATTTTAAAGGATTATAATTATTATACCCAAAGCATGTAAGCAGAGAGCCAAGTTTTGTTTTTACAAAACATGTGCGAATCGCTTACCCTGAGCTTGTCGAAGGGTCTCAGAGAGCCAAGTTTTGTTTTTACAAAACATGTGCGAATCGCTTACACTGAGCCTGTCGAAGGGTCTCAAAACTATTACCTCAAATTTAGATGCGTTTTTTTTACATAACTTGTGTGAATCGACCCTGAACCTGTCGAAGGGTCTCAACAAGATAAACGGAACGCCATATATAATTGCCTACGTAAATTAATATGCCGTACCTCTGGGGCAATGAGTTTTAGAAAAATTTTACAGAAACAGATGGTTATCCACCGTTTGTTCAAAGTCCATACTCCAAAAATATCTCATCTCACATTTTTCCACCTTAAAGTTTCAGATTGCACGAGGCGTTGCTATCTTTGCCCACTGAATCTTTTTTCTAAAAACTATGTTTATACAGACCCTTGATATTTTGGGGACTATTGCCTTTGCTATTTCAGGTGTTTCCGTAGCAATGAACAAAAGAATGGATGCTTTTGGTGTTCTAATCATTGCTTTTGTGACTGCAGTGGGAGGTGGAACTCTAAGAGATGTTCTAATTGGGTTAACCCCGGTGACTTGGATGACCAATATGACTTACGTATATGTGATATTTGGCGCCACCGTTTTTACTGTTGCATTCAAGCAGAAAATCAATTATTTACGAACTTCTTTGTTGCTTTTTGATACTATTGGTATTGGACTTTATACCGTCGTAGGTATCGAAAAAGGTTTGGCAGCCGGTTTGCATCCCATTATATGTATTTCATTAGGTACAATGACGGCTTGTTTTGGAGGTGTGATCAGGGATATGTTATGTAATGAAATCCCCGTCATTTTTAGAAAGGAAATTTATGCCACGGCTTGTATTTTAGGCGGAATAACCTATTTTATATTAGAACAATTTCCCATAGAGGATAATATCATATTTATGATTGCTGGTTCTATAGTGATGATCGTGAGGTTGGTTGCGGTTAGATTCAAGGTTAGTTTGCCGAGTTTATATAGAAAAGAAGACAGAATTTAGTGTTAATCTAAAATTTCTGCAGAAATGATTTGATGGATTTAAACTTGTATAAAATGTCTTTTTTATTTCAGACTACTTAAGCCTCATTGGCAGTTATAACTGGGTTAAGGAGTCTTTAAAATCCTTTCCGTTTTTAATGATGATCGCGCATTCTGATTTCATGACACTAAAGTATGGTAGTGCATTTTCAAGATTTTTTTATTGAAGAGTTCGGCACCTTTTCATTGGTCTGTTAATTACTGAGGCAGACTCAAACTTATTAAAACATCTCAAGTCATAACTTTATGAATCTTCGCTAATTTTCATTTCTTGAATCATTTTCAGGGGTATAATTTCATAGCTTTTAAATGAACAAGACTTATTATACGTGTAATAACTGAGACCCATTCTGAACGAACGAGCAAGTTGCTGTCTAAAAAAGGAATGTTGTTATTTTTCACATTCCTTTTTTAGAGCGTTCTGAAATAAGTTTTATCAACGCTCAATTTTCCTAAGTTGTCATAAAAAAAGCCACGTTTTAAAAACGTGGCTTTCAATTTATATAATTACCTCAAATTAACTTTTTGGAACAGGAAAACCTCTATCTCTCAATAAGGCTTCGATTTTTGCATCGCGACCTCTAAATAATCGGTAGGCTTCTGCAGGATCCATAGAGTTTCTTGGTGCGAATAAGTATTTGACCAGTTTATCAGCCATTTCTTTATCGTAAAATCCGCCTGGTGCATCTTTAAATGCTTCTGACGCATCGGCAGTTAGCACATCTGCCCACATATAGCCGTAGTAAGCTGTAGCATATCCTTCTCCTGAAAATACGTGACCGAACTGTGGTGTTCTATGACGCATGACCAATTCTTTTGGCATATTCATTTCGGTTAAGGTTTCACGCTCAAATTTGTCGATGTCAATATTTTCTGGATCAGCTAAGTGTAGTTTCATATCCATTAACGCCGATGCTAAAAATTCTGTAGTACCAAAACCTTGATTGAACGTTGATGCTTTTTTGATTTTAGCAACCAATGCCGCTGGAATAGGTTCGCCAGTTTTGTAATGTACCAAAAATTGATTGATCACTTCGTCTGTAGATAACCAACGCTCTAATAACTGCGATTGGAACTCTGTGTAATCTCTCACGCCACCATTTAATGTTGGATATTTAACGTTAGATGAAAAGAAGTGCAACGCGTGGCCAAATTCATGAAAGAACGTAGTGGCGTCATCCCAAGACACTAAAACAGGCTCTCCAGGAGCTGGTTTTACAAAATTGGAGTTGTTGGATGCCAATACGGTTTTGTCGCCATCAAATGTGGTGTGGCTTCTGTAAGTGGTTGCCCAGGCTCCAGAACGTTTTCCCTGTCTTGCAAATGGATCTAAATACCATAAGCCAATATGTTCGCCAGAATCTTTATCAGTAACATCCCAAACTTTTACATCTTCATGAAAAACCGGTACAGATCCTTCTGCAACTGGGGTAAATTCATAGTTGAATAGGCGTCCAGCTGTGTAAAATAAAGCTTGGGTCAATTTGTCAAGTTGTAGATACTGTTTCACTTCTTCGCTATCCAAATCAAATTTGTCTTGACGTACTTTCTCAGCGTAATATCTGTAGTCCCAAGGTTCAATAGTGATTTTGTCGCCACTGGCATTTGCCACAGCTTGCATATCAGTTACTTCTTCCTTAACTCTCGCAATGGCAGCTGGCCAAACAGCCATCATGAGATCCATGGCGTTTTCTGGTGTTTTAGCCATACGATCTTGTAAGCGCCACTCTGCATAGTTCTCGTAGCCCATCAATCCGACACGCTCTTTACGAAGTTTTAAGATTTCTGCAATTAACTTGTTATTGTCAAATTCGTCACCATTGTCGCCACGAGAATAATAATTGTTCCATACTTGTTTACGTAATTCCCGCTCGGTAGAATAGGTAAGGAATGGATCGACTGAAGATCTGGTATTGGTAATGGCATATTTCCCATCTTGTTTGTTATCTGAAGCAATTTGTGCAGCCGATTTAACAAATGATTCAGAAAGTCCACCAATTTGATCTTTATTTAAATACGTTACATAATTTTCTTCATCATGTAAAACGTTGTTTGAAAATGTGGTGTAAAGCGATGAGAGTTCCTTATTGATGGCAGCGTAACGCTTCTTTTTCTCGACATCCAAATTAGCACCATTCATTTCAAAACTTTTATAGGTCAAATCAACCACACGTTGTTGGTCAGCTTCTAAAGGTGTTGACTGAGCAGCGTCATAAACAGTTTTGATCCGCTGAAAAAGTTTTTCATTTTGGGAAATTTTCGAACTGTACTCAGATATTTTAGGAGCAAATTCGGTCTGAAGGTCTCTAAACTCAGGAGATGAAACGTTGCTGCTCATAATTCCGTAATAAGTGAAAACGCGTTCCAGTTCTTTGCCAGAACGTTCCATGGCCACAATGGTGTTTTCAAAAGTTGGTGCCTCAGGGTTATTGGCGATTTTTTCAATATCCGCCAAACCAAGTTCCATGCCTTTTTCCATGGCTTCCTTGACTTCGCCGACTTTCATTTTGTCAAATGCAGGAACGCCATCAAAGGGACCGGTCCATTCTTGAAGTAAAACGTTGTCAGTTTTAGCCATGGCGTCTTCTTTTTTTTCTTCGTTCTTACAGCTCGAAAAAGCAATAAGTGCACATAAACTTAAAGTTTTAATGTGTTTTAGGTTGTTTTTTGTCATTGGTTATAGTGTTTTTTTTAAAGAGTTCCAAGATATTGAATTAAAGACTCAAATTTCTTAATTAATTTATAATTTCTACTTTCCGTATAAAGACGTTTTTTAGCGGCCATTCACCATCATCAGTTTTTTGGGTTGCTATTTTATCGACGACATCCATGCCATTAATGACTTTCCCAAAAACAGTGTATTCGCCATCCAGATGATGTGCGCCTCCTTGTTGTTGCACAATAAAAAATTCATAAGGAGACGCCAGTTTATAAGCGTTTTCGATCTCACTGCTTGGCATGCTTATGGTCCCTCTGTCATGTTTAAATCCACGTTCGGTATCTGGCGGAAGTAAATATTTCCCAATTTCTTGGCGTTTATCGGCGATCGACATGTCGTCACTGTTGCCGCCTTGAATAATAAAATTTTTGACGATGCGGTAAAACTGGGTGTTGTTAAAATACTTTCGTTTGGTTAAAAAAATGAAATTTGCACGATGGAACCTTGTCTCGTTATATAGCATAATGTCTATATCTCCAAAATCGGTAGTGATGCGCACTTTGTTTTCAGTGTTTTCTTTTTGGTACTCCAAAAAGAAATCCATAGCATTCTGATCCGTAAGCTTTGGGAATTTGCGTTGCTTTTTTAATGGGGTGTCTTTTTTGATCTGGATTTCTTCCGTAAGTAGGGAATCTGTGATAGAATTATTTCTTTTTTGGTGAGATTGTTTATCTTCACAGTTAAGAAATATAAAAAAAAAGCCAATGAACATTAAAATTCTCATATCTAAATGAATTTTGATACATTTTTAAAATCTATCTCAAAAATAGAACATATTACACTTCCAGGAGAAGATTCACAGGTTAAAATGTCGCCTACCTATCGTTTGGAGCTGGTAGATCAGCAACGCGAACTCATGAAAAATGCTCGGAAAGCAGGTGTAATGGCGTTGTTTTATCCTGATGGAAACCAAAACACAAAATTGATCTTGATTTTAAGAAAAACTTATAGTGGGGTACATTCTGCCCAAGTAGGTTTTCCGGGAGGAAAGCTGGAGGTAGAAGACCCTTCGTTGGAATATGCAGCACTCAGAGAAACCTTTGAAGAAGTTGGCGTGCCTATAGAAAACATGACCGTTTTAAAGGCTATGACACCACTTTATATTCCTCCAAGTAATTTTATGGTGTATCCTTTTTTAGGAATTACAATCAAAACACCACAGTTTTTGAAGCAAGATGATGAGGTAGAAGATTTAATTGAAGTGCCGCTTGCCGATTTTCTAAACGATGCCAACATTAGCTCCCAAATGCTCATGACTTCGTTACAAAAAGAGGTAGAGGTTCCTATTTTTAAGTTAAACGGACATGTTGTTTGGGGTGCAACTGCTATGATGCTCAGTGAAATAAAAGAC
>JBDTKP010000078.1:0-12698 GCA_039935255.1 Gelidibacter sp. | reverse complement strand
GGAATCTAAATAACTTGCTTCATCCGCTGCCCTTTTTACTGGGTCATCAGATTTACGCGCCGCAATTTCTTCGGCACGATCTTCAATTTGGTTAGCTTTGAATGTAAATGATAATTGGTAGATACTTACCAATCCAAATAACACAGCAAACAGCTTTACTAATCCTTTGTTTTGCATTATTATATTTTTTTTAGTCAAATTTTTCAACGCGCAAATATAGAGTTTACGGTCCATTTGACAATTGTTTTTTATGATTAAGTATAAATGATATAAAGCTTATGCAGCCCTATTGAAATGAGCGCTACTTTTTGAGCGTCTCATTATTTTCTTTGGAAGTGAAAAGGTGAAGTATTAAAACCAATCGACAGTTTTAAACCCTTTATGATAAAGGACCCGCCCTGACTTCAGGGATTTTGTGCGATCGGTAATCTTTTGCGATTGCAATATGTCTCTGAAAACTTAAGTCTACTTTTAAAATTGGGCCAATATCAACAAGGAATGGCTCTTGTGTAGGAAGATAAAAATTAGGATTTACAAAACGTTGCTGACCTGACTTGAGCTCAAGAGCGCATTTGCCACCTAAACTTGAATAGGAGTTATGACCATCTTGAATTTCATAAACATCAAGATTATAACTTATGGATTTTTCTTTGGAAGGAAATTGTAAAGGTTTTTCATTGTTGTCCGAAGAAACAAATCCTAAAGCAAGTTCCTTTTGGGTGGAAAGTAATTTTTTAATACTTTCTACATTGTTTTTACTGTAGTAACTGATGACCAACCTGCCGTCCTCTTGCTCACTAACCTGAATATAGGCGACACCAATGCGCTGTAACTCTTGCTCAACAATATCAATAGTTTGTTGCGCCTCATCTAAAGAGATATCCTGATTGGCAAATTGCAAAACAATTTCCTGATTTGGAACAGTGGTTTGCTGTTGACCTAAAACACTCCCTAATACAGCAATAAAAATGAGTGCTGCACCGAGGTACCATTTGGGTTGTATTTTTATGTCTTTAATATTTTTCAACGCGTAAGGTTTGTTTCCATTCTGGAATTTCAAAAATTGAAGTTTGATTATGGATTTTCAGTGCGCCAAATATATGAAAAAAATAAAGACTGTATTTCTACAGTCTTTAAGTATTATTATCTTAATCAAATAAGCTTACATACCTGGAAGATTATCAACTTTAGTATAACCTTCTGGAGGTGTCAAATTAAATTTGTCGTCCGACACTTTCTCTGCCTTAATCTCTGTAACTTCAATAATTAAATTCAAGGTCATGCCTTGTTGATCTACGGCCGCAGTCATATACAATGGAAAACCAGTAAAATCCTTTCCAAGGGCAGCTGTTTGTTGGGAAATCGCCTTTAACTTATCCGTAGTATAAATAGCCATTTTCACATCTGCTCCATCTTTTTTCATGGTCACATTGTACTTAGTGCAGTCATAACCAAGAACTGTCTTTTTCTCATTGGTCTTTTCGATGGTCACATTCTCCAAATCCTCTTTTGATGGTGTAATATCAGCTTCCATATATTTCTTTCCAATCATGGCGTTGTCCATTAACACCATTGACTTTTTTGAAACATTGTCTGCAATAAACACGGTTGTTCCTGTCATTGGGCTACTGGTTTCAGAACGGGATTTATCATTCTTAAAATAAGTGGTTGAGATCATGTCACCTAACATCGCCAACTGAGCATTCATTTGCTCATTATCACTGGACATGGTTTGTTTTGAAATGATTACACCTTCATCTATTTCCTTTTGGGCGTACATGCTGACGCTCAAGACGCAGAGTGTTATAAATAATATTTTTTTCATCGTTTCGTTGTTTTAAATTATTGTAATAAGTGTCTAAAATCACAATTTACAACTTTAGACACTTAATTTTTTATATACCCGTTACGTTTTACAATAAATCATTCGTCTTACGAACACCATCAGCACTTTCGATCATGTGCGCTTTTTCAGCATCGCTTAATTCGATTTCTACGATTTTCTCAATGCCGTTGCGGCCCAAAATTACTGGAACACCAATACAGATATCTTTCAATCCATATTCACCTTCCAATAATACTGAACAAGGGAACATTTTCATTTGGTTACACGCAATCGCCTGAACCATTCCACTAACTGCTGCTCCTGGAGCATACCATGCCGAAGTACCTAATAACTTGGTAAGTGTTGCACCACCTACTTTGGTCTCTTCAAGCACCTGGCTTAATCTGTCTTCTGACAAAAACTCAGTTACTGGCACGCTATTTCTTGTCGCCAAACGCGTTAAAGGCACCATGCCTGTATCGCTATGACCACCAATAACCATTCCGTCAACATCACTTATTGGAGCCCCAAGAGCTTCCGCTAATCTGTATTTGAAACGTGCAGAGTCCAAGGCGCCGCCCATTCCAATAATTTTACTTTTTGGAAGATCAGTAGATTTATGTACCAAATAAGTCATCGTATCCATTGGATTACTAACTACAATAAGAATGGTGTTAGGAGAATGCTTAATTAAATTTGAAGAAACCTCTTTTACAATACCTGCGTTAATGCCAATTAACTCTTCACGTGTCATTCCAGGTTTGCGTGGAATCCCAGAGGTAATCACACAGACATCACTATCTGCAGTTCTAGAATAATCGTTAGTGACGCCTGTTATTTTTGTATCAAAACCATTCAACGAGGCGGTTTGCATTAAGTCCATTGCTTTACCTTCCGCAAAACCTTCTTTAATATCCAACAGAACTACTTCACTTGCAAAATTTTTGATAGCGATATATTCTGCGCAGCTTGCACCAACGGCTCCTGCTCCAACTACTGTAACTTTCATAATTATATATGTTTTTTAATGTGAAACTTCATTTTTAAATGATCGTAAAATTACGAATTAAATTACTTTTAATGAAGAAAGCACAAGATTTCCTCTTGTGCTTTTCTACCACTCTATAAAGACATCCATTTATCTCACACTAAATGCGATTCCCACGGTTGCCGTATTATAACTTTGAAAGGTATAGTCTGCAAATATCTTAAAAATACTGAGGTTGAGCCTTGTCCCTAAAGTTGCTCGCATACCATTGGCTTGAAAACCTAAATTTATAGGATTGCTTATCGTTTCGTCGACTGTACCAACCTTGTCTCCATTGGCATCTTCAATATCATAAGTTAAGGTGTATTGTCCTTTCATTTTTACCGATGTTTTACCATTATTATAGCCAACGCCTCCATATAACGTTATAAATTTAAAATCTAAAGACCCCAATGCTTGCAAGGTCCAGGTGTTCATTTTAAAATCGACTTTACCATTGTTGACAGCTACACCATCTTGAGGATCGTCATCTAATATGGCATATCCAACGTTCATGTTTGTAAATGCCCCTAAAACCGATATGCTTAATGGCAATTTTTCAATTGGTCCAAAATATTGCGTTAAGTCGTGCTGTAAGCCTAAGCCAAATAATCCAGCCTGTAAATCATCGTCAAAATTTAATTTTGGTATAAAACGCACTTTAATGTCCGTATTAAAAGGTAAGCCAAAACCAATCTGAACAGTTGGCGCTGGCACGGCATTAACTGGCAAATCTTTAGTGATACCGCCTGGCATCGTAAAACTCCCAACTTTATATGTACCATCTCCAACTGGCACGGAAATATCGACTCTCGTCTCCGCATCATTTTCACTCATTACCGTTGGCACTTCGGTTTGTCCATCTGGCAAAGTTACATAGGTATAATCGTTGGGACGGAAGGCAAATGCTTTAGCCGAATTCGGCACAAATGACGCATTGACTCCAATTGTAATATCAAATCCAAATTTTTTATGAACTTTGGCTGTTGTTGCCCAGCCGTCATTCATGCTAAACATTAACCCCTTAATTGCAGGATTCAAATAGTTTTGAGTGAGCAAACTCGCATCATCTGCAGCCAATAAAATAGTTTCCAGTTCTTGTGCTTTACATAATTGTACACTACCAATTATAATAAAAGTCGCCATTAATTTTTTCATGTAAATCGATTTAAGTGACGTTGAATTTATGAAAATTTTGGGTCAATCATGTTTTATCGTAATTTTTTAGTATTTCACGATGTATTCGCAAAAATATATTCATAAAAAAACACCTGTAATCAGGTGTTTTTTTAATTAGTATGTATAAATTAATTCCTTTTAGGCATCAATCTTCGCATAAATTGCATTCTTCTCTATAAACTCTCTTCGTGGTGGCACTTCGTCACCCATCAACATTGAGAAAACACGATCCGCTTCTGCACCGTTATCAATTTGTATTAAACGTAAGGTTCGGAACTCTGGATTCATCGTCGTATCCCAAAGCTGCTCTGCATTCATCTCTCCAAGACCTTTATAACGCTGGATACCTACGCTTCCACCAAATTGTTCCGCTATCTCATCACGCTCTTTATCACTCCAAGCATATTCTTTACGCTGTCCTTTTTTGACTAAATATAACGGGGGTGTTGCAATATAAATATGACCATTTTCAATCAATTCCTTCATATACCTAAAAAAGAAGGTCAAAATTAAAGTAGCAATATGGCTACCATCAATATCAGCATCACACATAATAACGACTTTATGGTAACGTAATTTTGAAAGATTAAGTGCTTTACTATCCTCTTCTGTCCCGATAGTTACACCCAAAGCTGTATAGATATTCTTGATCTCTTCATTCTCAAAAACCCGATGTGACATTGCTTTTTCAACATTCAGAATTTTACCTCTTAAGGGTAAAATGGCCTGAAATGCCCTATCACGTCCTTGCTTTGCAGTTCCACCTGCAGAATCACCCTCCACTAGAAACACTTCACATTTAGTAGGGTCTTGTTCAGAACAGTCACTTAATTTTCCAGGCAAACCTCCAATACTCATGACGGTCTTGCGCTGCACCATTTCACGAGCTTTTTGTGCTGCGTGCCGTGCTTGCGCCGCAAGAATCACTTTCTGTACGATAATTTTCGCATCATCCGGGTTTTCTTCCAAATAATTGGTTAACATTTCAGAAACGGCTTGACTTACCGATGCAGAAACCTCTCTATTCCCTAATTTGGTTTTTGTCTGACCTTCAAATTGTGGTTCTTGAACTTTTACTGAGATAATTGCCGTCAATCCTTCACGAAAGTCATCTCCTGCAATCTCAAATTTCAAATTTTTAAGCAATCCAGATTCATCCGCATACTTTTTAAGGGTATGGGTCAAACCACGTCTAAAACCGGCTAAATGCGTTCCACCTTCGTGCGTATTGATGTTGTTAACATACGAATGCAAATTCTCAGCATAACTCGTATTATAAATCATTGCGACCTCAACAGGAACTCCATTTTTCTCACCCTCAAAAGCAATCACTTCTTTAGTTAACGGCTCACGGTTTCCATCTAAAAACTTGATAAATTCCTTAAGACCTTCTTCAGAATGAAACGTTTCACCTTCAAAAGAACCGTCATCCTTTTTATGACGTTTATCAATTAAATGAATTGTAATTCCTTTATTAAGATAAGCTAGCTCCCGCATTCTACTTGCTAAAGTATCATAGCTATATTCTGTAATGTGCGTAAAAATGGTTGGGTCTGGTTTAAACGTAATGGACGTTCCTCTCTTGTCGGATTCGCCAACCTTCTTAACCGGATACATTGGTTTCCCTTTCTCGTATTCTTGCTCCCAAACTTCGCCATTTCTATAAACTACTGCGGTCAAATGTTCAGACAATGCGTTCACACAACTCACACCCACACCATGCAGTCCACCAGAAACCTTATACGAATCTTTATCGAACTTTCCACCAGCACCAATCTTAGTCATTACGACCTCTAGCGCAGAAACGCCTTCTTTTTTGTGTAAATCGATAGGAATTCCACGACCATCATCTTCGGTGGTAACAGAATTATCTTCGTTTATAATTACGGTAATATTATTACAATGCCCAGCCATGGCCTCATCAATAGAGTTGTCCACCACCTCATAAACCAAATGGTGCAAGCCTCGCGTTCCGGTATCTCCAATATACATGGATGGACGCAAGCGCACGTGCTCCATGCCTTCTAAAGCTTGAATACTATCCGCTGAATAATTATCCTTATTAAACTCTTCTTTCATGTGTTTTTATTTATTATTTTTTAATGGTCACATGCAGTTCGCAATTAATCAATCCCATGGGTAATAGAATTTTGAACGTGCTCGTTTCATGTGTTTTTATTTATTGTTTTTTAATGATCACTTGCAGTTCGCAATTTATTAATCCCATGGGTGATAAAATTTTGAACATGCTCGTTTTATAATATTCCTTATTTCTGTTTGATCTTGTTTATTGCAATTCATCAACTTAAATTGACTAAACCCCATAAAAAAATGATACTTACGCATCATTTTTGGACATTTACAAAGATACGAAATAACGAGCCTTTTTGAAAGTATTTCAACGATTAAGCGCCGAAATTATCAACATTTGTTAATTATGCAAAAGCCTCTTAAAACGCCTAAAAAGCAGGTTAAAATAGATTTAAGCACTTTTAAAGCTCTCCAAAAATTAGAAAAACACCGGAGTGGCTTAAAAGCTTCATTTTGAAAACTAAAATATCCGTGGTATAATCGGAAATTACTTAAAGCTCTCCATATTTTTATGTTTTTAAAACCTATGAGCGTTAATCTTCTTCCTTATTAATCAGGATCTTCAAAACATAAATCCGTACTACATTACATGTCCTAATATATTTTATAAATAAGTCTCAAAAAATCCAACGACTCATAACCATGTTCTTATGTCTACATATATTTTGAATCAAGATATTTAAAATCAGAATTGAAACTGCCATGTATTATAATTGAGATGCCTGAGCCTAAAATATGAGAATATCACATAAATTAACTAAAAACATGAGTGGCTGACGGTAATTCTGACAGAAGTTATCTGATTTGAAATCATTCTTAATAACCGTTTTTAAAAACGTTTTTAAGAATAAAATAGCAATAAATGTCAACTACCCACAACAAATACGCGCATCGGACAAGACTACTAAACACACGTATACACATCACTATGACGCAAATAGCACTGATGGATCAGGAAATAAAACTAGTGAGACAAATCTTTTGAACCGTCGTAAACCTAAATTTTGACAAAGACATCAAAATGTTATTTAGCCCATTACTTTCTCAAACTAATAATATAAACCATTTCCTTTAATATATTTTTCTATTTTTACTTTCCCAACTTTACTAATTTACTAAAACATGAAAGACCGCTTATCTTCCACATGTAAAACCATGCGCCTAATTCTTGGAGCTACCGGTTTTATATTTCTTGCCATTTGTTTTTTCGCATTCTATATGCTAGAGAACATAAGTGCCATCTTTTTATCCATTGTTACTATAAGTTTTATAGGAACATTAGGGCTTTATTATTTTTCTTTTGTAAAATTAGTTAGTGCGCCAATCGGCCTAATTACAAAAATTCTGGAAGAAAACGATGATACCAGAATTGCAAAAATTCGAAAATATTCATCAGAATTCTCGCATATTGGAGACTTATTTATAAGTAACAATAAGGAGAAAGTAGAACTTCAAAAAGCTAAAGAAAGAGCAGAGAAAAATGAACTTTTAAAATCATCATTCTTAACCAATCTATCGCACGAGATTAGGACACCAATGAACGCAATTATAGGTTTTTCCGATTTGATAAGTACCCAGCAGCTATCAGATACGGAAAGAAAAGAATTTTTAACCATAATCTCACGAAGTGGAAAAAATTTATTATCCATCATTGATGATTTAATCGAAATGTCTAAAATTGACACGCACCAGGTGCTTCCAAAATATGGTGCTTTTTATTTAGATGGTGTTTTACATGACATCAAACAAACCGTTGAAGTCACCATTCCGAAAGATAAACCTTTAAAAATATTTTTAGACCCACCTAAACATCCTATTGTATTTCAACTCATAAGTGACGAAACAAAGTTCAGACAGATAGTTGTTAATCTAATCAATAATGCCGTAAAATATACAGAGGAAGGATCGGTAAGGTTTGGCTATAAAGTTGATACTAATAATGCTTTGGAATTCTACATTCAGGATTCAGGTATAGGCATATCTCAAGAAGAGCACAAACATATTTTTAGTCGTTTTACCAGAATTCAAAATGACAAAACCATCAACCTGAGCGGCCTAGGCTTAGGACTTTCTATATCAAAAGCCTATATTGAAATGCTTGGTGGAGAAATCTGGCTAGAATCTACCGAAAATGTTGGCTCCACCTTTTATTTCTCCATTCCTTTAAAACTTAACAGCCTACCAGTTGCCCCAATAAAAGAAATAGAGCTAAACGCTGTTGAAAACGTCAAACCATTAACTATCCTGGTAGCTGAAGATGATAACATTAATTTCATGCTCATAAACCGGGTTATGAAGATAAGAAACTACACTATTATTAGAGCAAAAAACGGAGAAGAGGCTGTTGATATTTGTCGAGAGAATGATCAGATACAATTGGTGATAATGGATCTAAAGATGCCGAAATTAGATGGTTTTCAAGCACGGAAGGAGATTAGAGTCTTTAAACCTTATTTACCCATAATTGCTCACACTGCATATTCTTCTGAAGAGATCACTAGCGATGCGTACGACGCTGGCTTTATAGATTGCATTACAAAACCTTTAGATAAAGCAAAACTATTTAGAGTTATTGATCGCATTGAGCATCTTACTCCGAATCCAATTCTAAAAAAATTTACTATAAATTAAAAAAAAAGACCAATTTAAAAAATTGGTCTTTTTTTTATTTGACATTGGAATCAAATCCATGATTAAACAAACTTACACTTTCACATAAGCATCAGTATGCACTTTAGCAACTGCACGCCCACTTGGATCGTTCATGTTTTTAAAGCTCTCATCCCATTCTAAAGCTATTTTCGTACTACAAGCTACTGAGGCTTCTTGAGGCACACATAACGCAGCGGTATCGCTTGGAAAATGTTCTGCAAAAATAGAGCGGTAAAAAAACTCCTCTTTGCTTGTTGGCGTTTGTAACGGAAACTTATATTTCGCGTTTGCCAATTGCTCATCGCTCACTTCATTGTTAACCATTAACTTTAAGGTATCAATCCAGCCGTAACCAACCCCATCACTAAATTGTTCTTTTTGCCTCCATACGATACTTTCGGGGAGCATATCTTCAAACGCTTTACGAACCACCCACTTCTCCATGCGTTCACCATTAATCATTTTATCTTGTGGATTGATTCGCATGGCCACATCCATAAATTCTTTATCTAAAAATGGTGTACGACCTTCAATGCCCCATGAAGCCAAACTTTTGTTGGCACGCAAGCAATCGTACATGTGCAATTTGCTCAATTTCCTGACGGTCTCCTCATGAAACTCCCTAGCATTTGGCGCTTTATGAAAATATAAATAGCCTCCAAACAACTCATCTGCTCCTTCTCCAGATAAGACCATTTTAATACCCATTGATTTGATCACACGAGCCATCAAGTACATTGGCGTACTAGCACGAATGGTGGTGACATCATAAGTTTCAAGGTTGTAAACAACATCCCTGAGCGCATCCAACCCTTCCTGAATGGTAAATTTTATTTCATGATGTACGGTTCCGATATGATCAGCTACTTTTTGTGCTGCAGCCAAATCTGGCGAGCCTTCCAATCCGACAGCAAAACTGTGGAGTTGCGGATACCAAGCAGCTTGTGTGTCATCAGACTCGATGCGCCTGTCAGCATATTTTTTAGCAATGGCAGATATAACGGATGAGTCCAGTCCTCCTGAAAGCAATACGCCATAAGGCACATCACTCATCAACTGTCTGTGCACCGCAGCTTCTAAAGCATCTCTAATGGCTTTAATGCTGGTTTCATTATCCTTAACGGCGTCAAATTCCGTCCATTCGCGTGTGTACCACTGAACGAATTTTCCATCCTTGCTACTCATGTAATGTCCTGGTGGAAATAATTCGATTTTCGTACAATAACCTTCCAGAGCTTTTAACTCCGAAGCCACATAAAAGGTACCGTTCTGATCCCATCCAATATATAATGGAATAATCCCCATGTGGTCACGAGCAATAAAATACTCATCTTTTTCAACATCGTAAATTGCAAATCCGAAAATGCCGTTCATCTCATCTATAAAATCGAAACCTTTTTCTTGGTACAAAGCCAAAATCACTTCACAATCACTTTCAGTTTGAAAGTTATAATCTGGAAATTGTTTTCTTAAAGCTCTGTGATTATAGATTTCGCCATTAGCAGCCAAGACTAATTTTTTGTCTTCACTAAATAGAGGTTGTTTTCCTGAAGCAGGATCAACGATAGCTAAACGTTCATGAGTCATAATCGCTTTGTCATTATTAAAGACACCACTCCAATCTGGTCCACGGTGACGGATTATTTTAGACATTTCTAACAATTGAGGTCTTAAATCTTCTGCTTTTTGTTTTAAGTCAAAGGCACATACAATTCCACACATGATAATACTATTTAATATTAATTTATCTTATAAATCTTAGGCAAATATGAACATATCGTTTAAAACATAAAACCATTTCAATAGAAATGATTACAAATAGAAATCAAATAAGAGTATATGCAATCAATAAGAAAGCGGTACTATTTAAAACGATATAATTATTGAATATTTGTAAACCTTTGCGCAAGCCCTCAATTTTATAATTATTTTAAGACAATTAATTCTTAAATTTAACCTCAAAAAAAATCAGTTCTATGAAAACAGTTTTTAAAACAATCGTATTCACCTTAATACTGGCATTGTCTTACAACGCCAATGCACAGAAATTTCCAGATTTAGATCCAAGCCCAATGGATGCTGCAACCTACCCGAGCAGCTATAAAGTTTCTGAAAAGACCATCAAGGTCATTTATAGCAGACCGCAATTAAAAGGGAGGGATCTCAACAAATTAGCGCCAAACAATGAAGTATGGAGAACAGGCGCGAATGAAGCGACGGAAATCACATTTTACAAACCAGCGATGTTAGGAGACACGAAGATTAAGGCAGGCACCTATTCTTTATTCACAATTCCTGGTGATAAAGAATGGACCATTATTTTAAGTTCAGACATTAATGTTTGGGGCGCCTACACTTACAAACAAGATAATGACGTGGCACGCATAAAAGTTCCCGCAACTCAAAGTAAAGACATACTGGAAGCCTTTTCTATTGTTTTTGAAGAGTCAAAATCTGGGGTTGACATGTACATGGGATGGGGTACTTTAAGAGTAAAGGTACCGTTCACGATGTAATCATGTCTTTATGGAACAAAAAAGAGTCTAGCAATGCTAGACTCTTTTTTATTATGGAATATTTAAATATTTATGGGTCTGCAAGGACACTTTCCATTGCGGATTTGTCATCACGTAATCGACAATTAATGGCACCATTTTATCACGCTTGCTCCATTCTGGTTGTAGATATAAAATGCAATCGGCATTCACTTTTGCCGCTTGCTCTTCCGCAAATCGAAAATCATCATTATTAAAAATAATGCATTTTAATTCGTGAGCGTTTTTATAAACTTCCGCGGTGGGCAATTTCATTTTTTTGGGAGAGAGACAGATCCAATCCCAGGTACCAGTTAATGGATAGGCGCCAGAAGTTTCAATATGGGTTTGCAAACCTTTTTCCTTTAATTTAGCGGTTAATGGATTCATATCCCACATCAAAGGTTCGCCACCAGTAATAACAATTGTTTTACTGTAGCGCGCTGCATTTTCAACAATAGCATCTGCCATTGTTGGGGGATGCAATTCTGCATTCCAGCTCTCTTTGACATCACACCAATGACAACCCACATCGCATCCGCCAAGTCTTATGAAATAAGCCGCCGTTCCTTTATGAAATCCTTCGCCTTGAATGGTGTAAAACTCCTCCATTAAAGGCAACAGAAGCCCGCTATCAATTAACTCTTGTTTTTCACTTTTTGTCATAGCGTGTAAAGATACTTCATAATCTTAAAACTTGGAGACCATGATAATAGAACTTTCTACTTTGAAGCAATAACGTCAATTTCAATACGTGAATCTGCCGCTAATCCTGCTGCAGCAAAGGTTGTTCTCGCTGGTTTGTTAGGGAAATAAGTCTCATAAATTTTATTGAACGCTGCAAAATCTTCAATATTTCTTAATATCACGGTACATTTCACCACGTTATCCAAAGAGGATTGGTGATGTTCCAAAACTGCCTTAATATTTTCTATACATTGTTTGGTTTCAGCCTCAATTCCTCCTTCAACGAGCGTACGCGTTTTGTGGTCCATTCCTATTTGACCGCTTAAAAACAGCAACCCACCGCCCTCAACCACATCACTATAAGGCACTTGTTGCCTTTTTGACTCATGCGATTTATGAAATATAATCTCATTGGAAGGCTGCTTGCACCCAAAGGCAAACAACATGAGAAAAATGACAGGCGATACACTTCTAAGTTTCATTTCTTATCTATTAAATTTGAATAAAATTACACTATTTTTATGCAAAATTTGGAATGAATGGCCAGAAAAGACGCGTTTTTAAAACATATACAAGACGGAAACACCAATAAAGGAGAGTTCATAACCTTAGGTGCTGCCATGTTGGACGGTGAAACCATATCCGATGCTTTTGTCAATGTACCATTAAAAACAATGAACCGACACGGACTTATAGCTGGTGC
>JBDTKP010000077.1:0-17025 GCA_039935255.1 Gelidibacter sp. | reverse complement strand
CAAGGCCTTCCTCAATTTCAGATTTCAAAAAATCACCATCTTTGGCTAGTTCGGGCCCTGGCATCGGCACAATGGCCAAAGCATTCCCACCCATCAGGCCAGTTTCATACATTCTGATTTTGCTATTTGTAGAAAATTTGACATCTCCTGTGATGATAATGGTAACGATGGTTTTACCAGTATTATCGTCGTAAATGATTTCTTCAACCTTCCCAATTTGATTGCCTTTAATCGTTACTAACGATGAGGTGCTTAAGGCATTATAATCAAATTCTGTTTGATAACGGTTATGTTTGCTAAGGATATTGAGACCTTTTAAATAATTAACGGTAAATACCATTAGGAGTATTCCTGATATTACCAAAATTGCAGTTTTAACTTCTCTTGATATTTTCAATGTCTTTTTAGATTTAGTTGCACACAAAATTAGGAATAAAAATATTAAGAATCTTTTTAATTAGAGTCAGAATTTATGACTTGGGATAGGTTCACACGTATTCCATTTTGATAGGCTACAATAAAGGAACTTGGATAACCTCTCGACTTGGCAACTTCTAACATTTTTTTAATTTCATTATAATCAGAAGTATGCCCATGAAAATATTTAAATAATTTCTCTTCTTTTTCTCTTGAAATATCATTTAAACCTTTAAAATTAAAAGATTCTGGTTCAATTTTGTTAGCACTTGCAGCTAACTGAACTTTAAAAACCGTATCAGGATAGAGACTTTTAGAAACAGCGTCCTGCTTTACTTCTTCATCTACAGCTTCCTTAATAACTTCGTTAATGCCGAAGTCTTTATAAACATTTTGTCCTATATTTCTATCCAAAATCATTTTATAGTCCATAACTCCTTTATAGATGGATAAAGAAACTTCACTTTGTCCCTTTGCAGAATTGAGATAAGCCCCTTCGGGCTTGTAAGTCAAGAATCCAGTTTCGACCAACACGCTTGGCATATAGGTGCTATGCAATACCCAAAAGCCTGCTTGTTTGACACCTCTATCGTTTCGGTTTAGGGTTTTCGTAAAATTATCTTGTACTAATCGCGCTAGTTGTGTGCTTTGATCGAGATACTCTTCTTGCATTAATGTTAGGCCTATAAAAGATTCTGGTGAGTTGGGGTCAAAGCCATCATAATGTGATTCATAGTTCTCTTCCAGGAAAATAACCTCATTCTCCTTTTTCGCGATTTCGAAGTTCCGTTGGTTTTCATGTAAACCCAGAACAAAAGTTTCTGTTCCATGAGCACTAGAGTGATGCGAGTTGCAATGTACTGACACAAATAAGTCGGCATCAGCATCATTAGCTACTTTCGCACGATCTCTTAAGGGAACGAAGACATCCGTTTTACGTGTATAAATCACCTTAATATTAGGATGCTTCTCCAAGGACTTGCCTATGGTCAATACAATGTTGAGTGCAATTTCTTTTTCTTTATAACCATTGCCAAGATTTCCTGGATCGTGTCCGCCATGGCCGGCATCCAAAACCACTACAAACATGTCCTTATTCTTTTGAAAGGCACGGGCAGGTGTTAAAATACCAGTTAATAATACTATGCTTAATACGAAAATATAATGTAATTGCGTTGTCATAAGGTCTTAACGAATAAAAAACTCGGTTTATTTTAATTTTGAATTTTTAAATAAATAATAATTAATCACAGATAAATATATGTAATTTTGACTTTTCAAAAACCGAGCCATACTTCTGCAAAAATACACTTAAAACCATTGCACACAAAAAGCTTTCATATACTTTTTTCTCTGATTTTTACAGTGTTTATTAACACTTTGGGCGTCGCACAAGAAATTCCTAAAAAGCAATCGCCTATATTGCCAAAAACAGAAACTGATAGCATGATGGTGACTTTTAAGGTCGATTCCTTAATAGCCCCAACCATTAACCTTAAGGAAACAGATAGTACCAAACAAGATACACTCCCAAAAAAGAAAGAGTTTTTATCCGACAAAGTCAACTATAAGGCCAAGGACTATGTAACGCTTAACCAACGCTTAAAACAGACCACCTTATATAACGAAGCCGAAGTATACTATCAAGATATGGAAATTAAGGCGGGGATTATTGTGATTGATCATAATAAAAACTTGGTTTACGCTGGTCGCTTAAAGGATTCGGCGGGCGTTTACTCACAAGCGCCGACATTTCAACAAGGAGCCAATCTTGTCGAACCAGATTCAATTATCTTCAATACGGATACTAAAAAGGCACTTATTTTCAATTCACGAACAGAACAAAGTGGTGGCTACATCATTTCTGATGTAACAAAAAAAGAAAACGATTCGGTTTATTTTATCAATCGCGGGAAATTCACAACCTCAGAAGAAAAAGAAGATCCTGAGTTTTATTTCTTAATGCGAAAAGCAAAAATCGTTCCCAACAAAAAAGTGGTCACAGGTTTGACCAATATGTATATTTACAACGTGCCAACGCCTATTGGTATGCCATTTGCATATTTTCCATTGACAAGTAAGCAAACCTCAGGAATCCTCTTCCCTACTTTTGGTCAGGATAGTAGGCGTGGTTACAATCTTCAAAACGGAGGTTACTATTTTGCCCTCAGCGATTACGCAGACTTAGCGGTATATGGCGATTATTATACCAATGGAAGCTATGGTTTACGAACAGAATCCAATTATGCTTTACGTTATAAATTTAGAGGGAATTTTGGAATTAGGTATGAGAGTTTAATTAATAGTGAACGCGGGTTTCCTGAATATTCAAAATCTACCATTTATAATATCAGATGGTCACATTCGCAGGATGCCAAGGCCAATCCAAGCTCTCGTTTCTCTGCCTCTGTCAACTTAGGAAGTAGTAAGTATTATCAGGAATCTGTCAATCAGATGAATGTTGCCAACCATTTGAACAACACTTTATCATCTTCAATATCCTATTCCAAAGCCTTTATTGGTGAGCCACAAGTTAATATAAGCTTAACAGCCACACATTCACAAAACACCCAAACCCAGAAAATTGACATGACCTTGCCTACCTTTCAGGGAAGTGTGAGTAGAATTTACCCATTTGAGCCAAAAATTGGGACTAAAAAAGGAATTATTGATAATATCAACTTTCAATATAATGTGAATGCACAGAACAAGATATCAACTACAGATTCACTATTCTTTAAGCCGCAAATGTTTGAGGACGCACGTGTTGGTATGCAGCAAAGTATTCCTATCTCAACAAATTTTAAGGTGTTCAAGCATTTTAGCGTAAGTGCGAATACAAATTTTCAGGAAAACTGGACGCTCAATACCATCCGAAAATTTTATGATGAAGATGAAAATAAAGTCTTAAAGCAAGATTTAACAGGTTTTGACAGTTTTAGAACGTACAATTTCAGTACGAGTATAGGTACTTCCATTTATGGGATGTTTAATTTTGAAAAGAAAGGGAAAGATACTAAGATCAAGGCCATCAGACATATCATGAGACCCTCCATAAGCTATAATATAAATCCTGCTTTTGATGACTACTATGATTCTTTTGACTACATCACGGCCAATGGCGATGTGACGCGAGCTGAATACAGCCGCTTTGAGGAATCAATTTATGGCGCACCAAATAAAACATTTTCAAGCTCATTGGGCTTATCGTTAGGAAATAATTTTGAGGCTAAAGTAAGGGACAGAGACTCCACCAAAACAGAGTCTAAAAAAATTATTCTATTAAATAACCTCAATTTTTCTACCTCCTATAATTTTGCTGGTGATTCTCTACAATGGAGTCCGGTGCGAGTTTCCGGTGGAACACAACTTTTTGATAATAAGATGAGCGTAAATTTCGGGATGACCCTTGATCCATACGCTCTTGACAATAATAACAAACGTGTTGACCAATATAATATCAGCAATGGTGGGAGCTTGTTCAGAATGACATCCGCAAGTATGAATTTGGGTTATAACCTAAGTAGTGATAGTTTTAAAGGGGAAAGCGAATCCGACCGAAGAGCGAGGGAAGAAGCATTGAGAAGTGGTGGGCGTGACGACGATTTATTTGGAAAATCGCAGAATTTCGCTGATCGACGTTTAGGTGATGAAGACCAGGACAAAGAAAAGGAAGTGAAATCTGAGTTTTACAGTTTCGATCTTCCATGGAGTTTGCGTTTGCAATGGGCAGTCAATTACAGTAATCGTATGAGAGAAAGTGAGATATCATCCAACTCTTTGATGTTTACAGGAGATGTTGATTTATCACCACGATGGACGGTTGGTATCGCATCTGGCTACGATTTCAAAAATAAAGGGGTAACTTTTACGCAACTTAGGTTTGAGCGTGATTTAATGAGCTGGCGTATGAATTTCAGTTGGGTGCCATTCAGTGATTACGCTTCATGGAACTTTTTTATTGGGATAAAGTCGAGTTTGTTGAAAGATATTAAATACGATAAACGACGAGAACCTGATAAACGTGTGAGATAAAATTTTGAAATCTCAATAACAAAATTAAAAATTCACTGTTTGACTACAGGCAGGTAAAATCCAGGTAGAAATATTGGATCTTACACCATCAGTCAGATCCATTAAAACAAATTCAACAAAAATATTCATTATGAAAACAATAATTAATACTCCTAACGCTCCCACTCCAATAGGCCCATACAATCAAGCTGTCTTATCTGGCAATACCTTATATATGTCTGGACAAGTTGCTTTTAATCCTAAAACCAATGAATTGGTTCTTGATTCCATTGAGGCGGAAACGGCACAAGTAATGGAAAACTTAAAAGCGGTTCTAGCTGCCGCAGACATGACTTTTGAAAACGTGGTTAAATCCTCAATTTTCATTAGTGACATGAATAATTTCGTCCAAATTAATGCTGTTTATGGCAACTATTTTGATGCTAATACTGCGCCTGCAAGAGAAACTGTTGAAGTAGCAAAACTGCCTCGCTCTGTAAATGTCGAGATCAGTATGATTGCTATAAAATAGGTTGGAAATTCCCAAAACAAGAAATCCCTTATCTTCAACAGACAGGGGATTTTTTGTATCTACAGTTCTTCTAATATGGACGTCCCATTGGATTGATCACCTGAAGTCCATTTCCAATTTTCATGAAGTCTTATTTTTCCGTCTTTAATAATCTCAGGTTTTGAAGAGCATATTCCAGTCACTAATTCACCTTTCTTATTAACTTGGTGATAATGCATTTCAATATTTCCTTCTTCGTCCACCAAGCCGATCAAGTGTCCTTGAACAATTTGACCTCCTTGATATTCTGAGGTCAATATATTGCCGTTTTGTTTATACTCAAAAATCGTTTCGGGTGATGTTTCTCCGTTCGAGGAGTTTAAAATTGTTCTGAATCTTTTATTATTATAGTCCATGACCGATTTAAGATTTTTATTAATGTACTCCTAAAATTAACGCTGTTTTGGAAGGAAAATCTGTTCTGAAAACTCCAATCATAAAAAAAGCAGTGCATTTGTTTTAAGAACATGCACTGCTTTCTATTTTGATATCAATTTTGTTTTACAGCTTTCTTGTATGATAGGCTACCAACCCTTCAATAGGACGGCGTATGAAATTCCCTGTTGTAAAACCCATTTCTTCTGCAATTTCATTGATCTGTGCTTTCGCAAAGAAAGCAATAGATCCTGCAAAATGCACTGGAACTTTTTTTACTTCATCTTTGTACTGGAAAATCATGTTTCTGGCAAAAATCCGCATCCCTTCCTTAATCATATCTTGAATATAACCCGAGTCGATATTCAAAAATAGGAATTCTGCAAAATTGGCTAAATAAGCATTTGGACTTGGCTGTTTGTAAAGATTGTATTTGATATAATCCGCATCCATATTGTACTTATCTCCAAAGGACACTTTTATAGCTTCTGGCATGTGGTTGAAGTAATAGTCACGTATTAACTGTTTGCCAAAATAATTGCCCGAAGCATCATCCATTAAGGTATATCCCAAAGATTGAATACGTTGATCTAATTGTTCACCATCATAATAGCTGCAGTTGGAGCCCGTACCCAAAATGCAAACTATAGCCGCCTCATCATCATGATTTAGTGTGGCTCTGACCGCGGCCATTGTATCCTCGGTGACTTCAACTTGAGCATTTACAAAAATATCTTCCAACACATGTTTTAAAAGCAATTTTGGATTTTCCGTACCACAACCTGCGCCATAGAAAAAAATATGAGTGACCTCGCGTTTAGTCTTCATCAATTCCTCACTCTTTCTGATAATTTTGTAGAGCTTTTTCTCCTTGAGGATTTCAGGATTTAGACCTCCCGTTCGAATTTTTTCTTGGATCTGTTTGCCTTTATTGTCTACTGAAATCCAATCGGCTTTTGTAGAACCACTGTCAACTATTAATATCATGTGCTTTTTGAATAAAAAAATCCGTATAAGTTGAATCCATAAAAACAGAAAAACTTATACGGAGCTTATGGAGTTACTTATAAAGAGTGAATGTGTTCTGCTAATTCAACAAGTTTGGTAGAATAGGCGAATTCGTTATCATACCATCCCACTAGTTTGAAGAACCTTGAGTTTAGTTCAATTGAAGCCTCAGCATCAAAAACACAAGTGTTTGTTTCTCCTACAAAATCTTGAGAAACCACCATTTCTTCAGTGTATCCTACGATCCCTTTCATAGAGCCTTCAGAAGCATCTTTAAAGGCTTTTTTGATCGCCTCCAAAGAAGTTTCCTTAACCGTTCTTACTGTTAAATCCACTACAGAAACATCAGCAGTTGGTACTCGGAACGACATTCCTGTCAATTTTCCATCCAATTTAGGAATAACTTTCCCTACTGCTTTGGCCGCACCTGTTGACGATGGTATAATATTCATTAAAACACTTCTACCACCTCTATAATCTTTTCTCGATGGACCATCAACCGTTAATTGCGTTGCCGTTGCAGCATGAACTGTAGTCATCAAGCCTTCTTCAATCCCAAAATTGTCATCAATAATCTTAGCCATTGGCGCTAAGCAATTGGTTGTACAAGAGGCGTTAGATACAATAACATCAGATGCTTTGGCTTCTTTATGGTTAACGCCCATAACAAACATTGGCGCATCTTTACTTGGTGCAGAAATCACCACCTTTTTAGCACCTGCTTCAATATGTTGCTGTGCCATTTCTAAAGTTGTAAAAATACCTGTACAATCTGCAACAACGTCTGCTCCTACTTCATCCCACTTAAGGTTGCGTGGATCTCTTTCTGCAGTTACACGTACGGTTTTACCATTGACGACTAAATGACCGTCCTTAACTTCGATAGTACCGTCAAATCTACCATGTACAGAGTCGTACTTTAATAAATAAGCTAAATGCTCTACTTCCAATAAATCATTTATAGCTACTATTTCTACATTGGGTTTATTCAAGGTTGCTCTAAATACGATTCTTCCTATGCGTCCAAAACCGTTTATTCCTAATTTTAAATTTGACATTCTATTTTATTGTTTATTAATATTCCTGTTATATGTTAAGCTTTCTTTTACCGTGGAGAAGGTATCTCCGAATGTGTTGATTATCTTAGGTAGACATGATATCTGCAACGCGCAACAATTCTCTGTCTATCTTTGACTTTCCTTTAACTGCCTGTTCTATTGGTGTCAATACCATCTCTTCATTCATGAGTCCAACCATGTAATTAGTTTTACCATCTAATAAAGATTCGACAGCTTTTACACCCATTCTGCTCGCTAATACGCGATCAAAACATGACGGTGCACCACCACGCTGCATATGACCTAAAACAGAGACTCTTACGTCGTATTCGTCTAAAGTGGATTCGACATAATCTTTAAGTTCAAAAACATTTTTTCCGATTTTATCACCTTCTGCGACCACAACAATACTTGAAGATTTGCCGGAACGTTTACTCTTATCCAAGGATTCCAACAAACGTTCAAGCCCTAAGTTTTCCTCTGGAATCAAGATTTCTTCGGCACCTGCTCCAACGCCGGCGTTTAAAGCAATATGTCCAACGTCGCGCCCCATAACCTCTACAAAAAATAACCGGTTGTGAGAACTTGCGGTATCTCTGATTTTATCGATGCATTCCACAACGGTATTTAACGCCGTATCAAACCCAATGGTATGTGTGGTTCCGAAAATATCATTGTCGATAGTACAAGGAATTCCGATAATGGGAAAGTCAAACTCTTCATTGAAAACCAAGCCCCCGTTGAAGGTGCCATCACCTCCAATAACGACAAGGCCGTCTATATTAGCTTTTTTGAGTTGTTCATAAGCAATTTTACGACCTTCCGGTGTTCTAAATTCTTTTGAACGTGCAGATTTGAGTACTGTTCCACCTTTGTTGATAATATCCTTCACGCTACGTGCATCCATCGACTTAAAATCGCCTTCCATGATACCTTCGTAACCACGATATATGCCTATACATTCTATGTTGTGATAGGCGCAGGTTCTAACTACTGAACGAATGGCTGCATTCATTCCTGGAGCGTCGCCGCCAGAAGTCATTACCCCAATTTTATTAATTATTCTTGACATTTAGTTTTTGTTAAAAAAGTAAAACTACTAAACATATACTATAAAAATGGAAGGAATTTCTATATTTTAATGTGAAATGTGCAACTCAAACGTTTTAGTTAATAACTTAATGCAAAATGTTTGTAAACAAGAGCTTTAATTCTCTTCATCGTCCTTGTCATCTTTCATTTTGATATAGCCAGAAAGTGGAGAGTCTTTGTCTGAAGTGCCTTTTTTCTTATCTTCAGAAGTTCCTTTATTCTTGTTTTTTCCGGAGAAAATTATGCGAAGCAATTCCCTGAACGTATCAAACTCTACATTGTAACTCAGTCCAATACCTTGTGTGTATCCGATTTCTTCACCAAAATTTCGGATGTTATTTTCTCTATTAAAAAATTTAGCTGATAAGGTGCCGTCTTCATTCAGTAGCAATTCTATTTCAGCATCTCCCGCAAAAACAGTTTCGTTCACGCCTCCAATGGGCACGCCCACTTTACCATTAAACAAGACCCGATCACTGATTTTGGTGCTTAAGGTCAGGCCTAATCGATCATCTGTTCTATAATCAGGTGTTTGTTCCCCAGCTTGAAAATTAATGCCTAATTTAAGTTTATCGTCATCACTGGATAATAAACCATTAAATAAGCTGTTGACACGATCGGCAATGGTCCCGTAAGCTTGCTGCCCTAAACTAATTTCACTCGCAAATGAACCTGTTGCCAACAAGAATAAAGCTTGATTCTCCCTGCTTTCTTTGGTTTCCAATCGGTATTCGAGTTCAGATCTCACAGTGGAACTCGCATTTGGGAATGCTAAGTTGAATTCAGGACTTGGTTGCTCTAATTTTCCTGTAAGATTAATTTCTACATTTACCGGAATGCTTCGATTGATTGGATTATCCAATAAAACTGACGGGTTGGCTTCTGTTTTGTAAATAGCCTTAAGGTTGATTTCTGCTTTCAATGGATCACCTTCCCAGATAATACTACCGCCTGGTTCAACCATCAAATCTTTTTCTATCAAACCACCATATGCAAAATTATAAATGCCTTTAAATACTGAGAAATCTCCCCACATTTTAAATTTGCCTTTGGTATTAATTTCAAACAAAAGATTCCCTTCTCCGCTACCTTGAATGGTACTTCCGGAATTCCGGTCAATTACAATTTCAATATCAGCATTTTGATTAACGTTCAGATCAAACTTTAGCTCTAATCCCTTGACCTGAGTTTCCGTAATAACCTCGCCTTTTAATCGGGCCGCCTTTTCCTCTGCAGTCAAAAAGTGGATATAGGAATTGTCTCCAAAACTCTCCACATCATTCAACGGAATTTTGAAAACAGTGCCTTGAGCTGTGCTGCCATCTACTTCAATCACCAATTGATCGGTTGGTCCTTTAATACTAGCTTTACCTCTCATAAATGCGGTGCCATAATAAATAGCGTCTTCAGCATCGTCGGTATTTAGAACCAAAAACCTGTTAGTGTCAATGTTTAAGCCAAGTTTCCAATCTGAGAAGTTTTGATGCGACATAAATCCGTTTAAAGTCGCTCTTGAAAAGAACTCGGAATCTGTCATGGTCACCTCATTGAAAATAAAACGTTGCTCTTTTAAAGTTACTTCAGTATCAAAATCAAAAGCATAGTCCACGTTCAAATACGGTATTGCCAATCCTGCATTATCTAAGATCAACGTTCCTTCAATTTGTGGTTTTTTTAAACTCCCAATGACCTTAACGTCTCCTGATGCCAATCCTCGAATGTTGTTAATGACATCTGCCCCAAAAACATTGAGTGGTTCCAAGTCAAATTCATCAAACATAATATCCAAATCGATACCAGACCTTGTTTTGCTTACGTCAATATTGCCAGTGGCGTCTAATGATTTTAAATTATCATTTCTTAAAAATAAATCCACCGAATAATTGGTAAGAGATTCATTGCCAACAATATCTGCTTTGAAGTCACCTAACAAATAATCATTAAACTTAAAGTTTTCAATGGCAATATTAGAATTGGGCACATACACACCATTTTGTTGAAGTACATCCAAATTACCGTTAAGAATACCTCCAAAACTGATTTTATCAAGCGTCGGCGTTATTTTGTTGAGATCGACTTCAGTAAAACTCAGTTTTAAATCTTTGTAGGTTGAATCGCGTAGCACACCTGAGAGTTGAATTTCTTCATCCTCATGACTAAATACCACATCAGCTATATCAAATTCCCTGAAATTGCGGTCAAATGTTACTTTGTTCAACTGGTTTTTCTCTTCATTTATAAACCAATTATTGTCCTTGATTGTAATATCTGACTTTTTAAAACCTACCACCGATTTATTGTCTTTATCAATGGTATAGAACAAACTCAAATTATAAAGATCATTATTTTGCTTGCCACCATTAAATTCAGATTTGATAAACAATGTGTCACGAACCGTAACATTAATGAGATTGAATTTTGAAATATTATAAAGTTTGGTGTTTATAGAATCAATTTCTATAAATGTATTAAAAAGAGGATTGCTGTTGTCTATGTTTATTTGAATGTCATTCGCAAAATAATCCAATAACTTAATCTGAGGTGATTTAAAGGTCAAATTAAATCCTCGCTGATCACTTTCTATGCGGCCTTTAATAAAGGTGTTTTTGCCAAGCTCCAAATCAGGATAAAAAACCTCTACGATTTTGTTATAAATAGTAAAATTAAAATCGAGATATTGATCTGTTACAATTTTATGGGGCACAAATTTGGTGTAAATACTTCCGATCGAATTTTCCACGAGCTTTCCAATATCTTTAAATTTGAAAACACCACTTACTTGGCCTTCAATGATATCAGGAGAATTGATTTCTATAATACGTTCAACATCATTAAATCTTGAAATAACCTCAAAATCATCAAAATAATAAGTATCATTTTCATTAATATAAGTAGTGTTGTTGAAAGTAAGCTTTCCATAGGCGTCATCAATACCGGACCCCTCCATGTCCATGATGATATTGCCCTTAAAAATTGAAATACTGTCTTTAGTCACAAAATTTAAAGCGCGCAAGTTAGCGTACTCGACTTCAGCAGTAAAATCCAATGAATTGACTTTTTTTGACAAATCAGCCAAGCCATTGAACTTAAATTTAAAGTTGTCATCATTTGAAACCAAAACACCATTAAAAATTTTGTTTCCTAATTGACCGGAAATCTCAATGTTTTCATAGTTGTAATTGTTATAATTGATACTATAAACATGCCCTTTAATATCAGTTTTTAAATTTTCAAGGGTAAAGCCTTTCCCATCTACATCAAAATCAAAAGTGGTTTCTTTTATATTTGGGTCATCCAAAAGCTGTCCGATATCAAAATCCTCAAGGACGATGTTTCCTTTATAACTTGCATTGTCAATATCATTAAATCGTAATAAATTCAGATTAGAATCGATATGTCCAAGTGCCGTATTAATTTTTAAGTTAGCCTCGATATCTGTGGATGTAATTAAGGTGTTTCCGTAAACAGTAAAACTTCCTAACTTCGAGAATATACTAGGTATTGAGGCACCCAGTACATTAGGCATCAGCGATTTTAAATCGTAATAGTTGGATGACAGATTGCTGAAGTTGCCATCCATTGCAAACGTATTACTTTCACTATTAAATAAATTTTTAAAGTTGATGTCACCATAAATCTTAGTCTGACTACTGGTATTAAGTCTCAGATTCATCATGTTCAAATCATTTAATGTCCCATTCAAGCTCACGCTGAACGTCGCATGATCCTGGACACCAAATTCATTATAAAACGTATTCAATTCATTGAGCATCACATCCGAATCCTTAAAACTTGCAACAACAGCCACCTTGTTCGTGAAATCTTTTAAATCTTCACGGTTGTATTTAAATGTCAAATCACCATTCAGAAAGGATTTAGGCGTTTTGATAGACAGATTGGCGAAGGTCATATGATCCAGAGTGTATTCAAAATCCGTGATCATATTTTTAACGGTAAGGCCTCTACTGTCCCTAAAAGCGAGTGTGTTTATTCGGGTGCTAACATCACTGCCATTAATTAGTAAATTTGTGGCATTAAGACTAAGATTCTGAAATTCTAAAATTTTTGGATTTTCCTTATTATCATTAATCATCCTGAACGTGCTTCCATAAATAGACACATCGCTTGAGGACAATAAAAATTTACTTTTATCTGGTCTTGGATTATCTTCATCAAATCGGGCCACAAAAACGTCGAGATTTGTTTGATTTTCACCTAAGTAAGTTCTGATATTGAAGGTTAATTCTTGAACATCAATATCTCCAAATGTCAATTTGTTATTGTAAAGGTTTCTGAAATTTAAAATAGACGTATTCAGTTCTTTAATCCCTATTAAAGTGTCCTGTTTGTAATCTTCGATTAAGATGCCTTTAATTTCAACATCGCCATTAAATTGAAGCCCTATCTTGTCAATATAAATATGCGTACCAAAGTCATCATTGATACGTTTAGTCACTTTTTTCCCTAAAAAGGTCTGAACAGGCGGGATAGAGAGAATTAGCACCAAAATGATGAATAGCAATACTATTATTGCCACAATTTTGGATACTATTTTTAAAAGTTTTTTGATACGTTCTAAAAGTTATAACTTTGAAGCCAAAATTAACAATTATTGTGCCTAATTCAGATTAATGGCTTCACAAAATATTTATATTCTTGCAATTGAGTCATCATGTGATGATACTGCCGCTTCCGTAATGCTTAACGGGAAAATATTGAGCAATGTTGTTGCTGGCCAAAGCATTCATGAAGCTTATGGTGGCGTCGTTCCAGAATTAGCATCAAGGGCACATCAACAAAATATTGTTCCAGTGGTAGATCAAGCTTTGAAACAAGCAAAAGTTGATAAAACTCAGTTGAACGCTATTGCTTTTACACGAGGCCCAGGCCTGATGGGATCGTTATTGGTGGGTACCTCATTTGCCAAATCTATGGCTTACGGATTGAATATCCCACTCATTGATGTGAACCACATGCAAGCCCATATTTTGGCTCATTTTATTGATGAAGAAGGTTTTGACAAACCGCCTTTCCCTTTCTTGGGAATGACGATTTCTGGCGGGCACACCCAAATTATAAAAGTGAATTCACATTTTGACCTGGAAGTGATTGGAGAAACAATAGATGACGCAGTAGGTGAGGCTTTTGATAAGAGTGGGAAAATATTAGGGCTTGGCTATCCTGCAGGCCCAGAAATTGATAAACGCGCGAAGCTCGGCAATCCTAAAGCTTATAAATTTACCAAACCTAAAGTTGAAGGATTGAATTTTAGTTTTTCAGGATTAAAAACGGCCATTCTTTATTTCATTCAGAAGGAAACGAAGGCCAATCCCAATTTTATTGAAGAAAATTTGAATGATATTTGTGCTTCTATACAATACACCATTATTGGGATATTAATTGATAAGTTGAAACTCGCTACAACGCAAACGGGCATCAACCACATCGCTATTGGCGGAGGTGTATCAGCAAATACTGGCATTCGGCAAGCTTTGAAAGATGGCGAGGCAAAATTTGGCTGGAAGACCTATGTTCCTAAATTTGAATTCACGACTGATAACGCTGCAATGATTGCAATAGTCGGCTATTTAAAGTTTTTGGAAGGCGATTTTGCAGAACAAAACGTGACCGCTTCTTCGCGACTTAAAATTTAAAACAACCGAATCCCTATAGCCATGCAGCTTTTTTACAATCCAGACATTTACGAAGAAACGACTCAGATGTCATTTACAAAAGATGAAAGCCGACATATTGTGAAGGTGCTACGTAAAAGTAGTGGCGATCAACTTCAAATCTCCAATGGTAAAGGCTGGTTGTTCATTGCTGAGATTACCACGGCGGATATAAAAAATTGTACGGCTTCTATTCTTTCCAAGTCCTTCGAGCCTTCCCGACCGTACAAAGTTCATTTGGCCGTAGCGCCCACAAAAATGAACGATCGCTACGAATGGTTTTTAGAAAAAGCGACAGAAATTGGCGTGGATATCATCACTCCTATTATTTGCGATCATAGCGAACGTAAGATTATCAAAAATGACCGCTTCGAGAAAATTATCCAATCGGCCATGAAACAGTCTTTGCATAATTATATGCCAGAATTAAATGAGGCGATTTCGTTTAGTGAGTTTATCTCACAACCATTCAGCGGACAAAAATTTATTGCACATTGTGAAGAAACAAAAAAGATATCTTTAAAAAACGCTTTGCAATCCAATGCTGATGTTCTTGTTTTAATTGGCCCTGAAGGTGATTTTAGTTCTTCAGAAATTCAATTGGCCATCGCATCAGGATTTAAGCCGGTTACCCTGGGAAATACGCGTTTACGCACAGAAACCGCTGCTGTTGTAGCTTGTCACAGCATTGCTTTTTACAATGAACTATAGCTTCATGCAATCAACGTCATGTCGCTCATCATTAGGTGCTTAAGTAAACAATAAGACCATTTAATTTCAAAGAATTAAATGTTAGATCTCCTAATTGCTCCCAGTGTAATATCATGTCCTTCCTCTGGAGCTCAAATGCGAAAATCTCTTTAATTTAAATAAGACGCAAGTACATTGTGGTTATTCTTCTTGATGATATAATTGAGTTTGTAAAATGAGTTTTAACCTCTAATTTCATTTAAACGAAAACCTCAAATGCCTCAACTAACAAATCTGTATTTTACTTTAATAGAGTCTTCTACTTTTATCTGACATTCATATTTTTATTTATACTTTTGATCCATGAAATTCAGTTTAAAAATATCAATACAATATATTGCGCTTTTGTTTTTTACTATATGCTTATCAATTACAGCGCATGGACAAGAAATCGCCGTTTTAAAATATAAAGGTGGCGGCGATTGGTATGCCAACCCAACCTCTTTGCCTAATTTGATTTCCTATTGCAACATCCATATCAATACAAAAATTAATCCCAAACCACAGACGGTAGAACCAGATAGTCCTGATATTTATCAATTCCCATTCATACATATGACAGGACATGGCAACGTGTTTTTCAGTGAGAATGATATTGAAAATTTGAGGAATTATCTTTTTTCTGGTGGATTTTTACACATTGACGACAACTACGGGATGGAACCTTATCTCGTGAAAGAGCTAAAAAAGGTTTTTCCAAATAAGGAATTGGTCGAATTACCAAAAACACATCCGATTTTTAATTCAGCCTTCAAATTCCCAGATGGATTACCCAAAATTCATGAGCATGATGGCGAAAGACCTCAAGCATTTGGCATTTTCGAAAAGGACAGATTGATTCTTCTATTTACCTATGAAAGCGACTTAGGAAATGGATGGGAAGATGAAGGAGTCCATAACGACCCTATAGAAGTCCGCGAGAAAGCGCTGAAAATGGGCGCAAATATCATAAAGTATGTTTTCGAAAACTAGAACGATTTCGATCTATAAATCATCTTTTATCAGCGCTATATGTTTTAAACACGGATCACACAGATTAGCACTGATTAAGACTGCGCATAGATACGCATTTAACCAGTTTTAAGGTTTGGATGAATTTATGAATAATTAATGTTTCACCTATCACATTTATTCAAATCAACGAATCTATACTTCAAAAATCATAAATCGTTAATCTCCAATCGTTAATTATCCATCCTCATGCAGCTTACCCACTACAATTCAAAATTTAACCAACTTACTTTCCCCATCATCTTGATTTGTGAAAATGTGACTAATGCTGCCAATGTGGGAAGTTTGTTTAGAACTGCAGATGCTTTTGGAATTGAGAAATTAATTTTTTGTGGTAATCCTATTCCTTTGGGTAGGAAAATGACAAAAACCTCAAGAAGTACTGAAAAACATGTTGACTTTGAATGGCAAGAGCATGCGGAAGACGTTTTAAAAAAGCTTAAAGCATTAGATTATCAAATTTTTGCCTTGGAGATTGAAAGTGATAGTAAATCTCTTTATGAGATGAAATTTGAATGCCATCGACCATTAGCACTACTTATTGGTGATGAGAATTTTGGCATTTCTGAGCGCTGTTTACAATTATCTGATCATAGTGTTCATATTGATATGTTTGGTCAAAATAGCAGTATGAATGTTGTACAAGCTACAAGTATTGCGCTCTATGAAATCACAAAACAACTTCGGGGATAATTCTTATATTTACCATGGTACAAACAATTATTGGATACCGTTAATTTTTCTTGCCACCACATCCTAAATTTGATTTATATATAAAATATGAAAGCAAAAACCATTTCTAAAGGAATTCTACAAGCTATAGGTGTTGTATTAGGCATTGTGTTACTCCTTTTCTTTCTTTATAAGGTTCAATCGCTGATCCTCTATGTTTTTATTGCAGGGGTAATTTCACTTATCTTCAGACCGGTCGTTTATTTTTTTAAGTACAAATTGAAATTAGGACGGAATTTAGGTGCTTTTATCACCTTATTATTAATTGGTGGCCTGTTCACATTAATATTATGGCTTTTTATTCCTATTGTACTTGAGCAAAGTA
>JBDTKP010000076.1:0-8455 GCA_039935255.1 Gelidibacter sp. | reverse complement strand
GCAGCAGCAACCCAAATCGCTTCCATAATTTCTTCCTTGCTTGCACCTTTGCGCATGGCTTGTGGTGTATGGGCTCTAATGCAATATGGACATTTCGTAACGTGTGCTACCGCCACCGCAATAAGTTGTTTTGTTTTTTCATCCAAAGCGCCTTCCTGAAACACCGTTTTGCTGAAGGTTCTCCAGGCTTCTATTTGCTTAGGAGCCAAATCTGCCTTTTTTCGAGCTAAGTCTTGTGCATTATTCATAACTATTAATTTTATACGGTTGATAAATCTATTGAAGTTGGGCGTCCAGAGTGATTTTTAAACTCAAGGCTTTACTTACCGGACAATTATCCTTAGCCGCATTGGCACATTCCATAAATTTATCTTGGCCGATGTTCGGTATTTTTGCTTTGAGCGTTAAATGAGACCCCGTAAGTTCTAACTTATCGACATCCATGGTCACTTCTGAAGTCACATCAAGTTCATCTGCTATATATCCTTCTTTACCAAGAATCATGCTTAACGCCATTGCAAAGCATCCTGCGTGAGCAGCTGCCAGCAATTCGTCAGGGTTTGTTGGCTTGGCATCTCCAAAACGAGAATTGAAACAGTATTGCGAGTCGTTCAAAACCTTGCTTTGGGTTGTTATTTTCCCTTCTCCTTCTTTTAGTGAGCCGTTCCACACGGCATGAGCTGTACGTTTCATAATATTAAACTTTAAATAATATGTTATTTATTTTAGATTAAGAATCTTTCACAACATCTTCCACACGCTTAGCACTATCGCCTTTATTTAAACTCAACCTGACGATGCTGTCCTTCATGGCAGTAAGATCGTGCGGCACACCGCCTTCAAGAGAAATTAAATCACCCCTATTTAAAGTATGGATGTCACCGTTTACGCCAAAATTGATACAGCCTTCAAAAATTTCAACCACGATTGCAAAAGGAGTTTTGTGCTCTTTCATGACTTGATCTTTCTTAAAAGCAATCCGTATTTCTTTTCCGTTTTCTGTGTCTAACAAAACTTGAATGGTTGGTCGCGTTTCGTTGTATTGAATGTTGTCAGTTAATGATGCTGTTTTCATGTAGATTATTATTTTTTATTGTTATTATTATTTATTCCCACGAAGGTGGGAATCTCATGTTTTTAATTAAGATTTTCAAAATTAAGGGATTGTTCTATCTATATAAACTCAATCTCAGAATCTGCCGCCATAATTGCAATAGCTTTAAAGTCTGTTTTAACTACTAAAGTATGCTCTACAAGTGCCGGAATAATAAAAGACAGGCCTTTATTGAGAACATGCTCAGCATTGGGCATCTTTAATAAAGCCGTACCTTCTTGAACCACGATGACCGTTTCTTTGGTAGCATGGTGCAATGGCATGATCATTCCTGCCATTGCAGATATTTGTAATGTTTTTAAAGAACTTCCTGTATCCAACAGGCTTAATTCAGGTTTATTTGATGCTGCCATAATCTTGGATTTAAATGATCGGTGAATTTTTGATTACGATGTTATCACTTAAAAGTAATTCCATAAAACCAACCTTTTCTTCTGCTAAATCATAGTGTAAAGCTACGCATAATTTCAATTAGGACAAAACTATCCGAATTAAAGTTTTGTTATAAAAATATCGTCTTTCAGTGTAAAGGTGCTGAAAAGACGATTGTACATTTTACTATATTATAATTTGGTATAAAGATAATATGTCGCCACTCTGCGGCTCTGATCATTCTTTACTTTATCTTCTGTTAAGTTTAACTCATAGCAAAAATTCAAAGCCTTTATTTTCAAAGCTTTACAATTTTAGTCATGAGCTTTGTACTTATGCTAAAAAAGTCTCTTTACTGGTATGTCGCAATCCGATGTTGAAAAACCTCAGCAATTCTTGACGCGCGCCATTTGGCTTCTTCTGCTTTTTCACCTTCAAAGTTGTCGTTGACCGTTTTATAAAACAATTCTAACCAGCGGTCAAAATGCACTTTTGTTATAAATAATTCAGCATGTGGCCCAAAAGGATTGCCTTTATAAGTGCGTTCACCAAGTAACAGTGTTTGCCAAAAGGTGTACATCTTCTCCATATGCTCAGGCCATCGTCCTTGAATCACCTCATTAAAAATGGGCGCTAACAGCGCGTCTTCACGCACTCTACTATAGAAAGAATCTACAAGCGTTTTAATATCATCCAAGTTTAAGATTTCGTTCTCCATATCTATACAAATGATTTATAAAGCTCTGGATCCCAGTACATAATGAGATAAAATAATCCAAAAGCAATAAAAATAATTACTAATGCCCAAACCCACGCAGGAATAGCCTTTGGTGTTTCAGAGCCACGAATCACGAAAAAATCAGAAGTTTCACTCCCATAGGCATTTATAGTAATCGGTATTTGCGCATCTACAGTTTCATTTTCCTTTAAGCCTACCACTGCAATTTCAGGTCCATTACGCACTATAAAAGGAATTTCGCGAATCCCTTCGATATTGTTTGAGGACTTGGCCACAATTTTTAAGGTGTGCTTTCCATCGGGTATTTTGGTTGTATCCAATACGATTTTAACCGGTGGTGCAAATGATGCAAACGGCTTGGGATCATCGTCCAAAAAAACTTTTACGATTCTATTGTCTTCCATAATTTAAAATCCTTCGTTTCTAACAATGTTCTTTATGTGGTCTGGATTACTCTCTTTGGGTTTTATCAAATATTTAAGACTGTAGAAAAGAGTAAATGCAACGATAATAACACCTCCCCAAATTATAAAATAATCAAGGTTTCCCGATGGCCCAGCGCCATGCGTAATATTCTCTAATCCTTTCGGCTGATTTGTCTTACAAACATCACAGGCAAATGTGATGGTTTGACCCAAGAAAAACAACCACGTAAATAATAAAAATCTTTTTTTCATCTCTTATTTATTTAGTTCCATCTCGACATATTGTCGCACTTTTGCCACATCATCTTCAGTGACCGCAGCGGCATCATTACCCCAACTGCTTCTTTCGTGGGTAAGTATGGCAGCAATTTCAGCATCATTAAGTTGGTCGCCAAATGGTGGCATCACCCCATAATCAGTACGGGCATTATAGCCTTGAATGACTACCCTGATAAGTTTTTCAGTGTTTTCATCATTTACAATTGAGCTTCCAACCAATGGAGGGAAGGCTCCAATAATACCTTTACCCGTGTCCTGATGGCAGGCTGCACAAACTTGTGCATACAGTTTAGCACCATCCAATGTTTGCTTCCCACCATCCGAGCGTTCCGCCTGAATTTTTTTCAGAGCTGGGATAAAGTCATCTATAGTGCCACTAGGCATATCGGTTTGTTTCAAATATTTCAAATAATCCACCAAGCGCAAGGCATCATCAGAGGCTACTATTTTTTTACCAGGCTTATTGAACAAGTTCTTAGGAACAGCGATGACCTTATCATCCTTGCGTAATGCAGAACTATCCACTTCACGAAATAACCAAGGATACGATGGCATCACTGATGCTGAAACCACTGCTCTTGGATTGTACAAATGGAGCAAATGCCAATCCTCACTTGGCTGACGGACTCCTATATTGGTCAGATCGGGACCGGTGCGTTCACTTCCTAATAGAGAAGGCGATTGTCTCCAAACATCCAAGCGCTTTTTACTATAAAAATAATCTGAAGGAATAGATGGTCTACTGCCCCAAACTTTGTCCATTTCAATGTTACGGACTTGTTGCGTGTGGCAAGCCATACAGTTTTCGGACACATAGACGTGAAGCCCTTCGCGCTCATTGACCGTTAATGGTTGTTCATCGGGAATGGGTTCCGTTCTCTGCATTTGAAAAGCGGGAAGTATAGCGATAAGAATGCTCAAGGCAATAAATACTCCTCCTGCGGTAAGCACCAAATTTTTATGTTCTTTATGAAAATTAAGCATGTTATAGGTCTTATTAAACGGTTATTTCTTCTACTTTTTTCGTTCTCAATGACGGATCAATCTTATTGTATCCTTTCACCATATAGTAAAAGTTATAGGCAAATACTAAGTGCGATGCAAACATCAGAGAACCTCCAATGGCACGCCAAACCCAATATTCTTTCATCAATATAACGGATTCGATAAATGGATTACTGTCTATCCAACTTAAGCCTTTGTAAGTACCTCCTGCCATGAGCGACATCATATAGGCAAATAGCCCAATAAACGCCAACCAGAAATGAGCCCCTACCAATACCTGTGAAGGTTCCTTTCCGGTCAATTTTGGCAAAATAGCATAAATGCCCGCCCACAAGAAGAAAGCGATGATGCCATACATGGTCATATGAGAATGGGCCACATTAAAATCAGTAAAGTGCCAGACAAAATTCGTAAAACGAAAAGCTTGTAAACTTCCTTGCATAGACCCTACAAAATAAAATATCGTTCCTACTAAAAAGAAGGGGAGCACATAACTTTTGGAAATGTGATTCCAACTTCCTTTCATGGTCATTAAAAAGTTGGTAGTACCAGCCACAACAGGAATAACCATTCCGGCACTAAATACAATCGCAATAGTTTGCAACCACCATGGTAATGGACTAAATACAAAGTGATGCGTTCCAATCATGGTATAGAATAACATCTGCGTCCAGAACGCCAAAACCCCTAAGGAATACGAATAAATAGGTTTGTTCAGCGATGACGGTAAATAGTAATACACCAAACCAAGCGTGAAGGTCATGAACCACATCCCGACACCTTGGTGCATATAATAACCCTGAATTACGGTTTCGCCCAAACCATCTTGGTAAAATGGCAAATACCCGATAACGGTCAACACAATCGTCCAAATTAAGGCTGCTAGTATGAACCAATTCGAAATGTATATTTCTGAAATTTTACGGGTGGCCACAGTTTTATAAAAATTCCAAAACGTCATGATTAATCCAATGGCAAACATTAACATGACTGGCCAGATATACTCTCGATACTCACCACCACCATTATTGATACCTGCCATCAAACAGATACTTCCTAATATTACCGTAGCATTAATAAGCCCCCAAGCGATCCATGCCCAATTATAATTATAAATTTTGGTGCTTGACGTTCGAGCAATTACAAAATACCCAAGACCAATCATCGCCAGCGATGACCACCCCCAGAACACCATATTGGTGTGCACCGGTCGCAAACGCCCAAAACTAAACCAAGGTTGATGGTCCATTTCAGGCCATATAAACTTCATTCCTAAATACTGCCCAATTAATGTCCCTAAAACCAGCCAAATCGCGGCTGCGCCAATATAATAAATGACTATTTTCTTAAGTTCAAGAGGCGTTTCAAGACTGAGCGATGTTTTTTTCTTTTCATCAAAAAAGGCATTGCTTGGATCTCTTACCACGCGTTGCAACAACCCTTTTTCGTCATGGGCGGCGTTGTCTCCTGACAATTCGTCCCCTTTCAGTTTGTATTTTAAGGCTGCTTTTCGCTTTTCTAGGATGTCATCAATATTGCTTTCTTCCATTGCCACAATCTCATCATCAAATGCCATTCGGTTTTTATCGAGCTGCCTGCGTTTTAAAGAATCGATATACCCATTTAATTTTACAAATAATATAACGATCGCAATGATCATTACAATGGCTATCAAGACGAAGGTCCCAATAATTCCAGGACTGGAGAGCCAATTATCTGTCGTGATCTTCTCTTGGGCACTTAAAAAATTTGGAATTGCCATTAAAAACAACAAGATTACTATCTTACAATTTTTCATAAAGTCTTATTTATTACCTTTTTAAAATTTATTAGTTCAAGTTTGTTTATTTTAAAATATCAAGCCAATCTTTAGTGGCGTTGAGAATATAATATGCGCCTATTTTTTTCCAAACCATTCGTTCAGTTTTTACAACAGACTTCTACAAATCCAAGTATATTATGCACCTTTAATTAGTAATGCAGGCATCAAAAACTAGATCACCCATTCGTGAATGGCATTGTCATCTCTGGTAAAAAAACAAATATGAATACCACAATAGCATTCATTTTAGTGCGCATTATTTAAAACAGATAAAAGACTCTTTATTCTCTATTAACAAAGTGCTTTAGGTGTTAACAAAAGTGTTTTCTAGACAAAAAGCAATTGCTAGTTGATTTAATGAAATTCCTTTCAGACTTACACCTATATTTTAAAATGATTGATCTGCACTAGATTAACTTGCTTTCATGTCATATTTGCAAGACTTAGGAAAGTATATACCTGACTTACCGTTACAAATATAACCTCTGATTTCATATCAGACAAACTTATCCGACATTAAATATAAAATTATTTTAAACGTCCTATCCGTAGCCAAAACACCGCATCAACTCATCATTCGATAGATTAAAGTATCAAGGAAATTTATAAATTGTTGACTATAAAGATAAAAAAACAAAAACATCTTAGACAATACATGCGTTGAAAACAATAAGAACACCTGTAAATATTTTATGGCATTTAAACAAGACCTATTGAGAACCCTTATAAAACTAATAGTATCATCGAAGAAATAAAAACATCTATAGAGGCTATAAATTGCATAATCAGACTAGAAGAAAGAAATTTCACCTATTATAATTCAATTAAACAATTGGATATGAACGCTTGCAGCTTAAAAAAGGGAAATATCAAGCTAAAAAAAAGGAAGTCTGCTAGAATCAGCGGGCTTCCTCTTATATTAAATTATAAAACAATATCATCTAATAACTACTTTTTTAGTTTGGAACTGTGCTTCATTAACCAATCTAACAACATAGACACCTGTATTTAAGGTAGTTGTATTTATTTTGTTTCTATCTGACCCTTCTTTTAAAGAGGAAGTTAAAACCAGACGGCCTTGAATATCATAAACAGACACCTTTGTATCTGCAAGAAGTTGCCCATTAATAAAAAGCGTTTGCTCCCCTGCAAATATTTGCAAGCTTTTGTTTTCCTTATCACTGATAGATAAAGCCCTATTCTCCATTCTCAAGAAAAAACGTCCTGTCCCAGAAATAGCAGTTTTAGCAGTAAAGGCATAATCGCCAGTATTCAATAGCGTCAAGATATTCGCTTGTTTATCCTCTAAGTAGACCTCAATTCCTTTGGGTAAGTTAGAACTTTCAATACTGAAAGTGACACGCGCTCCTTGTATGGTTTTTATACCCAACGGAATGATAACAGCATCCATATCTGAAAAACCAAGGCTTTGGATGGCCATATTTCGACCACTATTATCTTTTACTAACTGCGAATAGATCATAAAATCAGTGTCTGCACCATCAAAAAGAGCCGCGTCATAGCCTGGGTCTAAACCTAAAGTTGAGTTGGCATTAAAATAAATTTCTGTAGCAAAATTAGCAGTCTTATGGGCTGCTTTTAATCTTAACATCTTATTTTGGTTTTCATTGCGGTTAAGGATAAAATCATCCTGCCCACTAAAAACTCGCATTGCCGATGTGAATGAAATCTGACTGGAAGGGGTGCTAAGTTTGTTTGCAACTAAAAAACCCTGCCCAGGAGCAATCTTTTGATCAGTATAGGTAAGCCTATTGATGATTGTAAAATTACCAATAGTTCCTTCCCCCTCTCTGGTACCACTATTATAGCCGTAAATTGCTGCAGCATTATCATCCAATTGGTCAATATTCTCATCTAAAAAAGCTTGCGAATTTAAATAGGTTGGATAAGGATTACCCACCAAATTCCATCTGTTCCTACCCGCAGTCGTAATATTTACGGTTTCTGTAACGGTTGAAACCGAACCTGTAAATCTCAAGGTTTGTTCAGCATTGTTAGCTGCAGCTCTGTATCCAACGCCTCTCTTCAGCTCTTTTGCTCCATCATCAACTTCATCATAATTCAAATATTTTTGAGATACGTTGCTATAAGGACCAAACCGATAGGTGGACGGTTTACTAGGATTTTGGGGTAATACATCCCGATTACTTACGATGCCGTTAGTATCATTTAAAAAGTCAGAATAAACCACAGCAGTAGTTGACTTAACCGGCATAGAAATCAAGTCATTGCCCCCTCGAAGATTCACATGCCGATCGTAGTTAACTATAACAGCTCCTGGCAAAGCTTCTTCTAAAAATAAACTCGAGAAACGGTCTGATGTTGATTTAAGAGTGATTTCGGAAGCTGAAATTAGAGTGCCTGATTTTATTTTGACAGGAATACCGGCACTTACGGTGACCGTCTTTGAAAAATTTTGAGCAACAGAAGTAAAAGAAAAGAGTGTTATAAAAAAGATAAGGTAGCTGTTTTTCATGTAAGTAGGTGTTTTAAAATTGGGCCAATAGGATGTAATTATAGTTGCTTACTCTTGTTCAATAACATGGGATTGGTTACCGCAGGAGTGAGGATATAAATACGATGATCTTCTACTTCGCCATGAAGCACTCTCCCTGTCGATTTTTTTTCGTCTATATTTTTATCAAAATAACGCAAGCGCACATAAGTGTTATAAGCTT
>JBDTKP010000075.1:0-8435 GCA_039935255.1 Gelidibacter sp. | reverse complement strand
AACGCACCAAGGATTTTTTGATCAACTATGATCTGATCAAACAAACCACTAAAAAATGGCCTGAAATGCTGAGTTGTAAAGCAGATTTCCCTCCAATTGGTCCGGATGACATCATTGTGGACGCTGTTTTTGGGATTGGGCTAAACAGACCTGCAAATGAGTGGGTGAAAGGATTGTTTCAACATTTCAGAGCGTCAAGGGCATTTACATTAGCTATTGATTTGCCTTCAGGACTCTATCCAGATGGCGTTCCAGAAGATGAGAATGGTGTGGTTTGGGCAGATCACACCCTAAGTTTTCAATCTCCGAAATTAGTATTTTTTCTTCCAGATACTTCAAAATATACCGTGCAATGGGAAGTGCTTGATATTGGTATAGATCCTGAGTTCTTGCAACAAACAGAAACTGAGGTAGAGATGATTGGTAAAAATGAAATGTTGCCCCTTTATAAACCGCGAGAAAAATTTTCAAATAAAGGCACTTATGGTCACGGATTGATGGTTGGAGGGAGTTATGGTAAAATAGGAGCGATGATTCTTTCAGGAAGAGCAGCGTTAGCTTCTGGAGCGGGTTTGGTCACTACTTTTATTCCTAAATGTGGATATGTACCTATGCAGTCCACTTTTCCTGAGGCGATGGTTATAACTGACATTGATGAAGAGAAGTTAACAACTATCAAATTTGACTTCCAGCCAACTGCGATTGGAATAGGTATGGGAATGGGAACGGATGAAAAAACATATACCGCATTTCAAGAGTTTTTAAAATCAAATACGGCATCTTTAGTTATTGATGCAGATGCCCTCAACCTGTTATCACATCATAAGGACGATTTGAAGTTGTTGAAGCCTCAAACCATCCTTACGCCACATCCTAAAGAATTGGAACGCCTTATCGGGAAATGGAAAAACGATTTTGATAAGTTGAAGAAAGCAAAAGCATTCTCAAAGAAACATGACTGTATTATCGTCATTAAAGGTGCTAATACCATTACGGTGTTTGGTGATAAATTATATATTAATTCTACCGGAAATCCTGGATTATCCACTGGTGGCACAGGCGATGTGTTGACGGGAATCATCACAGGCCTTATTTGCCAAGGTTATGAACCTTTATCCGCAACGTTGTTTGGCGTTTATTTACATGGTAAAGCGGCAGACATCGCCGTGGAAGATTATGGCTATCAAAGTATGAGCGCAAGTCATGTGATTGAGTATCTAGGACAAGCTTATCTGGATTTATTTGCAAAACCTCCCGTACAGCCACAATCAGCTCCTGAGGAATAAAGTAATAAATGAAAAAATCCGCACTTTAGTTGTACTTCTAAAGTGCGGATTTCAATATGGAGTAATTGATGGTTTAGATACCTAAACCATCAAACATCTCTACCAGTTTTTTGCTTGATGGTCGTGGGGCGTTGGCATCTACCACATTACCATTAGGGTCGATTAAAATAAATCTTGGAATTCCTTGAATGTTATAGTTTCTGATAAAATCTGATTCCCAGTTTTTGTCAGAAAACAAATGAATGCCGACCAAGCTTTCCTTTTCAACCATAGTTTTCCACTTATTCTTTGCAACTTCAAGATCGCCGCCTCCGCTTCTCATGGCATCATCAATCGAGATACTCAAAAACTGAATGTTTTTATCTTTGTATTGTGATTCAAGTTTCTTAATTGAGGGGATTTCAGCGATACAAGGTCCACACCAAGTGGCCCAAACATCTATATAAACATATTTTCCTTTTAAATCTTCCAATGAAGTCGTGCCGCCTTTAAAGTTCTCATAATTTTCAAAAGTTGGAGATGGGGAACCCACTGGAAACTGCTCTCTAACCGCAATAGATTCTAAAAAATAATTTTCATACATGGCAAGCATAGGCTCCAAATTTCTGTTCGCCTGAACAACAAGAAGTGAGTCCAAAGATTTGTCACGATTATAAAAAGTATGCAATTCTTTTTTAGCAGATTGAAGTTCGTTTGTTAACTCTTCTCTATTTAAACTACTCAACTTATCCTGATCCAATAATTTTTCTTGCAATATTTGTTGTTCAGCCAAGAAGTTATTATTTTCAGATCCTATTCCTGAAAATTTGAGGGTTTTATCAAATTCCTGAGCATCTACATCCATATTAAGTTCAAAGCCGTTTCTTAAAAAGACAGGAATTGATGCTTTACCATCATATAGTGCAAAAACTCCAGGTTCTTTAATTTTAAGGGTGTCCTTAAAGGTACCATCGGAATTAACTTTTATGGTTTTGCTGTAAGTTTGTGTTCCAACTAAGAGTGAATCACTGTTTTGGTTAGTTATTTTACCGGAAAAGGTAACATAATCTTTAGGTTCTTGCTTACATGCGACTATAGATAGCGCACATAAGAAAACAAACATTTTTTTCATTGTTATTATTTTAAGTCTTCAAAAGTAACAGATTTGAATGCATATTGCAGGAATTTTTATTAATTATTAACATTTGTTGCATAATGTAAAGGTTATGCTGATTTTTGAACACATTTAAAAAAAACATGATATTGATACATTCCATCTCTACAAAAACATTAGAATTATCCATTATTAGCGATATTGTTTTTTATGATAAAAAGCTAGAACTTTCAGAAGAAGCTATTACCAAAATAAATAATTGCCGTGATTATCTAGATGACCTAATGCTCAGACAAGATGATCCTATCTATGGAATCAATACAGGTTTTGGTTCTTTATACAATGTAAAAATCTCAAAAGACAAATTGACCCAGTTGCAAGAGAACCTGGTAATGTCGCATGCGTGTGGCATAGGTGATCAAGTGCCAAATGGTATTGTGAAATTGATGTTATTGCTAAAAATTCAGTCGTTAAGTTACGGACATAGTGGCGTACAATTAGAGACGGTGTTGCGCTTGGTCGATTTTTATAATCATGATATTCTACCAATCATCTATACTCAAGGATCTTTGGGGGCATCGGGAGATTTAGCACCTTTGGCACATTTGGCTTTGCCATTAATAGGTAAAGGTGATGTCTATTTTGAAGGTAAGGTGATGCCTTCGGAAGACGTTTTGAAAAAATTCAACTGGCAACCCATTACTCTATTGTCAAAAGAAGGATTGGCGCTTTTGAATGGCACCCAATTTATGAGTGCCTATGGTGTGCATTTATTGTTGAAATCCTACAAGCTTTCTTATTTGGCAGACTTTATTGGTAGTATTTCGTTGGATGCTTTTGATGGAAGGATTGAGCCTTTTAATGAATTGGTACATTTGGTAAGGCCACATAATGGCCAATTAAAAACGGCTCAAAGAATTCGAGAGTTCTTGGAGGATAGCCAACTTATTTCACAGCAAAAACAACATGTTCAAGATCCTTATTCTTTTAGATGCATGCCACAGGTTCATGGTGCCACGAAAGATACTTTGGAGTTTGTTCATAAAACCATAAAGACAGAAATTAACTCCGTTACCGATAACCCAAACATATTTATTGGAGAGGATAAAATCATCTCTGGTGGTAATTTTCATGGTCAACCGTTGGCTTTGGCATTAGACTATTTAAAAATTGCCATGGCTGAGCTTGGAAATATTTCTGAACGACGTATATATCAGCTAATTTCAGGCTTAAGAGGTCTTCCAACATTTTTAGTGGACAATCCTGGACTTAATTCAGGATTTATGATTCCGCAATATACAGCTGCAAGTATTGTAAGTGCGAATAAACAATTGGCGACACCTGCTAGCATTGATTCTATCGTTTCTTCAAATGGTCAAGAAGACCACGTGAGTATGGGGGCTAATGCAGCAACACAAGCTCATGCTCTGGTATATAACGTTGAGCGAATTTTGGCTATTGAATTATTGAATGCTTCACAGGCCTTGGCTTTTAGAAAACCTAAAACATCATCGTCAATAATAGAAGCCTTTTTAAAGAGCTATACCAGTGAAGTCAAATTTGTAACACAAGATGAAATATTTCATGAACTTATAAAAAAATCCATTCATTTTATTGATGGATTTTCTATTGACAATGATTTGCTTTTCGAATAAAAACGAAAAAGCTAAGGCTTCATGTCCATACTGTTAGAAGAAACGAATAGAGATCAGAATTTTTTCAGATTTCTAAATATAAGTTACGCTGTGAAAAAATAGAGATAGATGTTATAAGTCTAAAAGAGAGTTGGTCCAAGTCACAGCATCTTTAAGATCATCAAAAGTTTCGAATGGTTTATTCAAAAACAATTTTTCCACTTCAACATTTGACTTGGCCTTGTAATCCGTTGAAACAACAGCAAAGCCTTTAAGGTTTTTGATTTTCGAGGTTTCTAGATAGGTTGATGGATCTACGGAGTACGAGTTAATGCGATGCGTTATATATACAAAACTTGTACTCTTAAAATAGGTGTCCACCACATTAATCAATACCGTATTGTGTTTTGGTGAAACCGTAATGCCCTCATTGATAATAACAATAAGGTAACTCTCGTAAATATGCATCTCACAAAAGTCAAATTTTAATAAATCCCTCATATCTAAAGTTAGTCAACGGCAAAATTAAAACAAAAAAGCATCTGAAAATTTACAGATGCTCTTTTTTTTTAGATAATATATTAAGATTAAATTTGTTTTTCTGGTTTTTCAATCTTTATCACTAATTCATTTGATTCAGTATTCAAATCCATCGTTATGGTATCTCCTTCACTAATTTTTGCTGTAATTATCTCTTCAGCCAAGGTGTCTTCGACATATTTTTGAATGGCACGCTTTAATGGCCGCGCACCATATTCTTTGTCAAATCCTTTTTCAGCAATATAATCTTTAGCTTCAGTTGTAAGTATAAGTTCATAGCCAAGATCTTTAATACGAAGAATCAATTTTTCCAACTCAATATCTATAATCTTACTAATATGTTCTTTCTCTAGAGCATTAAAGACCATAACATCATCAATACGGTTTAGAAACTCAGGTGCAAATGCTTTTTTAAGCGCATTCTCAATAATACTTTTGGAATTGTCGCTTGCTTGCGCTGTTTTTGCAGCGGTTCCAAAACCAACACCTTGCCCAAAATCTTTCAATTTACGAGCACCTATATTAGAAGTCATGATGATTATAGTATTTCTAAAATCAATCTTGCGTCCCAGACTGTCGGTTAAAAATCCGTCGTCCAATACCTGCAGCAACATGTTAAAGACATCAGGATGCGCTTTCTCAATTTCATCCAATAAAAGTACAGAGTAAGGTTTACGTCTGATTTTTTCTGTCAATTGTCCGCCTTCTTCATAGCCTACATATCCTGGAGGTGCTCCAACAAGTCTTGAAATTGCGAATTTTTCCATGTATTCACTCATATCAATTCTAATTAATGCATCGTCGCTGTCAAACAATTGCCGCGCCAACACTTTGGCTAGCTGTGTTTTACCCACGCCTGTTTGCCCCAGAAATATAAATGACCCAATTGGTTTGTCAGGATCTTTAAGTCCAGCACGGTTACGTTGGATAGCTTTTACGACCTTTGCAACAGCTTCGTCTTGTCCAATAACCTTTCCTTTGATCAGTTCTGGCAAATGAGCTAACTTATTGCTTTCGGTTTGCGCAATTCTGTTTACTGGAATTCCTGTCATCATTGAAACCACATCCGCAACATTGTCTTCTGTTACAATTTCTTTATGCAGCTTGGTTTCTTCTTCCCATTTTTCTTGGGCCACTGCCAATTCTTTCTCTATACGTTTTTCATCATCACGCAGTTTTGCAGCCTCTTCGTACTTTTGTTTCTTGACCACCGTATTCTTAGTTTCCTTAACAGCTTCTAATTGCTTTTCAAGCTCTAAAATTTGTATAGGCACATCAATGTTTGTAATATGGACTCTTGAGCCTGCTTCATCCAAGGCGTCAATAGCTTTGTCCGGCAAGAACCGCTCTGTCATATATCTATTGGTCAACTTCACACAAGCCTCAATCGCCTCTGGAGTGTATCGCACATTATGGTGTTCTTCATATTTGTCTTTGATGTTTTCTAAAATCTGAATGGTTTCTTCAACCGTAGTTGGTTCAACAATCACTTTTTGAAAACGACGTTCTAAAGCGCCATCTTTCTCAATATACTGTCTGTATTCATCCAAAGTGGTAGCGCCAATACATTGTATTTCTCCTCTTGCCAAAGCAGGCTTAAACATATTGGAGGCATCCAAGCTTCCTGTGGCGCCACCGGCACCAACAATCGTATGGATTTCATCAATAAAAAGAATAATGTCATCATTTTTTTCCAGTTCGTTCATCACCGCTTTCATACGTTCTTCAAACTGTCCACGGTATTTGGTCCCAGCAACTAAACTGGCCAAATCCAAAGTAACAACCCGTTTATTGAAAAGTATCCGGGACACTTTACGTTGGATGATTCGTAGCGCTAAACCTTCCGCAATAGCCGATTTACCCACGCCTGGTTCCCCAATAAGTAAGGGATTGTTCTTTTTACGTCTGCTCAAAATTTGTGAGACTCTTTGTATTTCTTTCTCTCGACCAACTACTGGGTCAAGTTTCCCTTCTTCAGCCATAACTGTTAAGTCACGACCAAAATTATCTAGAACAGGTGTTTTGGACTTTTTGACACCTTTTGTAGTAGATTGGCCGAATGGGTTTTGCTTCGTTTCATCCTCATCATTTATGTCATCATCTGAAAATGACTCCGCCTTTGGAGATTCTGTGTAGTCATCGTTGTTAGTTATCATAGATTTGAATTGTTCTTTTACGTTATCATAATCCACTTTAAGCTTATTTAAAAGCTTTGTTGTGGGATCATTTTCATTTCTTAAGATGCACAATAATAAATGTGCCGTATTGATTGAGGTGCTTTGAAACAACTTAGCTTCTAAAAAAGTAGTTTTAAGCGCACGCTCTGCCTGTCTTGTTAAATGTAGGTTTTTCTTTTCATTTGACATCGTGATCTGGCTTGGGTTTGCAGGACTTAAAATTTCCACCTTACGTCGTAAGTGGTTTAAATCAATTTCCAAAGCGCTTAAAATGTCAATCGCTTTGCCATTGCCATCTCTTAGCAACCCTAGCATTAAATGTTCAGTACCTATAAAATCGTGACCCAACCTTAAAGCTTCTTCCTTGCTGTAGGCTATCACATCTTTTACTCTTGGGGAAAAATTATCATCCATATTAAAATCCTTTCTGCATTAAAAATAATGAAAACTACTGTAATAGGGCAAAAACTATACCTTAAATGTTTTCATAATGGCTAAGTGACGAAAAAAACTTCACAATTTCAAAATATTTAACGAGATACTTATCAAATAAAAAAAGTGGCCTATTGTTAATAAACAATGCCAAAAACACGCGATAAAGTGTGATTAAAACTCGTAAAATGGTTATCTTAGCACGATTTGAAAACTTACAAAAAATCTAATTAATTTATATATGACAGAAGGAGAAAAAGTGATTCCTATCAACATCGAAGATGAAATGAAATCGGCTTACATTGATTATTCAATGTCAGTCATTGTGTCACGTGCTTTGCCAGATGTTAGGGATGGTCTAAAACCAGTGCATAGACGTGTGCTTTTTGGCATGCATGAACTAGGAATTAGAGCAAACACGGCTCATAAAAAATCAGCAAGAATTGTCGGTGAAGTACTGGGTAAATATCATCCACATGGTGATACTTCAGTATATGATGCCATGGTGCGAATGGCCCAAGAGTGGAGTTTGCGCTATATGTTAGTAGATGGCCAAGGTAACTTTGGTTCCATTGATGGCGATAGTCCTGCAGCAATGCGTTATACAGAAGCGCGAATGCGTAAAATTTCTGAAGACATGTTGGCAGACATTGATAAGGAAACCGTAGATCATCGACTCAACTTTGATGATACATTACAGGAACCAACCGTTTTGCCTACCCGTATTCCAGGACTTTTAGTTAATGGAGCTTCTGGTATTGCAGTGGGAATGGCTACCAATATGCCACCTCATAATTTAAGTGAGGTAGTTGATGGTATCATCGCTTATGTTGATAATCGTGATATTGATATTGATGAGTTGATTACGCATATCAAAGCTCCAGATTTTCCTACAGGAGGAACAATCTATGGTTATGATGGCGTTATAGAAGCCTTTAAAACAGGTCGCGGTAGAATCGTTATGAGAGCCAAAGCCATTATTGAAGAGGTTCAGGGCAGAGAAACGATCATCGTTACTGAAATCCCATACCAAGTTAATAAAGCCGAGATGATCAAGAAAACGGCTGATTTGGTTAATGAAAAGAAAATTGACGGTATTTCCATGATTCGTGATGAATCGGACAGAAATGGGATGCGGATCGTTTATATATTGAAGCGTGATGCCATTCCTAATATTGTTTTAAATACCTTATATAAGTACACCGCATTACAGTCATCTTTTAGTGTTAACAATATCGCACTGGTCAACGGTCGCCCAGAATTGTTGAACTTA
>JBDTKP010000074.1:0-7158 GCA_039935255.1 Gelidibacter sp. | reverse complement strand
ACCAGCTAGGTCCCATATCGAAAACATAGCCGTTATCAGTCGTAAATTGTCTTGCTCTACCCCCTGGTTGGTCGTGTTTTTCAAAAACATGGACTTCATTTCCTGCTTTTGCAGCATAAGCAGCAGCAGAAATACCCGAAAACCCAGACCCTATAATTGCAATTTTCTTTTTCATTTCTAATTAGTGTTGACGTCTTCCGTCACTGCATTCAATAATTCTGAAGGATCCAAGTTTCTTAAATAAATAGGATGATGAAATGCATTTAATTTATTCAATAGTCCAATAAGTTGCATCTTCTCTTTATGGATCAAATCGCCAGTAACAATTTCCGTTGCAAGACGCACCTTACCCATTTGCTGCTCCAAAGCATCCAATCCTTTCTCATTAACATGCACCAATTTACTTCTTTTATCTACCTCAGAATCTGTTTGATTGACCCAGCCTTGTTTTATCAAACGATTAATAATCTGCATTCCGACAGATTTTTCTTGAATGTTTTTTTTTATCAATTCCATTTTGGTCATGGCTCCAAAAGCTTTTAAGTTGATAAGATAAATAAAATCTTCTTGTGTAGAAAATTCTGAATCATAAATAGCTGATTTTGAGTAACTTTTCGCATAACGATTCATATGAACAATTAAAGTATTAATAACACTTTCTGGACTGCGTCCATATTCCTTACCCTCCCATTTGGGTTCTTTCGTCACGGCCTCCAAGTCCACCGCGTCAGAAATCCAATCCTTGAAGCCATCTACGCCCTTAGCGTAGTGCATACCATTTCGATTTTGAGCATCAAATTCTTGTACTAGTGTGAGCACATCTTTAATCAAATCATAATTCATAACGGACTATTTATAGATATTCCAATCCTATATTAGTGTACAAATATACTATTTAATCAATTTAAAGATAAACATGTGTCTTATTTATTTCATTAAAGTACATTTCTACACTAAAAGTTATTTTCAGACGCCCTATTTTAAAAATCAAAGATAAAGAATCTACATGTTATTAATGGCGTCCAAGACGAAACAATGCCAATCGAAAAGAGATATGTATCGTCCTAAGAATCATGAAAACAGGAGTATGCTAAAAAATTTATTTTAATAAACACCATTTAAATATAAAACAATGCCCTTAAACCTCCTACATTATTTAATAAAAATCAAATAATAAAAGTTAAATGCTCTGCAGATTTAAAAAAAAATCAGGAACTTATCACCATAATCTACCTACTTTTAAAACGCGTTATTTAACCTAAATTTTACGTAAAGTTAGGCGATTGAAAATTTTTTTAAATTTTCTTGATGGTAAAAACCGCAACATTAATTTTTAAAATTACATTTAGAATGAATAGCAACAGATCATACGGGATTGGTGGCAGTACGCCTGAAGAAGAACTTTCAAAGTTAAGTGCGCTAAGTGCCAAACCAGATCCTATCCAAGAGAAAGAATTCCAATACAGACTCGACAAAGCTCGTGAAGCTTTAAAAGAAAAAGGATTAGATGCACTATATATCAATGCTGGCACCAATTTATATTACTTTACAAATACACAATGGAATCCATCAGAACGCCTGGTTGGTGCGCTTCTCTTTGCTGATGGCAGTCTTAAATATATAGTACCAGAATTTGAAATCGGCACTTTCAATGATTTTATAGGGATTGATGGTGAGCTCATTCCATGGGCAGAACATGAAGCGCCAGTACAGAAAATAGCGGATCTGGTAAGCGAAGGCACACGTTTAGCTATTGATGATTCTACTTCTTTTACGATGGTTTCTCGCTTTCAGGAACACCAAAAACTTCGAATTAGCAGTGCTGAAGAGTTGATCAGAGATATTAGAATGCTGAAAAGTGACGCTGAAATAGCTCACATCCAATACCCTATGAACTTAACATTACAAATACATCAGGCCACAGCAAAAATTTTAAAACCAGGCATCACCACCGCCGAAGTCGAAAGCTTTATCCACAGAGCACATCAGAAACTTGGTATAGCGAGTGGCTCGTACTTTTGCATTGTTTTATTTGGAAAAGATTCTAGCTTTCCTCACGGGGTAAGATCACCGAAACCATTGGAAGAAAATGATATTGTTTTAGTAGATACGGGTTGTAAATACAACGGCTATCTTTCAGATATCACCAGAACCTATATTTATGGAGACGCCACTGATAAGGAAAAGAAAATTTGGGCCAACGAGAAAGCCGCTCAATTAGCTGCCTTTGATGCCGCACAACTAGGTCAGCCTTGTGGCCATATTGATGACCAGGTGCGCGTACAATTAGAAAAAGATGGATTAGGACCTGATTACGATTTACCGGGATTACCTCATCGAACTGGTCACGGTATTGGTCTCGAAATCCATGAACATCCGTTTATTTTAAGAGGAAATCATATTAAGTTACAACCTGGAATGACATTTAGCATAGAACCTATGATTGTGGTGCCACAAGAGTTTGGCGTGCGTTTGGAAGATCACATCTTTATGACAGCACAAGGTCCACAATGGTTCACAAAACCGGCCCATAGTATTGAGAATCCTTTTGGAGTGTAATGCAATAATGGCAGAGCATTTATTAACTTTTTGCAGTGCTTCCTGGATTATGGTACACTTCACTGCCCCCTCAAAGAGGCTCAAAAACACGACGCTACTTAATGGAGAGAGCCTATACTTTTTAAATCAAAAACCTTGAAATTCAAATCAGTCTTCGATGCATTTTATCTCGCCGCTTTTTAATTAATAATAGGGATGGGTTTAGCTAAACTTTAATATATTCTTAAGTTGTTGCAGCCTCCTAATGGGTTATTTTTGCAGCATCTAATTTCGAAAAATGATTCTCGATTTACTCGTTGCGGTTCTTTGGAGCATCTCCCCATTAGGAGAAGCGAAAGTAGGCCTGCCTTATGCACTTTTAAATGGGGTGAATATTTATTTCGCCTTCATTTTTTGTTTTGCCGCAAACGTGATGGTTTTTCCTATTATGACCTTCTTTCTTGATGTGGTAAATCGGTATTTTTTTAAATGGTATTATTATAAAAAATCGGCGATTTTTATAGCACGACGTGCCAAAGCGGGTGCTGGAAAAAATGTAAAGAAATATGGTTTTTGGGGGCTGATGATTTTTGTATTGATTCCACTTCCCGGAACTGGAGTTTATGCAGGAACTCTTGCGGCGTATCTTTTTGGAATAGAACGTAAAAGAGCTTTTCTGGCAAATACGATAGGGATATTCTTTTCATGCGTGATTATATGGGTTACTACAATAGCGGCGATGAAAGGTTTTAATTAGCAAGGTGTATAAATTGAAAAACAATTGGTTGACATCTTCTTATCAAACTTCATACAATATGCTAATTCTATTTGTAATTCATGAAGCACCCTGTATAATCAACAGTATGCGTGGATTGCAAACCTTTTGAAGGCTATACTATCTTTAAACACTTGCACTACATAGAAAGGGCTGAATTTCAAAAAGAAATCCAACCCTTATTATTTCAAATTACATCTTCTCAAAAGTGTTTATTTTACTTTTCTCTTTTATGTTGCGTGTCCAAATTCCGCTGGATCTTGTGCGTTGGTCGCGACCATTTTGGCTTTTCTCCTAAGGCGTAATACTGTGCATGTTCAGTTGCTATGGTTTGAGGTTGTGCATGCTTTTCAAAAGGTTGCTGCGGAATCAATCCTAAGGCTTCAAACATCTTCAGGTCTTCATTAATATCGGGATTTGGCGTGGTGAGCAATTTATCACCGGCAAATATGGAATTGGCGCCAGCGAAAAAGCATAACGCTTGCCCTTCACGACTCATATTGTTACGCCCGGCCGATAAGCGCACTTGTGTGTTAGGCAACACTATTCGTGCAGTAGCTATCATACGCACCATCTCCCAAGTAGATACTGGTTTCATATCCCCTATGGGCGTTCCTTCAACAGGCACAAGGGAATTAATGGGAACCGATTCTGGCTGAGGCGTCATGGATGCGAGGGTAAGCAACATATCAGCACGGTTTTCAATGCTCTCGCCCATCCCTATAATGCCACCACTACAGACCGTAATATTTGTTTTACGCACATTTTGGATCGTTTCGAGACGATCTTTATACCCTCTGGTAGATATTATTTCTTCATAATAGTCTTCTGACGAATCGATATTATGATTATAGGCATATAATCCAGCTTCTGAAAGTCGCTGTGCCTGATTTTCAGTAATCATTCCCAAAGTGCAACACACTTCAATATCCATCTTGTTGAGCGAACGTACCATTTCTAAAACCTGATCAAATTCTGCCCCATCCTTGACGTTGCGCCATGCAGCGCCCATGCAAATTCTTGAACTACCGGTAGCCTTTGCATGTACTCCTTGGGCTATGACTTCATCAACGCCCATTAAAGCTTCTGTTTTTACATTAGTATGATAACGTGCAGCCTGAGGGCAATAACCACAATCTTCTGGACAGCCTCCCGTTTTTATGGAGACCAAAGTGGACACTTGCACTTTGTTAGGATCGTGATGTTGCCTATGAATGGTGGCAGCTTCATAAAGCAATTCCATCATCGGCTTGTTATATAAAATGACGACTTCATCTCTTGTCCATTTTTTTTGTGTGTCCATATTTTAGATTTTTTAATAATTATTTTTTTAGTCTTATGAAGTATAGAACGCTGATTTTATCGCTGATTCCACTGGTATTTAACTCCGATTCCAAACCAACGGGTAGGCATAGGCACGGCACCTGCCTCTTGGTATGAAGCATTGAACAGGTTGGTGACCTCTGTGTATAAAATGAAGTTTTGCGCTTGGTAATTTAAGCGAGCATCGGAAATGTTATAAGCGTTGGATAGCTCACGCTTCAACCATCTGTTTTTTATTTGAAATGAAAAGTCATTGATGCGGTAATGAACTCCTGCAATAAATTGATGCTTTAAGGATTCTAAGGTATATTTAGACTGGATTTCAGTTGAAGGTTCAAAGGAAGGGTGCAAATAATTATAACTCACTTGATACCCGATGGATTGCTGAGTTCCTAAATTAAAATCCTGTTGTATTCTTCCATAAATACCCTGAATTTTGTTTTTCCCGAGATTCATTGGAGCATAAGGCTCGGAAGGATCATCTCTCATCCAGTCAATAAAATCAGAGATATGGCGATAAAAATATCCTGTTTTCAGCTGTAAATTCTCTTTCCCGTATTGAATATTACCTTCGTAGTTCCAAGCGTTTTCGGGCTGAAGCAATTCGTTCCCCACATTTCCTGGGCGTTGATCAAGGTAGAGATCCGAAAAAGAAGGGATGCGCTGCCCTGAACCAATACTCGTCGAAATTTTCCAATGCTCATTGACGAGATAAGCTACATCTAATCCTGGATACATCTGATAACCAAAATCGGTATTGTAGTTCGCATAAAGACCAACCGTTCCTCTTAGCTTTTCTCCTAAACTGCTCTTTAGCTCTGCATAAGCGCCATGATTATCGCGTTCATGTTCTCCAATATTTGAACTGTTAATCTTTTCCAAGCGCGATTCCAAGCCAAAACCAAAAGTTCCTATCCCTGTTTTAAGACTGCTATTTAATTCAACCATCAGCGCGTTGGTATAATGTATTGACCGTCCTTTGCTCAAATCATCTTTAAAATAACGGTAATCATCTTCACCATAACGATCACTGATTCTTGGGGAAAGCGTAAAATTACCCCAAGTATGTTTTGATGACAAACTGAATACAGAAGATTCCACATGTTCTTCCGAATTTACATCACCAGGAGCCGCATAAAATCCGTTGGCACCAAAGTGGTTTCGCGCGTAGCCTGCCATTGCCTGAATGCTGTTAGTGCTATTGAATTCATAATTTCCGCTGTAAAAAAGACGGGTGTTTTTGGCTGCCGAATTGTAACGCTGTCCGTTATAATCACTTTGTGCTAACGAAAAAAGCTGACTTTGGTTTTCTGTGCCGTAGATGCCTGTAACCTCAGCTGCGCCACCGCCGTAAATTCCTGAACCATCCCCTTCTTCCTTATTTTTAAAAGAACTTCCTGCCTGAACATCTGCCGATACAGAGGAGCGTTTTCCTTTTTTGGTAACAATATTAATAGCGCCGGTAAGCGCATTGATCCCATATACCCTAGCTGCGGCACCTCTCAATACTTCAATATGATCTATTGCGCTCAAAGGAACAGGAATATTCATCATGTTATGGGCCGTTTGCGCATCGATCATCTTCACACCGTTAATCAACACTAATGTTTGCTCAGAAGTTCCACCATCAATTGAAATATCGGCCTGCGTTCCAAACGGACCGCGCTGGCGAATATCCACCCCACTGATATAAGACAATACCTCATTGAGCGATTTTGCAGGAAGTGCCTGAATTTGCTTTTGTGTAATCACCTGAATATCCCGAGTCGCTTCACTAAAAGGGGTTTGTAGTCGGTTTCCTTGAATAATGACTTCATCCAATTCATGATTCTGAAGCACTGAATCTGGAAGTGGATCCGTTTGTTGTGCAAAGCTGGATATAGCAGCCATTAGTAATAAAGTAGCTAATACTTTTTTCATAACTATTTTTTTAACAATACTATTTTAAATTAAGCTGCAAAGATTTGGATAAAAATAGTAGTTTTGGTAGTCCGAAATGTAAATAATGAGTAGTCCGGTTAAAATTCCGTTTCATTCCTTTGTAAAAATAGATCGCCGCAAAAAAGAGGCCATCTATATGCAAATTGTCTATCAATTTATTAATGCGGTCAAAAGCAATCTTTTAGAAGATGACGATCGGCTTCCTGGCAGCAGGAAAATCGCCGAAGAACTTCAGGTTCACAGAAAAACAATTGTGGCCGCTTTGGAAGAACTCCAAGAACAAGGCTGGGTAAAAATGCTTCCCAACATTGGTGCTTTTGTGAGAAACCCTGACCTTTCATCAAATCAAGTCCGAAAAAGTAAAGCTTTTAAACATCCTCCAGAAAAGGCCCCCTTTCATTTTAGAAAAGAATTTATTTTGGATACGCCGTTAGAAGAAAATCAGGAAGAATTGTATTTCACTGATGGCACCCCAGATTATCGGATTATTAAAACGGAAGAACTGGTTCGCTTTTACACTTCGGTACTGCGTCGAAAAAAACAAACTGGAATCGTCCAAAATACGATTGATGGGAGTTTGT
>JBDTKP010000073.1:0-16762 GCA_039935255.1 Gelidibacter sp. | reverse complement strand
GCTAGTTGCCGTAATTTATCGGCATCATTTTTATAGTAATTTTCGAGTGCTTCACGCGATTTTGCTCTGTACTGAACAGAATAAGTCACACTTCCCTCTGGATCTTTAACGAGCACTTTAGTCAGTTTTGCTTCTGTAAAATGCCCTGTTGCCAAAACATGGGGAATGTGTTCTTTAATCCAAGCTAGCCATTGCTCGTGGATGCTGGCGTGTATGTTTGAGGTAACATTGTATATGATCATAATAAAATAAAATTTTCAAATTTCAAGGACACTGTCTGCCGACAGGCAAATAGCAGTATTTTGAAAACAGGACTTATAGCATTTGCAATTAAACTGTTTTGCAAAGAAGAGAAGTTCTTGGTTGCTAACAAAAATTTTGAGGATTTTTTATAGATGAACTTAATTTCTGAAATTGAGTTATTACAATTTAGTTAATAGCATCCCCACGCAACATTCTAAATTGTTTCCGCGCCTCAATAAAATAAATACTGTCCTGATGGTTAAAGATTATTTTTTCATACATAGCTTTTGCTTTTTCTGGTTCTTCGAGGATGTTATTGTACAATTCGGCTAAGTAATAATAGGCATCATCTGCTAAAATACCATCGCTATAATGAGCAATAATAGCTTCGTAGTTTGTAATGGCCTTTTCATATTGCTTTTTTTTCACAAAGAGTTCTGATTGCTTTAAAAGTGCTTGGTCTTCGATACTCTCGCCCTTGTGCTCGGTCAGTACTTTATCCAAAAGGAAAATCGCTTCATCATTTTTATTCTGAAAAGCCATCAAATCGGCTTTGGCGTAAAGTTTTAGAGCCACATGAAGCGAATCTTCATATTTGTTATCTGAAATCAGCAATTTCAGTTCTAAGGCGTCATTCGCAATCAGTTGTGAAGTAGATGATTTCAAGATTTTCAATTGAGATTCTGCCCATTCAAAATCGCCTTTGTAATAACTTGTTTTAGCCACTTTAAATCGGGCTTCCTGAGCTTGGACACTGTTTTTTAAATTAGCCTGAATTTGTGTGTAATAAATCAGACCTTCATTGAATTTTTCTTGGAACACCAGAATATCAGCCAATTTCATTTTAACCATTGCTTCTTGAAATGACGAAATATTAAGTTTTAAACTTTCTTTTAGAAATGTACTGCCTTCTTCTGGTCTATTCATGTGGAATGCTAAAAAATTACCATAAGCTACTTGAAGATCTAAAGTTTGTTGAGAGATAGCATAAGTAGAGAAAAGTTGTTTAAATTTTGCTTCAATTTTGGGCAAATCCTTTGGAGTAGCAATGCTGGTCTCCATATCTAAAAGATATTGGTTTGCTGTCAGGATGGTGGTAATATTTTGAGTGTTCTCCAAAACATAATTGAAAATTTCTGTTGCCACCTCATTTTCTTTTTCGCTGAGTGCCGTCAAAGCCAACTCAATAATCCGGCTTAAACTTTCCCGTTGACGCATGTATAAGGCTTTTTCTTGCGTAAAAGCTTTGCTATAAGCTTTCTCTTGAATGAAGAGCCAACTGAGTAATTCATACCAATAGGTGTCCGGTTGAGTTTGAATCTTTTTAAGTAAGAGCTTTCTTAATATAAGGTTGTTCTGATTGTCCTTGTTTTCTGAGATAAAGTCGCTAAACTGTCTTTTCGCATTATTTAAATAATCAGGTCTAGCTTCAACATAGGCCATATAGTGAGTGAAAAGTAATTCGATATTTCCTTGCTCACCATACACATTCGCCAGTTCACGATTATAGTTTAAACTGGGGTCAAGCGCCATGGCTTTTTTATAGGTTTCAATTGCATAATCTAATAACGAGTGCTCTTCAAACTGTCGGGCGATGAGAACAGTATATTCAAGCCGTTCCTCAATTTTTGACAGACCTTCCTCATAACATTGTTTGGCTTTTTCCATCGCATCTTGCAATTGAAAATTGTAACCTAATTCAATGATTAAAGATGGGTTTTGGTAAACCGCAATTTTGGATTTTATGAGAACTTCTGCAGCGCCAAATTGTTCTAATTCTTGATGGGTTTTTATTAAATGAAAAATGTAGTTGTAATTATTGGGATTCTCGTCGTATAATTTTTGATAGGAGATGAGTGCTTTTCCAAATTCGCCTCGTTTATAATAGTCGGCCGCTAATTGTTCTTCATCATTTTGCGAGAAAGATAGGCATCCTAAAAAAAGGAAAAGGAGACATAGACGCTGTTTCATGGAACTAATTTATGTAAATATAAGCACTTTACTATCTTGGGATTGTGAATGTTTTTATAAAAAAAAATGCCCAAACGTGAGTTCGGGCATTACCATCAAAATAAAAGTGCTATTAACCATTACTTGTAAAATGATTCAATTATTCTGTTTTGGTATTATAAAATATTATGCTTATAAACTATATTATAACTTCAGTTAGCAAAACTACTAATGATATGACGATTAAAATCCGTATTAAATTTCTCATTTTTGGTCAGATTCTGGTTGGGCTTACTAACATGAATGTTTTTTAGATAAAAACAAAGAAAAATGCTAAAAATTCGTTGAACGACGTTAATTTTTAGCATTTTGTCGATATTAATCAGTTTATTCCTACAGATTAAATTTTATCAAATCCGGTGTAAGGGATTAAAACTTCAGGAATGTTGATCCCGTCTTCAGTCTGGTAATTCTCTAAAATTCCGGCTAAAACTCTAGGCAAAGCTAAGGAGCTTCCGTTTAGAGTATGTGCTAACTCATTTTTGCCCTCTGCATTTTTAAATCGCAGTTTCAAACGGTTGGCTTGAAAGGTTTCGAAATTTGAAACAGAAGAGATTTCTAACCATCTGTCTTGAGCGGTTGAAAACACTTCAAAATCATAGGTCAAAGCTGAGGTGAATCCAATATCACCACCGCACAAGCGCAAAATACGATATGGCAATTTCAATTCATCTAAGATTTCTTTGACATGCTCAACCATACCATCCAAAGCTTTATAGGAGTTATCTGGATGTTCCACGCGTAAAATTTCTACTTTGTCAAATTGATGCAAACGGTTCAAACCTCTTACGTGGGCACCGTAACTTCCGGCTTCCCTTCTAAAACACGGGGTGTAGCCTGTAATGCCAATAGGTAAATCGGAAGCATCGAGAAGTTCATCTCTAAAAATATTGGTTCCTGGCACTTCAGCCGTTGGAATGAGATAAAGATCATCTTCCGTAACATGATACATCTGACCTTCTTTATCTGGTAATTGCCCTGTGCCAAAGCCAGAAGCAGCATTGACTAAAAGGGGTAATTGATATTCTGTATAACCCGCAGCCGTATTCTTATCTAAAAAATAAGTGATGAGGGCTCGTTGTAATTTGGCCCCTTTCCCTTTATACATAGGAAAACCTGCGCCCGTAATTTTGTTGCCTAATTCAAAATCGATAATGTCATATTTTTTCGCCAGTTCCCAATGAGGTAAGGCGTTGGCATGTAAAACTGGAATGTCTCCTTTTCTATAAACTTCTTCATTGTCTTCTGCAGTAGTTCCAGCGGGAACACTATCATGAGGTACATTTGGAAGTTTATAAAGGATTTGATTCAAAGCCTCAATAGTCGTATTAAGATCATCTCCAAGTACTTTCGAAGAGTCTTTTAATTCTCCAGTTTTTTCTTTTAAACTATTGGCTTTCTCTGCTTGACCGGATTTGTACAAGATGCCTATTTCTTTAGATAAACTGTTGGATTCTGCTAAGGTGTTATCCAATTCCGTTTGTAAGCGGCGTCGGGTTTCATCAAGGGCAATGACTTCATCAATCATTTGCGCAGCATCAAGGTTTCTTTTTTTCAAACCCTCAATCACCTTTTCTCTGTGATCTCTAATAAATGGTACTTGTAACATAATTGTTTAATTTGATGACAAAAATAAGTAAATTTTACCCGTCCTTCTGTAGTCTTTTAATTTCAGTCAAAATAAATTTTATCTTCCGATTTCTTTGAAGAAACTTCTTGCTGAGAAGGTCTCAGCCATTCACTGTGTTTGAATGGATGCCATTTCACGCTGCCCAGATCGACATCCGGGTCAATGAGCTCTCTGAGTTCACCGCCATTAATACGAATAGAAGCATTGACATAAACTTTGACATCGCGGCCTTCATCTGCAAACATTTTTTTTAAGCGTTGTGCAAATTGCCAGATGACATCAGGTTTTGTACTCACCGTCCGTTGCTGTTTTGACGAAAGATAATCTTCAATTTGGATAGGGATTTCTAAATTGGTTTTGGCATCAACAACCTTAAATGTAGTGCGCCCACTCTTGGCACGAAGCATCATGCGCCATGAGAGACGGTGGCCTTCTTCAGTCCAAAGCACATCGTCTTTAATAAACCAATGACGCAGTGGTAATCCTATTTGAATAATGAAGTAGATACTAAAAACAATGACAAATGATTGGTGATATCTGGGCACAATAATTTCTTCTTTATCATAAAAGGGTTTCCGTTTTAAAAAGATGCGATGTATGGTTTTTGTGGGAAAAAAAAATAGCGCAAATGCTAAAGAAAGGTAAGGGAAAATACCAATCTGAAATACGAAAGAGTTGAATAAATGGAAGAAAATGGAGGCGAAAAATGCAAATTTCCGAGTTCGTTTCCATAGTAATAGAGGAATAATCAATGCATCAAATAAAATGCCGACATAAGCAATAGTGTAGTGCGTCCATTTTTGTTGCAAAAGTTCTCCTACTAAAAAGAGATCTTTTTTGCCTTTCATTAAAACTTCTGCTACTGTGCCGTCTAACCAATCGGGGTAAATCTTAGCAACAGCGCCAAAAGTATACACGATAAGCATTTGTAAGATAAACACCAAAGCGCACCATCTCGGCATTGAAATTTTCTTAATATTTGGATTTAAACGGGCATCCACTGATAAATAGTTATGCGCAGGTTGAAAAACCATAATAGCACTCAACAACATCAAAAGGTAATAATGATTGTTGTAGGATGATTTTTGCATCAAATAAGTGGCTGACCAAAGTAGCGTAAACGTAAACATGCTCCATCGGTATTTATAACCTACCATAACGAAAAGTCCGCAGAGCCCCATTAGACCATACCAAATATACATTGCATTACCTGGCAAAGGTTGAAGCCATTCAAACCCAATAAATGAAAATGTTTGTTGTGGCTCTATGAGCGTGCGACGGATCCAACCTGTAAAAATAGAACCGACACTTTCCATAAAAATAAGAAAGCCGAAGACAATTCGGAACACAATAAGTGCACTGTTATCTATATGTTGGAAAAGGAGTTTATGCATTGCGGTCTGCAATAATCTGACGTGCGTTTATTTCATCCCGTTTTAATTGAGCAATAAGTGCTTCAATAGATTCAAATTTATATTCATTCCTTAGTCGATCCAAAAAAGAAATTTTCAAATTTTGGTTATAAAGATCTTCGTTAAAATCGAAAAAATGGGCTTCAATGGTTTTTTTGGCATCTTCAAATGTCGGATTGACACCAATATTCATCATGCCATATATAATTTTGTTTTTATATGTGGAAGAGACGGCGTAAACGCCACTTTGTGGAATGAGTTTATAGGTTTCATCAACGCTTATATTCGCAGTAGGAAATCCCATTTTTTTACAAAAACTCTTTCCTTGTACCACAGTGCCATTTATATAGTACGCATATCCTAAAAAGGAGTTGGCGGTTTTAATATCACCAGAGTTAAGTGACGTTCTTATTTTAGTGGAACTCACAGCAACATCTTCTACATCTTGAGCAGAAATTTCTTCCACTTCAAAACCAAACTCAGTACCAAATCTTCTTAAATCGTTAATATTAGCACTTCGGTCTTTTCCAAATTGATGATCATAACCAATAATTACCTGTTTCACGTTAAGCTGATCCACTAAAACGGTTTTGACAAAATCGTGCGCAGAAAGGTCCGCAAAATCCCTGGTGAACTCTTTTACATAAATATAATCCAAGCCTAAAGCTGATAAAATTTCCGTACGTTCGGCAATGGTATTCAGAAGTTTAATGTCTGAGTTTTGCTGTAAAACCATGCGCGGATGAGGGAAGAAAGTGAGCACAATAGAAATTAAGCCTTTTTCAGAAGCTTTTTTAGTGAGTTTCTTGATAATCTTTTGATGCCCAATATGAACGCCATCAAAAGTACCAATAGTAACTACTGACGGTGTTTGAGGAATAGAATGGTCTGATGCTGAAATTACCTTCAAGTGTTTTTTTTGTAAAAATAACTATTTAAGAGGTTAAAAAAAATTCCGATTTGCGAATTAGATCATGGGTACAAGAATTTGAAAAATCGACGCGTCATTTCTATTTTCTATGGTTCAGAGATTTATAATAAATATATTTACTGTTTAAATATTAGTAGTATGAACGTTTTGTCTTAGTTATTTTTTTATTACTAACTTTCTTAGATGCGATGTGAAATACGTCTTTTTTAATTGAGATGTTTTATTAAGAAATAGCATTCTTAATTTTTCATCAAAATGTGTGTGCTGTCATTTGCTGTTAATCATGCTTATATGCTTAACATGTGAGGTTTTACAAGGGTGTTTTGAAATTAAAGACGATAGAATAATTGTTTATCTTGATCTTCACAAATGCTAACACTTTTTTTGTGATTTCTTTAATATTGAATGTAACTTTCCCCGGCTAAATATAGCATGACGCCAAGCAAATTTTAAATAATATGAAAAAAAAATACTTTAAGGCAAGTTTGTTTTTAATGGTGCTTTTAGCGTTTTCGATGACTTATGGTCAAAGAGTTAATTCTCCTTGGACTAGAATCACGGAAAGCAGTGTTGCTCAAAACAGGATGCTTCCTCAAGAATATAGCCCAGTAAAAGCTACATATTATCAACTGGACATAGAAACTTTGAACTCTAGATTACAGAATTTGCCACAAAGAGATTCTGGAATACAGTCCAAGACGCTGCTTGATTTTCCAAATGCCGATGGTTCTATGGAGCTTTTCAGGATTATGGAATATTCGGTGATGCATCCAGAGCTTCAGGCAAAATTCCCTGATATTCGTTCTTATGTTGGCTATAGCTTGAAAAACTCATCGACTGTTATCTATTTTAGTGTTTCTCCAGATGGTTTGCACACCATGACGATGTCTCTTGAAAAAGGCACTGAATTTGTTAATCCTTATGCCACTGGTGGGTCATATAAAGCCTTTTCAAAACGAGATCTTCCTAATTCTCGGAACTCATTTGAATGTGGCGTCTCAGAAGCTGCTGGTTTAAACAGAAGTGGTTTAGATGCTAATATTACAGCTGCAAGGAATGCTAATGACGGTAAGAGACGTACATTTAGATTGGCCGTTGGGACCAGTTTTGAATACACTGACTTTCACGGTGGCACAGTAGCGTCTGCTTTAGCGGCAATTAATACCACGATGACGAGGGTAAACGGCGTTTATGATAGAGAATTATCTATTAGAATGACTTTAGTAGCCAATAATGACCTTCTCATTTCCGTCACTAAGCCTAGTGTTTTTTCCGATTTTGAAAATATATCAGCAAATACAGGGACTATTAATGGACTTATAGGTTCCGCTAATTATGATATTGGGCACTCTTTTACAACAGGCTCTGGAGGAAGGGCGCAATTGCAGAGTGTTTGTGCCAATAATAAAGGCGCCGGAACTACTGGATTGTCAACCCCAGCAGGTGATCCATTTCACATTGATTATGTGTCTCATGAAATGGGACATCAGTTTGGAGCGACACATACCTTCAATGGCACTGCAAGTAGTTGCGGATTTGGTAATAGAGAAGACGCTACTGCATATGAACCTGGAAGCGGATCAACCATTATGGGGTATGCTGGTATTTGCGGTCTTCAAGATGTAGAAGACAATACTAGTGATTATTTCCATCAGGCCAGCTTGCAACAAATTTGGACTAACATCACTGTGGGCAATAGTACCTGTGGGGTTTTAACAACTACTGGAAATTCAGCGCCTACTGCAAATGCTGGAGCGTCCTATTATATTCCGATTTCTACACCTTATAAATTGACTGGTGCTTCTACAGATGTTGATGGCATCGCCAATCATACCTATACTTGGGAACAATTTGATTTGGGGCCAGCTGGAGTTCCAACAACAACTACAGAGTTTGGTCCGATGGTGCGTTCTTTTCAAGGCACAACCGATCCTGTCAGATATATACCAAGACTGCAAGAAGTAGTTGCCGATGGGGGCATTTCGTCCGTTTGGGAAAAGTTACCTGAAATGGCAAGAGTTCTTGACTTTGCGTTAACCGTTAGAGATAATGATTCACGAGGGGGGCAGACCGCAGTTGATTATATGTCGCTAACCACTGTGGCATCGGCAGGTCCTTTTAAAGTGACTTCTCAAACATCGAACGTGACATGGGAAGTTGGATCCAAAAAAACAGTTACTTGGGATGTTGCCAACACGAACATCGCTCCCGTAAATGCATCCAAGGTCAATATCAAACTTTCAAAAGATGGTGGCATTACTTTTCCATATGTGTTGGCCTCCAATGTGGCTAATGATGGGGCTTATGAAATTTCGGTTCCGATTGGTACGGATACCAATCAAGCAAGAATCATGGTAGAAAGTGCAGGAAATATATTTTATAATGTTAACACGTCTAATTTCAAAATCATCAATGTAAACTTCCTTTTAAATTTTTCGATAACTTCAGTTATTGCTTGCCAACCTACTGCAGCTGTCTATAATTTTACTTACAACACGTATCAAGGCTTCAACCAAAGCACAAACTTTGCGGCTACAAATTTGCCGGCAGGAACTACGGCTACATTTAATCCATCGTCTGCTATAGCTGATGGTACAGCGGTGACTATGACGATTAGTAATCTTAGCAACGCTGCTCTTGGAAGTTATAATGTGAAAGCCACAGGTTCGTCAGGTGCTATTAGCAATAGTTCCACCGTGTTACTCAATCTGTTTAACGGCACTATTGCTCCGATTCCTTTATTAACTCCTGCTAATGGATCTAGCGGATTTTATAACGATATCACCTTAACCTGGCAAGATGATATTAATGTGGAAGATTATTTAGTAGAGATTTCATCCCATAGTAATTTTAATCCTATTTTGGAATCCCAAAGTACCACAACAACTTCTTATGCCACCACTTTAGCCTTAGAGACTGTTTATTATTGGAGGGTCAAAGGTTTCAATTCCTGCTCAACAGGTACTACGTCTGTAGTTCATAGTTTTTCTACGGGAGTTTCAACGTGTGGCTATTCTCGCACGGCAACAGATACACCCATTGTAATCTCGGCAGAGGCTGCAAATACCTATACTTCTACAATTTCAGTGGCAGATAATTTACCCGTAACTGATGTTAATGTGAAGGTTAATATTGCCCATACCAAGGTTAGGGATCTAAGTTTGGTTTTGATAAGTCCTACAGGCACACAAATTGTTTTGGTAGAATATGATGGAGGGTTTTTTGATGAAAATTACACCAATACTATCTTTGATCAGGAAGCTATAGCGCTTATATCTCCTGGAACTGCGCCTTTTACAGGATCTTTTAAACCTAAAGGAGATTTATCTGTCCTTAATGGCGAAATGTCTGCTGGCGTCTGGACGCTTCGAGTTACAGATGCCTTCAACCAAGATGGCGGAAACTTGAATGAATTTACATTAGAGCTTTGTCTTGCACGCCCATTATCGGTTGAAGAAAATAGTTCTGAAGACTTTACCGTTTTTCCAAATCCAAACAACGGAGAATTTACTGTAAAGCTCCAATCGCATTCAGGCGAAGACATCAAAATCGATGTTTACGATATCCGAGGAAGAAAGATATTTGAAAATCGTTTTAAGAACACCACTAACTTTCGAGAAATTATCCGATTGGAGAACGCTCCATCTGGAATGTATTTAATTAATATTACTGATGGATTAAGGAGCGTTACCAAGAAGATCTTAGTAAATTAATAGAGCTCGGTAGTTAGTTGCCCATTAATTCTTTCTGATATATTTTATCAGCCTTCACCATTCGCTCTATTAGGTTGTTGAATATAGTCCTTTTGCTTTGGGAGCGGTTCAATCGGTAGCAGAGCTCGTCAAAATATCTGTCGATGTGGAAATCACTAACCCAAGATTAGGTCGTTCTTATCCATGATTTTATCTGGTAAATCATGGTATGTAATGCCTTGAAGTTTAACCCAGCATTGCTAGGTATTTGTTCAATATCATATGCCTTTGCCAATGGCCGGTAGCCGCGCCAAATATCAGTGGTGACTTTCGCTTCTTTGTCCATATGAGCATCGAATATTTTTTTGAGTTCTTTTCCAGAGAAGTTCCTAATTCTCATCGAATACATTCTCTTTACCTTTCCGTCTTCGCTCAACTGTACGGCGCACACGGCTTTTTTCTTCTTACAGTCATAGCTCCGTCCTACTTTGCCCTCTTCCTTGCCGCCCACAACAAACTCATCGATATGAACCGTTCCGTAAATAGGATGGTTTCCACTGGATTTCATCGCCTCCCTAACCTTGTGCATAAATAGACGGGCAGTCTTTTCGGCTATCTAGAAGCGAGCACCCATATAGCTGGCAGATAAGCTCTTGGTGGTGGTCGCCATCTCGAAGCAGATAAAGAACGCCTTACGAACACCGAACCTTATCCTGTGGAAAAGCGTGCCAGCTGTAGCCGACTCCGTATGCCCACAAATGTTGCATGTCCTCGAAAAATCCTTCCGTTGCTGGCTGGCGTTATGACCACATTTAACACATCCAAAGCCTTCGTTCCACTTAATCTGTGCAGGATATTCCTTGCAATCAAGATCCGATTTGAAGCGATCAGAGAACTCTATCAGGTTTTGTCCATAAAAAACATTCATAATAAGGACGTTTTTATTGACCTGAAAGATATGAGATTATCTACTGATCTCTAAAAAAAGATATACAAAAACTAAATTTGTTTAATATCAAAATTCATTAAAAACTAAATTATCGAGAATTAAAAAATGACCAATATATTAATAAAAAGTTAGTTTTTTAAGCATAAATACAATCCTCATTACGGTTTTCCCGTACTATTGAACAATAGCAATACTTTACAAGGTGTAAAAAGCTAATAAGCTTATTAACAATGAATTAGTTTTGTTTTTCTTTAAATAAAGTTGCATTTATCAGTTTTTTTTTTTTATGTTTGACTTGTTGATAATGCTTTAGGACAATTACAAGGTCGTTCTAACGGCATTTGAAACATTGGATTAATCCTTAAACTGGCCGGTTTATTTTTTTTAGACTTTGTACTCTTTTTTGACCTTGTAAACTTCGACTTTGTAATTTTTAAATGGCCTTGTAAACACTGTTTATTAACCCAACCTATTTAAAAAAACATAGGTTTTAAAAATTAGAAATTATGAGAAAAATAATTTTTGCATTAGCTTTTATGCTAATTGGTTCTTTTAGTTTTGCATCAACAAATGTTGAAAGTAATTTAGTTTTGAGATCAGAAAGCGTTACTGAATTAACTACTGGTTTTAATAGTTCAATGATTTTTTCTGAAAATAAAACAACCGAAGAGTCAGTTGTTGATTCGGAATCTAATCTAAGTATTGAATTAATTGCTGCTGTTTATTATTGTTCTGTTGAAGATGGACATTACTTAGGAGAAGGTACTGGTAGTACTCCTGCTCAAGCTTGTAGGAGAGCTAGAAGAGATTTAAGAAAGCAACAGTAAGATGTATAGAATATAAATCAAAATTTATCTAGTTGCATTTGCGACTTCAATTCAGCAATTATAAATTTTAAACAATGAAAAAAATAGAGAATATTTGGTTCCTTTTTTTAATTATTTTTTTATTATCCATACAATCATATTGCCAAAAGAATATAAATTTTACAAATTTAGAGGTTTCATATAATGTTCAGAGAAATAATTATGAATCGGATTACATTTTAATGTTTGATGGTAATACAGCTTTATGGGAAGAAACATCTGATTTAATGCCTAGAAGAAATGCAAATATTAATTTCGAAAGAGTAGGTCAATATATGAGAAAAAATATTTATAGTGATATAAATAATTCAACTATGTTGTCAAATTTAGAAGTTATCTACAAAAAGTTTTACATAAAAGAAGACAAATCCAATTTAAATTGGACACTTTCTGATTCAACACAAACTATTTTAGGATACAAATGCTCAATGGCAACAACTAATTTTAGAGGCAGGGAATATATAGTTTTTTACACCGATGACATCTTAACAAATATTGGTCCATGGAAATTACATGGTTTACCAGGTTTAATATTGAAAGTGGAGAGCCACAATTATGACGAATTCTATAAAATCGAAGCAACTGAATTAAAGATCAATAAAGAAAAGACAAAAGATTATTTAAAGACATTCAAAAATTTTGAAAAAAAATATAGAAAAAAATTTCAATCTTGGATTGAATTTGAAGAGGATATAAATAAATATATCAATAAATTAATTAATTATAACAAATCAAGTTATGAAGAAGACATTAATGATGGTGGAAGAAGTGGATTTAGATTAATGAATTATCTTGAGATTTTCCACCCGTCTCAAATGGAGACTATTTGGTATGATTAAAACTTTTTTTTCTAAATATCCTTGGTCTTTTTTTCTGTTTTTATTTGCAATTAACTTGAATTCTCAAACTATTGAAGGCACTTTTTCTGATATACTCGGCAATCAATTAAACGCTACAATTTTTTTTAAAGAAATGACTAATGACACAATTACAAAAGAATTTGTGTTGGCTGAATTTGGCAAGTTTAGAAAAAAACTCGATAACAATTACGAAAAAATTTTATTTGAAATTAGAGCTAATGGTTATTATGAACAAACATTAACTATTGACAAACCAAAGAAAGAAAAGACTTATTCTTTTGATTTTGTTTTAATTAAAATGGAGGAATATGAACTTGAAGAGGTTGTAGTAATAGGGAAGAAAAAACGCTTTGAAGTTAAGGAAGATACAATTTCTTTTAATATATCACGATACATTAATGGTAGTGAACGAAAGATTGAAGAAGTTCTAAATAAATTACCTGGCATTGAACTTAATGAGCGAACAGGCGAAATAAAATATAAAGGAAAATCTATTGAAACCGTTACTTTAGACGGTGATAATTTGTTTGGGTTTAACTATACTTTAGGTACAAAGAATATCAATATAGATATGGTAGAACAAATTGAAGCTATAGATAATTACTCCGAAAACCCGCTTTTAAAAAATATAGAACAAGGCGGTAAAGTTTCGTTAAATTTAAAATTAAAGAAAGGAAAAATAGATATTTCAGGAAATGTAGATTTTGGTAGTGGTTGGTTTGATGATGGAGATCAGGCATTTAATTTGGCTTCAAATATTTTAGGAATTACCAAAACCTACAAATCGTTTGCTACGTTATCTTATAATAATGTGGGAGAGAACCAAACACCATTTGATTATTTTGGTTTTAATTTTAATGTTGAACAGCAAAAGGAGCAAAATTATTTTGCAGAAAAAATTATATCCGAAACTCATTTATCTAATTCATTAGAAGATAGAAGAACAAATATCAACAACCAATTTTTTGGTAATTATAATGCTATATTTAAACTCAACTCTAAGTTGAGCATTAAAACAAATTTATATTATTTACAAGACAGAATTACTACAAATCAATTTTTTAAAAATGATTTTCAAATAAATAATGATGTTTTTACAACTACAGATAATACCTTCATTACCAAAAAACCACAACAATATCGTGGCGATTTAGAAATAAAACACAACACCTCCAAAACCTCTTTGTTAGAATATAATTTAAGATTAAGACAAGAAAACATTGAAACGCCAGCTTTAATTATACAAAACCAAACAGATGAGTTTTCAACTTTTTTAAACACGGAAGATTTTTACTTTAAACAAGATGTACTTTGGACAAAAAAACTTTCTGATAAAAAAGCATTACAAGTTTCATTATTTCATTCATTTAATGATTTACCACAAATTTTCAGCATTAGTCCATCATTGTTTGACAAAAAAGTAGAGAATGACATACAACAAAGCGAATTTAAAAAGACATTTCTAGAAGGGAAAACAACTTATTTCGGTTCAGGTAAAAGAGATAAATATACATTTTCTGTTGGTGCAAATTTTAATTATTCACCATTTACGTCAAGATTATTCAATTCAGAAGAAACAATTTCAGAAAACAATTTTGATTATACCCAAAGTAATATTTTCAATACCGGAGTTTATAATTTTAATCGCGGTAAATGGCAAATTTCACCTTCATATTCGGTTAGAGTTCTAAATCAAAATTTAGAACAAAATATAGAAAATGACAAGCAAAATAATTTCATTTTTTTACCTGCTTTAAACCTAAAATACAACTTAAGTTCTATTTCATTTTTATCAGCCAATGTGGGTTATAATCAAAATACCAATGCCGAAAAATATTTTTTCTTAAATCAAGTATTAATTAATAACCGAACTGCCATCAGTAATTTACCAAGTTTAGAGTTACAAAATAGCCAAAGATACAGTTTGATGTATTTTAGCAATGATTTGTATAATCAATTTCAACTCAACGTCAACATCAATTACCAAAAATCATCAGGGAATTTTTTTACCAACCAAAACATCACAGAAAACACGACTCAAATTGAATATTTCTTTTTACCACAAAACAATAGCAATTGGAATATGAATACGCAAATTTCAAAGTATATTCCTTTTATAGAATCTACACTCAAATTAACGAGCAATTATTCCATTTCAAACTTTAAAAACATCGTAAATAATTCTGATTTAAGACAAAACCAACATCAATTTTTGAGCAATTCATTTTTTTGGAAAACTGCTTTTGAAATACCTGTAAATTTTGAAAATATATTTAGCTATCAATATTCTAATTCTAAAAGTGAAAATCAATCTGCATTCATAAATAAATCCTGGCAAAACACTTTTAAAGTAATTGTAAAACCGAAGGAAAAATGGTTTCTAATATTATCGTCGGATTATTATTTACCCAATACAAAACAATCAGATGAGCAATTTTTCTTTTTAGATGCAACTTTAAGGTATAAACCTAAAAGCAAAAAATGGGGAGCGAGTTTTACAATGCAAAATATTGCAAATGAGAATAATTTTGAGCAAGTGCAAACATCTGACATTTCAACAACTGTATTCAGAAGCAACCTTTTACCAAGATTTATTCTTTTAAAACTCGAATACAGATTTTGATACACCAAATAGATAAAAAACGGTTATTGATATGAACGAAATAATTTCGTAGAAAAGTAAAAATGCACTTTATTTTCGGACTTACCATAAACGGAAATACAGTTAAAAAAGATTATAATAAAAGACCCTTTCAAAATTATGAAAAGGTCTTTTTTAACTTTAGGACTTCACTCAAATTGTTTCAATAATTTGCAGTTTAATTATAAGCCTACAGTCCAACCGTACGCCCAAGTAGGTTTAGCAGCTCCGTTGCCGGCACCTGTAGCATTTTCGTTTATACTGTATACGGCAGATACATCAACAGCGCCACCTGCTGTGTTTTTTCCAACGGATAAGGTAGTTACCTGGTCAAACTTAACGTTGGTTGCAACCAATGAGCCTGAAGTGACATATCCTATACTTTCATCGTGTTGAATGTCGAAACCTGTTTTCCAATTGCTTAGTACGACATTGTCAAATTTCGCTTTTGTGCCCACTCTCAATTTAATAGCTTGTGTTTCAGAGCTGGTGTCAGTAGCGCCTAAACCAACTAACGTAAGATTTTTGATGGTCGGGTTAGAGATGGGGGTTGCTAAATGATTATTGGAATTGTTATCTGCTTCAATACCTCTATTGCCCGCATTTGTTCTGACGCCGTACCAGTTTTCTCCAGCTCCCGACCAACCTTCAGTCCAGTCGAACAAATCGTCACCTACGTGTTCAGAAAAATTGGTCACTACCAAATATTTAGCGTTAGCTGTACCTCCAAAAAACTCAAAACCATCATCTGAACCTTCGTGAATTTGAACATATTCGATAGTTGTTCCACTACCTACACCAAATAAAGAAAGACCGTTGAATTCTTTTTCTGAATTGTAAGCAAATCCAGAATATTCTATTCTTAAATATTTAAGAGAACCTGAACTGTCATTGGCATCGCCACCACCATAAGTTAAGTCTGATACTTCAGCAGAAGCAGTAATGCCTTTGTTGATTGGAGCCTTTCCACAGAGTACAAGTCCGCCCCATGAACCCGGAGATTGAGTTGTAGCTGTCATGATAACAGGTTTTGATGAGGTACCTTGCACGTCAATTTTACCGCCCTGTGCCACTGCAATATATCTTACCGAAGTAAAATCTTTGCTGGCCACAGAAGATGCTTCTATTATAACACCCGCTTTAATGGTCAGTTTCGCGCCCGAGTTTACAATTAGTTTTCCCGTTAATTTATAAGTTCCGGATTCCAAAATGACTTCACCATCTTTGATTTCTCCTGTAAGATTATCCCGGTCCAGGACAAACGTTGTGCCGCCTTTATCATCCTCATCAGATGAACTGTCGTCATTGCTTGAGCATGCAGTTGTAAATATTAAGGCAAATAAAAGCGCCGTTCCTAAAAGTTTCGAAATTGTTTTTTTCATAATGTTTACTTGTTAATTGTTTTGATTAAAATTTCTTAAATTATTGGGTTCATTACTAAAGTGTTATTACCCGTTGGTAACAGATGTTTAGAATTTGTAATTCAATCCTAATTTGAAGAAAGCGCCACGTTGGTATGATAATACAG
>JBDTKP010000072.1:0-9896 GCA_039935255.1 Gelidibacter sp. | reverse complement strand
ATTTATAAATTTAGAATTATAAGAGTTATGGCAAAGGAAGTATTAGAATGTTCATTTTGTGGTAGGAAAAAGCCAGAAACCAATTTGTTGATTGCAGGATTGGACGCACATATTTGCGATCGATGTATTGAGCAGGCTCACGGGATTGTAATCGAGGAATCAAAACAAAGTGACAATGCAGAGTTGTCATCAGAATTGATGCTCAAGAAGCCTATGGAGATCAAGAAATTTCTTGATGAGTATATCATAGGTCAAGATTATACAAAGAGAGTAATGTCTGTGGCGGTTTATAACCATTACAAGCGTTTGTTGCAACCAGCGAGCAAGGATGAAATTGAAATCCAAAAGAGTAATATTGTGATGGTGGGTCAGACTGGTACTGGAAAAACCTTAATGGCAAAAACCATAGCTAAAATGCTGAATGTGCCGTTGGCCATTGTAGATGCTACCGTATTGACCGAGGCTGGTTATGTGGGGGAAGATGTCGAAAGTATTTTAACCCGTTTGTTGCAGGCTGCAGATTATAACCTTGAAAAAGCTGAAAAGGGGATTGTTTTTATTGATGAGATCGATAAAATTGCCCGTAAAAGTGATAACCCTTCTATTACCCGAGATGTTTCCGGAGAAGGTGTTCAGCAGGGTTTATTGAAGTTATTGGAAGGGACAACAGTTAATGTACCGCCAAAAGGAGGTCGTAAGCACCCTGATCAAAAATTTATTGAAGTCAATACAGAACATATTTTGTTTATTGCAGGAGGTGCCTTTGATGGCATTGATCGTATTATCTCCAAGCGTCTTAATATGGCAGCTATTGGGTATAAAGCGGCTTCTCAGGAGGATGTTATTGATAAAGATAACTTGCTCCAATATATCATTCCTAAAGACTTAAAGGATTTTGGTTTGATTCCAGAAATTATTGGTCGTTTGCCTGTATTGAGTTATATGGATCCTTTAGATGCTGAAACGTTAAGGGCCATTTTAACGGAACCAAAAAACGCTATCATCAAACAATATAAAAAGCTATTTGAGATGGACGACATTAAGTTTACCATTACAGATGGCGCTTTGGATTTTATTGTGGGTAGAGCCATTGAGTATAAGTTGGGAGCAAGAGGATTAAGATCACTTTGTGAAGAGATTTTAACGGATGCGATGTTTGAATTGCCAAGTGGCAATGTGAAAAAGCTGCATGTTACCAAAGAATACGCAGAGGATAAACTAGACAAAACGACTTTGAAACGATTGAAGGCTGTGTCTTAAAATCGAACATACTAAAAAAACAAAACCACTCTTTTAAGGGTGGTTTTTATTTTTTGGATTTAAAAACTAATATTGCAAAAGAAAGGCTTTAAATATGTTTGCAATTGAGGTCTATTATTGATTGTTTTAACCAATAGTATGCTTTCTACGGTAGAATGTTGATTTTAATACGGTAAATATAGTGGCTTATTGGAGAGATAAAAATGGCGGGGGTTGTTTTTAGACAAACCCTCATTTATTTTCGTTGTAAAAATGAATTTTGTCCTTTTTAACGCTGAATGACATTAAGCGTTCAATTTGAGGAGCGCATCCATATAGTGTCGCGTATTGGACAATCTCGGAACTTTGTGCTGTCCGCCTAACTTGTCTTCCTGCTTTAACCAATCATAAAATAACCGTGGTCTTGCCAAATGAATTTTTGGAAGGTTAAGTGTGAGATTATTATAGCGTTTGGCTTCATAATCGGAATTTAGGGACTTTAAAGCGTTGTCGAGCAGCTCATTAAAATAATGGATGTCTTGCGGGGGCGTTTTGAATTCGATTAGCCATTCATGCGCTCCTTTTTCTCTACCGCTCATGAAAATTGGTGCTGCCGTGTAATCTACAATTTGAGAGTTTGTTTTTTGGCACACTTTCTTTAAGGCATCTTCGGCATTCTCAATGATCAACTCTTCTCCAAAAACATTGATATGATGTTTTGTACGTCCGCTCACCTTGATGCGATGAGGCTGCAAGGATGTAAACCGAATGGTGTCTCCAATCTTATAGCGCCAAAGTCCCGCGTTGGTAGTAATGACTACGGCGTAATTTTTATTCTTTTCGACTTCTGATAATGGAATGATGCGCTGTTCTGGGGTGCCATAAGCATCCATAGGAATGAATTCATAAAAAATACCATAGTCCAACATAAGCAATAACTCACTTGAACTGTTTTGATCTTGGATGGCAAAGAAGCCTTCCGAAGCATTGTAAATTTCGTAATATCTAAAATCTTTTTTCGGTAAAATTAATTTGTACTGATCTACATAAGGCAGAAAACTTACGCCACCATGAAAATAGACTTCCAGGTTGGGCCAAATATCAAATACGCTCTGTTTGTTAGTGGTTTCCAAAACAGTGTTTAAAAGTACTAACATCCACGAAGGGACACCTGCCAGGCTCGTTACATTTTCATTAATGGTTTCATTAACGATGGCCTGCATTTTATGTTCCCAATCGTTCATTAAAGAAACTTTGCTGCTTGGTGTGCTGCTAAATTCGGCCCAGAAGGGCATGTTGTCAATTAAGATGGCAGATAAATCACCAAAAACAGTCCCGTTTTCCTTGTAAAGTTCCTTACTACCGCCAAGTCTTAAGCTCTTTCCGGTAAATAATTGTGAATTCTCATTGTTGTTGAGGTACATGCATAATAAATCCTTGCTTGCGGCATAATGACACTCTTCAAGAGATTCATAGCTTACAGGAATGAATTTACTCTTGGCGTTGGTCGTCCCACTTGATTTTGCAAACCATTTAATGGGTGTTGGCCAGAAAATATTATTTTCGCCCATTCGGGATCTTTCAATATTGGCCTGATTTTCTTCGTAGGTCGAAATTGGGATGCGTTCAGCAAATGTTTTATAATTGGTAATACTTGCAAAATCATATGTTCTGCCAATTTCAGTATCTTTTGCAGTGATTAATAAGTCTTGGAGCAATTCATTCTGTACTTCATTTGGGTACTTTAAAAACAAATCAATTTGATGAAATCGCTTTTTCAAGAACCATGAAGCAATTGAATTAACTAAGGGAATCGACATATTTATAGTATCTTTAAAGACTAAAAATAATACTTTTTTTAAATAAATTCTTCTAAATCAAATTTTAAAATAAATGACGTATCAAGGGGTCTTAACCAAAATGACAACTGAGTTTTCACAACCTATCCAATACTATCTTGTTTTTGAAAATGACTTTATCAATATGAACCAGTTGTTGAACAAAACAATCACTATTCAATTTGTTGGTTACCAATGCCTCAATTGTGCTCTTAACAAGCCCATTTATAGACAAGGTTTTTGTAAAAGCTGTTTTTTTGATATTCCTCAAGCGGCCGATTGGATCATGAGGCCGGAGTTAAGTACGGCTCATTTAGACAAAGAAGATCGCGATTTGGAATATGAAAAAAAAGTACAGTTGCAACCTCATATTGTGTATTTGGCAAATTCTAGTAATGTCAAGGTAGGGGTGACCCGAAAAAGCCAAGTACCAACACGATGGATTGATCAAGGCGCACATGAAGCCATCGAAATTGTTGAAGTGCCTAACCGTTATTTGGCGGGTCTTACTGAAGTCGCCTTAAAAGATTATGTGGCTGATAAGACCAATTGGCGCACCATGTTGAAAAATGAGATTGTTGATGAGAATTTAGTAGATTGGCGGGACCGTTTAAAGCAATACATTCCTGAAGAAGCGTTGGAGTATTTTATTGCGAGCAATTCAGAAACCAATATTGAGTTTCCGGTAATGCAATATCCAGAGAAACCAAAAAGTCTTAATCTGGGAAAAACGCCGAATTATCAGGGTGTTTTAAAAGGCATCAAAGGTCAATATCTAATTTTTGAGGATGATACGGTTTTCAATATAAGGTCTAATGAAGGTTTTGTGATTGCTCTTTCTGTACTGTAAATGTGTCTATTAACATTTATTTACGACAAAAAATTTTTTAATCTTTCTCGTTTTTTGTAATTTAAGATGGCGAAAGCTAGTACTCAAAGTCGTGTGAACTTACTTAGAGATGGACGTACAAATTGGTAGTTTGCATAGATATGAAGAGTGGACTTTTGAATTTAATTCTACACTCTTTTGTTAACCTCTGTGATTACGCTTTTTTAGAATTTATAAAAAATCTAAAATCAAGACATCATGAAAATTCCAGCAATGTTTTATGTTGTGTTAACGACGTTATTATTAGTGACGTTGACAATTATGGTAAGTATGAATATGCCTTTAAATTGGGTGTTCTATATGACTAGCTTAGGAGAGTTGTTAGTGGTCGTTATGGTCTATAAAGTATTGAGAGATAAATATACCACAAACAAAACTTTTGAAGATTTTTATGAAGATCATCCCATCGGTAGAGAAGAACGTCATATCACAAAATAAAAAATCACGTCGCTATGACGTGATTTTTTATTTTTATTTTTGAAAAAACTACATGTTTTCCACATCTCTTAAACCTTGTATATAGGATGCTTTTTGCATTTGACGTCTTTTCTTAACCGAAGGTTTTGTGAAATATTGATTTTCTCTTAATGTCTGCATCACCTTCACGTTTCTGTGCTTACGTTTGTAACGCTTAATTGCGCGTTCGATATTCTCGCCCTCTTTAATTTCGATTCTTAACATAAATAGTTTTTATAGTATATAGTGTATTTAAGACTATCCTAAATACGTTTTTAAAATTTTACTTTTCGAGGTATGCTTTAATCGTCTAATCCCTTTTTCTCGTATCTGACGAACACGTTCTCTGGTTAAATCAAATGTTTTGCCAATTTCGTCCAAGGTCATCGGCGGCTGATTACTCAACCCAAAATTCAATCTGATCACATCGCTTTCTCTTTGGGAAAGCGTGTTGAGCGCTCTATCAATTTCCAAGCTTAAAGACTCAGTCATTAAAAGCTGATCAGGCCTTGGAGAGTCGCCATAAGAAACAACATCATATAAACTTGATGTTTCTCCTTCCTTTAAAGGGGCATCCATTGAAACGTGACGTCCAGAATTCCTCATGGATTCTTTCACATCCTTCACTGTCAAATCCAATTCCTTAGCAATTTCTTCAGCACTTGGCGGACGTTGGTGCGCTTGCTCTAAAAATGAAAATGCTTTGTTGATCTTATTGATCGAACCAATTTTGTTCAAAGGTAATCTAACTATTCGAGATTGTTCGGCTAAAGCTTGAAGAATTGCTTGACGAATCCACCAAACGGCATACGAAATAAACTTAAAACCTCTGGTTTCATCAAAACGTTTCGCTGCTTTCACCAATCCAGCATTACCTTCATTAATTAGATCGGGCAATGTCAAGCCTTGATTTTGATACTGTTTTGCAACAGAAACAACAAAACGAAGATTGGCCGTTGTGAGCTTATCCAAAGCTTCTTGATCACCTTCTCTTATTCGTTGTGCTAATTCTACCTCTTCATCTGCAGTAATCAATGACAGTTTACTAATGTCTTGTAGGTATTTGTCAAGAGATTTCGATTCTCTATTAGTAACCTGCTTCGTAATTTTTAATTGCCTCATCTATTCTATTCAGTTTTTAAATACGTTATCCTACATTATAACTATTTAAACGACAAAAGCAAACAAAATCACATTACTTTAACATAATTCGATAATTTTTTTTAGATTTGAGGTTATTTCAGCGCGATTTGATGTATATCATTCACTTTTAGAGTAATTGCCTGCTTTTTGTTTTCAATTAGTTTGCCGTGTCTTTTTTCTTCTTTTTGTTAAAAAGATCCTTTATCGTATTCTTGATAGCTTCACCACTATTTTTAATGCTATCTATTTTAATCGGGGCAGATTGAATTTTGGTGGAATCTTTTGTTTTTGTTTCGGGAGTTTGATTCTTATCGGTAGCCCCTCCTAGAGCACCACCAATTAAATCTTTGATTTTATCGGTCCCTTTCCCTATCAATTTCTGCTTTTCTATTTCAATAAGTTGTTTGGTCAAATTGCCCACGCCACTTGTTAAGTCTGTAGAGACTTTTGGATCTGTGAACGAGCCAGAAATGTTTGCAGATATAGGAATCATGATTTTGTTTACCTCGTTGTCATTGATCTTTCCGATAAGACGGTTAATTTCACTTCCTAAATATTTGGCTGGTACGTTAAAAACAGCATTATAAGACATTGTTTTGTCGAAGCCATGAGCTCCAGAGACTACAATACCTATATCTTGATAGGCTAAGTTGAAGGGCTTGACGTGGACTTTGCCATCTGCGAATTCTAAATTGGCTTTTAAATCATGCAGATCCAACTTGCCGAAATCGATAAAACTTAACGCGCCTTCTAATTTTGATAAAAGCGGACTTGCATTCTCATCAATGTCGGTGGTCAATAATTCTGCAATAGCTGTTCCAGAAATAGTATTCATATTTGGAGAAAATTCTTTGTCCAAAGTTCCTGAAATTTTAATGTTACTATTCAGTTTTCCTTGAAGGATTTTGGCAATTGGCGCCAAATTTTGGAGCAATTCTAAATCCTTGAAAGATTTAGAAATATCGAAACTATTGGCGTCTAAATTCAAGCTAAAAGAAGGGGTATCCGACTTCGTGTTGACATTTCCAGAGACATTTAAAATTCCGTCAAAGATACTTGAGCTTAAACTATTGATAGTGGCCTGTTGGTCTTTTATTGTCAAAACACCTTTCACATTTTTCAGATTAAGATTGTCGTAAATTACGGTGTTGGCATTCGCTGTGATGGTGGCATCTAAAAACTTCGGAATTTTTAAACCTTCAGTGGTTGTTGCTTCCTTTTTTGAAGTTGCAACCGTAGTTGATTCCGTTTCTTCGCTCATAAAATCACTCAGCGCCAAAGTATTGGAGTTCAGTTTGAAGTCCCCTTTTAAATTTACTTTTTTGCTCATCATAAAACCAATCAAATTATGAATAGTTCCTGTGGCTGAAAAGTCACTCTTTCCGGTTTTTGCGTCAAAACTATTTAAAGTCACCGTAGAAGGATTGAAGGTCATATCTGCTTTGGAAATATGCAATGGCTGGTTCATGGCGTCAGAAGTAAAGACTAAGTTACTAATGTTCGCATTTCCTGAAGCTTTAATACGATCGTAAGCGCCACTTTCAATGGCGTTCATATCAAATGATGTCTTCACGTTAGCTTTTAAAATTCCACTCAGTTCATTGTCGAGTTCTAAAGGGTATGCCTTGGTCAGATTGGCCAAATTTAAAGTGTCGTCCACTTCCGCGCTAACCTCCATGTTTCCAGTAAGACTCTTGATTAAAGCTGAAGATTTGAACACATCGCTATCAATTCTAAAATTTAAAGTATTGATAGCAACATACGTGTCGTCAACATTACCTGTTTCGTTTTTTATCTCAGTATCAATCACAATATTCTCAACACGTTTAGGCAAATCAGGATATTTGAATGAGGCGTTGTCAGATTTAATGCTGATGTTCAAGGTTGGAATCGTAGTTTCTGTCATCTTACCTTTAACGATACCACTGATTTTGAAATCTCCTGTGGTGTCCACATTATCTAGATCTTTCGAGTAGCTTGCTGGAATTACGGCTAAGAAATCTTTAAACGTTGATCCCGTGTTTTTAAATGAGATATCAATATTTTGGCCTTCTTCTATCAATTGGACAAACCCATCAAATTCAATTGGCAATTGGTTGATAAGCGCTTTATTTTCTTTGAAGGTGTATTTTTGTGCCGCTAAATCCATGTCAATCAGCGCATCTAATTTTATATGGTTATTAGTCAAATAATTAGTGCTATCCATGGTTAAGCTTACATTTGCTTCCGATTTTGTATCCAAGACACCTACGTCACCAGAAAACGTTCCTTTTCCTGAATGGTTCAGTTCAGTGATATAGAACTGCATGTTGGAGGTCATGTCAATATACGCTAAGGCACTGTTTTTAATGCTATAATCTTTAATATCGAAAGAAAAGCTGGAATCCGTTGTAGTCTCTTGAGTAGATTCACTCTCCTTTGCGACATCATAGTTAACGTTCCCAAAAGAATCGGTTTTTAATGTCAACAGCGCTTCGTTAACATTGATTGAATTAATGATAATGGCTTCGTCAGCTGCTTTGAAAAGCTCTTTTACCGACATGGTGAAGTTGATGTTTTTTGCAGTAAGGAAAGTTTCGTCTTTAAAAGGTTCAAAATTAATGATTTCTAAATCGTTCACTTCTACATGTGCCTGCGGAAAGCTTCTGAACAAACTCAAACTTACATCACTAAACTCCACATTGGCGTTGAGATTTTGATTAATGAAATTTTTGACCATTCCTTTAATCTGCGATTGAAACACGAAAGGCAATGCAAATAATAGGATAATGATAATTAACAAGGTGATCCCAGTGATTTTTAGAAACTTCTTCATTGAAAATTTAGTTAGGGCCTTTATATTTTGAAAGCCGCGTGGTTAGTAGGTATATATACGCAAAGTATATTTTAAAAGATGATGAATTGCTAAAGTTTAATAAAACATTAGCAATTGTTGGGGTATTTGTTTTACATTGAATTGGGGTTGATGTTATTATTTTAATAAAACACCAAGATATAAAAATGCCTTGTCAGATTGACAATTAGTTACTTTAAAAAAGAAAGGTGTGTTTTACAAGGATTAAAAATCAATGCCAGCAGAATTCTAGAGTAATAATCTATATACTTGATGCAAATCTGAGTAAATAAAATTATAATTTTTCAACTAAAATAGATTACAAAGTGATTTTGTTTGCTTTATTTTGGCATTACATATGGATCGACCTCATAAAGTTTACATTGCACTTGGCAGTAATAAAGGCGACAGATTGAAACATCTGCAAGATGCCGTTAACCTTATTTTTAGGGACGTTGGAAAAATTAATATTATTTCAAGGGTATATAATACGCCAGCTTTAGGTTTTGAAAACGATGCTTCTCCCGAAGACTTTTTAAATGCCTGTGTTTTTATTGACACCCATTTTTCTGCGGAAGAAGTGATGCGAAAGCTTTTGGCTATTGAAAATGAACTTGGGCGAACACGTCAGATGAGTGGGGTTTATGAGTCTAGAACCATTGATTTGGACGTCATTTTTTATGATGATGAGGTCATCGCTTCTGAATTGATTACAACGCCACACCCTCAAATGCATAAGCGGCTGTTTGTGTTGCAGCCTATACATGATATTGCTCCAAAAGCGGTGCATCCTAAGCTTGGCGAGTCTGTATCGCAACTTTTGGAGGCTTGTGAAGATGATAGTGCGATTGAGCCAATTAATATATGGTTAAAAAATCCGATGAAGAGGTATGGCTTTGGGAATCATAATTATATGGCCATAGAAGGGAATATTGGAGCGGGGAAAACAAGTTTGGCACATCAAATTTCAAATGATTTTAATGGCAAACTAATCTTGGAACGGTTTGCTGACAATCCTTTTTTGCCCAAATTTTATAAAGAACCACAGCGCTATGCGTTTACGCTAGAAATGTCATTCCTGGCCGATCGTTACCAGCAAATCAGCGATGATTTATCGCAATTGGATTTATTCAAGGATTTTATGGTCAGCGATTATGATATTTATAAATCATTGATTTTTTCCAAAATAACCTTGCCAGAAGATGAATTTAGACTTTATAGGAAGCTCTTCTTTTTAATGTATAAAGACATTTCGAAACCAGGTTTGTATGTGTATTTGTATCAAAGCACAGGGCGTTTGCAAGAAAACATTAAAAAACGCGGTCGTGAATATGAACAGAATATTGATCAGGACTATCTGGAAAAAATTAATTCTGGCTATTTGGAATTTCTAAAAAACCAAACTGAATTAAAGGTTAAAATAATTGATATTTCTAATCGCGATTTTGTTGAGAATAGGGCCGATTATTTATGGATTCTGGATGAGATCTGTAGGGAA
>JBDTKP010000071.1:0-11026 GCA_039935255.1 Gelidibacter sp. | reverse complement strand
TACCTAAAATTTCAATATTATGTTCGGAAAAAAGAAACTGGTAGACAAAATCGACAGAGAACAGTTGCTACTTATTGAAAATGCGCAACGAAGAATCAAGCAAAAAAAACGCTTGTACTACCATTTTGTAATTTTCTTAATCGGTGCCATTTTTCTGATTATCCTAAATACCGTTATTGGCGTAGGTGAGCAAACTAAAATAGTAGGATTAGACTGGTTTGTATTTGCAATATTAGCGTGGTTATTCATCTTCTTTTTTCATCTTTTCAATGTGTTTGTTACCCATAAATTTATGGGAAAATCCTGGGAAGAAGCACAACTCAGTAAACTGGTAAGCAAACAAAAAGAAAGGATCGCAAGCCTTCAGACAGAAGTTGAAAAAACACAACGTCTAGAAACAACGGTAATGCCTGAAAAAAAAACGAACGTTCATAAAAATTTGACGCTCATCGCTGCCGCTGGCGAAAATGATGTGATCGGGAAAGACAATCAACTCATTTGGCATTTAAGTGACGATTTAAAACGTTTTAAAAGCTTGACCTCACATCATTTTATGATTATGGGCAGGAAAACTTTTGAAAGCTTTTCAAAGCCGCTTCCTAACAGAACACATGTTGTAATTTCGCGCCAACAAAACTACCCCGTGCCGTCTGGCGTTATCGTTGTTCATACTATGGCAGACGCTTTAGAGGCCGCAAAAAATGACACGCAACCTTTTATTATTGGCGGTGGTGAAATCTACAAACAGGCTATGGCCTATGCTGATAAAATAGAATTGACAAGAATTCACGAAAGTTTTGATGGAGATACTTTTTTCCCTAAAATAGATAGTACGGTTTGGAAAGAAACAGAAAATAGGCTTCATCAAAAAGATGCGGATCACAACTATTCGTTCTCATTCATTACCTACCAAAGAAGATAAAAATTGACTCGTGAAGCTTAAAAGAAGACGTAAATTAGTTACCTATCTCAATATTCTAGATCAGCCCATCCGGTTCAACCCCTTTTTATTTAGTCGAAAATTTCTGTTATGGGCATTTTTGGGTCTTTTTGGGGGTGTGATTGCTGGTTTATATTGGATAGTTTTAGAGTTTTTCACTCACCAATTGGCTTATTTAGATGGGTGGTTAGTGATTCCAACAATGGCGGTTTCTGGTTTGTTGGCTGGATTAATCATTCATTTTATAGGTGATCCTGGAGAGATTCATTTGATTGTCAATAATATTCGGTTTAACAAGGGGAAACTCGACCCGAAAAACAACCCTTCCATGATTTTATCCTCTTTACTATGTATCGCTTCAGGCGGTAGTTTAGGCCCAGAGGCGCCCTTAGTTCAGGTCATTGGATCTTCAGGGACGTGGATTGGAAAATTATTCCGATTAAAGGGTGAAGACTTAAGATCCATGAGCATTGCGGGGATGGCATCTGGTTTTACGGCCATGTTTGGCGCGCCGTTAGGAGGTAGTTTGTTTGCTCTTGAAATTTTACATCACGAACATGCCGTTGAATATTACAAAGCAATTATGCCTGCATTTGTGGCCAGCTGTTTTAGTTATTTGGTGTTTGCCCTGATCACGCATTTGAGTCTTGGAACGCTTTGGGATTTGCCAACTTATGAAATGGTCAGCAAGTTCGATTTTTTATATGCCGTCTTTTTCGCCATGATTGCCACTTGTTTTGGCTGGTTTTTCATTTTTTGCACAAAAATTTTTAAACAGGCTTTCAAAAGACTCATTGTTCCAATTTATATAAAAACACTAATTGGTGGTATTTCTTTAGGCATTATAGCCTATTATTTGCCAATCACAAGGTACTTTAGTCATTACCAGCTGACCACGCTCTTGATAAGCGATTTCTCATTAAAAATACTCATCGCCATTCTCTTTTTTAAAATTATTGCGATTGCCATTACCGTAACTTCTGGTTGGCGTGGCGGTTTTATCATTCCACTATTTTTTTGTGGTGCTACACTGGGATTGATCATTCATCAATTTATCCCTTCCATTAGTTTAGCCTTAACCATCGTGAGTTGTATGGCAGCCATCAATGCTTGTGTTACCAGAACGCCCATGAGTACCACGATTTTATTGGCAACCTTAACAGGCTTTACTTATTTTATTCCCATTTTATTTGCAAGTTTGACTGGGTATTTTCTAGCACCGAGAATTCCGTTTATTTCTTCACAAATGGAGCAAAAAAGCACTTCTTAATCGAGATAATTTTCTTTCAGGTTTTGCTCAGAAAATTTAATTTCCTTTAGACCATCTTATGCTAATTGCATTTTAATTAATTTTGCACCATGATAAAAGATATTCAGCTTCGAGTTAGTCTCCTAGAAGAAAAACAACCAGATATTTTAAAACGCAAAGCGGCGCGATTTCTTAGTATTCGCATGGATAAAATATCAGGCATTAAAGTACTTAGGAAATCAATTGATGCCAGAAAAAAGGATATTATTTTCAATTATAAAATAGCGGTTTACATCAATGAACCCGTTCCCGAAACCTCTGACTATCATTTTGACTATAAAGATGTCTCTAAAGGAAAACCCATTCATATTATTGGTTTTGGTCCTGCAGGAATGTATGCGGCACTGCGTTGTATAGAATTGGGATTTAAGCCGATTGTTTTGGAACGCGGTAAGAACGTACAAGAAAGGCGGCGGGATTTGAAAGCCATCAACCGGGATCATGTTGTAAATGAAGATTCCAACTATTGTTTTGGTGAAGGCGGCGCGGGAACCTATAGCGATGGGAAATTATATACGAGAAGTTTAAAGCGTGGTGATGTGCGTCGTATTTTTGAAAACCTCGTATTTCATGGTGCGACAGATCAGATATTGGTGGATGCTCATCCGCACATAGGCACCAACAAACTGCCAAAAGTGGTTGAGAATGTTCGTGAAACCATCCTGCAATATGGCGGAGAAATACATTTCGACACCCGAGTTACCGATTTCAAAATAAAGAATAATAAAATTGAAACACTTCAACTTCAAAACGGAGAAGAGCTAGAAGTTGATCGTGTCATATTAGCCATGGGACATTCGGCCAGAGATATTTTTTATCTGCTGCATGATAAAAATATTGCCATGGAGGCAAAATCGTATGCCATGGGCGTTCGCGTAGAACATCCACAGCATATCATTGATTCCATCCAATACAGTTGCAGCGGTGATCGTGACAGCTTACTACCTGCGGCGTCCTATACTTTAGTGGAACAAGTAAATGGTAGAGGAGTGTATTCATTTTGCATGTGTCCTGGTGGCTTTATTGTTCCTGCAGCCACCGCAAATGGCGAAGTGGTCGTGAACGGCATGTCGCCTTCCAAACGGAATAACCCCTTTGCAAACTCAGGCATCGTTGTTGAAGTCAATGTTGATAAGGATTTATTCAAATACGAGCATTTTGGCGTTTTAAAAGCGTTAGAATACCAAAAAGATTTAGAGCGTCTGGCTTTTACATCTGGTGGTCGAAGTCAAGTGGCACCTGCACAACGCTTGACAGATTTTGTGGAAGGCAGACTCTCAACCAACCTCAACCCTAGCTCCTACCAGCCCGGATTAAACTCAGTACCATTACATTCGTTATTACCCAAATTGATTGGTACCAGTTTGCGTAATGGATTTAAAATTTTTGGAGAAAAAATGAAAGGCTATTATACGGAAGAAGCCAATGTTGTGGGTGTTGAATCGCGCACGTCCTCGCCTATTAGCATTCCTAGAAATGAGCGTTTGGAACATCCGCAAATTTCAAATCTTTATCCGTGTGGAGAAGGCCCTGGTTATGCAGGAGGTATCGTGTCTGCCGCTATAGACGGCGAAAGATGTGCAGAATCGGCGTGTGGTTTTTAGAGGATAGAGGTTAGAAATTAGAGAAAAGAAAATGAACTTGAAATCGAAAATGAAGTTGAAGTGCTAACACAACTAAACACCTCACGACTTCACAACTCACACCTTAACAACTTAACGACCAAAAATGACTGAAAAAGAAAAAATGATTGCTGGCGAGATGTACGCTCCGTCAGATTCAGAATTGGTTAAATACCGTCAACAAGCCCGAATTGCATTTGGAAAGTATAACGCTACACATCCAGATGACGTTGATAAAAGAAAAGTGCTCCTTGAAGAACTGTTTGATCAGCAACCCAAAAACCTGTATATAGAACCGCCTTTTTATTGTGATTATGGCTATAATATTGAATTGGGAGATAATGTCTATATGAACTTTAATTGTTGCATTCTAGATGTGAGCTTGGTCAAGATAGGCGACAATACCATGTTTGGTCCCAATGTTCAAATTTACACGGCCACTCATCCTTTAGAATATAAAACACGGAATAATGGTTTGGAATTTGCTAAACCGATTACCATAGGAACTAATGTTTGGATTGGTGGCAATGCAACCATTTGCCCTGGAGTGACTATTGGTGATAATGTAGTTATTGGCGCAGGTTCTGTAGTAACAAAAAGTTTTCCTGCTGATGTATTTGTGGCTGGCAATCCTGCAAGGATTATAAAATCGATTAATAACGATTAGACATTTCCTCATATAACCACACTTTATTCTAAAGATATCCCCATCTCCTAAGACCGCAGTCTTATCTAAAAAAATAATTCCTATTTTTGCACTTCTAAAAATTGACAAATAATGAACGCATATATATTTCCTGGTCAAGGTGCCCAATTTACAGGAATGGGACTGGATCTTTACGAAAAATCATCGATAGCTCAAAAACTTTTTGAAAAAGCCAATGCCATACTCGGTTTTTCGATAACTGATATCATGTTTGAAGGTTCTGCCGAAGACCTTAAACAAACTAAAGTGACGCAACCTGCTGTTTTTTTACATTCTGTAATTTTAGCAAAAACACTGGGGGATCAATTTAAACCAGATATGGTAGCGGGGCATTCTTTAGGGGAGTTTTCAGCATTAGTAGCTAATGGCACTTTATCCTTTGAAGACGGCTTAAAATTAGTTTCACAACGTGCTTTAGCTATGCAAAAAGCTTGTGAGTTACAACCAAGTACCATGGCCGCTGTTTTAGGTTTAGAGGATGCCATTGTGGAACAGATTTGTGCTAAAACGGAAGGAATTGTTGTGGCTGCAAATTACAATTGCCCTGGTCAATTGGTCATTTCTGGTGATCTCAATGCAATTAATCGTGCTTGTGAAGCCATGAAAGAAGCTGGAGCAAAACGTGCTCTAGTATTACCGGTTGGTGGTGCTTTCCACTCACCTTTGATGGAACCTGCACGTGAGCAGCTGGCTGCAGCAATTGAAAACACACATTTCAGCAAACCGAATTGCCCAATCTATCAGAATGTGACGGCAAGTGCAATACGCAACCAAAATGAGATTAAAGTCAACTTAATTTCACAATTGACAGCACCCGTACGCTGGACACAATCTGTACAACAAATGATCACAGATGGAGCAACGTTGTTTACAGAAGTTGGCCCTGGAAATGTACTTCAAGGACTGGTAAAAAAAATAAACAGAGAAGCCCAAACAGCCGCGGCAACATTTACATCTAATTTATAACTAATGAAACTATCTAGAACATTAAGCATTGTCTTATTGATTGTTGCCAATATTGCCATAGATCAAATTTCAAAATTTATAGTACGAGCCAAAATAGCTCAAAATGAAATTATTCAGCTTATTGGGGACGTTTTTATCATGACCAAGGTTGAAAACTCAGGTGCGTTTTTAGGCATGGGGAGTGATTTGAGCCCTACTTTAAAGTGGCTATTATTATTAATATTACCGGTAATTGTTTTGGGTGGCGTGGTGTATTATATCATAACCAATAAAACTTTAGATCGCTTGAGCCTTATTGGATTTTGCTGTATTGTTGGTGGTGGTATCGCCAATGTATTTGACCGGTTTATGTATGGCTCTGTGACTGATTTCTTTCATATCGACTTAGGTGGAATATTTAGAACAGGCATTTTTAACCTGGCTGATATGTCTGTATCTTTCGGTATGATCTTATTAGTCATTGCTAGTTTTAAACAGAAAAAACTCGAGAAAGTAAACGCATAACAATAAAAAAAGCCTCAATAATTTGAGGCTTTTTTATATTCTAAGGGTACTTTATCTTGCTAAGTTGCAATCTACACAATCCTTAACTTCACCGTAATAGGTTTCTCTATATTTATGAAGCGTTTTGTAAGGGATACTTAAAAACTGCTTTTTAATGTAGGTTACTTTTGTCATCATAGAACCCATCTTTGGTGTGTAACGTTCTTCTGGTTTTGTTTCTCTTTTAATGCTTATCAATTTCATTTTGTCCTTTTCTATTTATTTTTATAATCAAATTAATTCACCGCTCTAATTTCTAACTTATAACTGAAATTCGCTAAGTGCATTTTGATTATTTCTAGTCATCATGAACTACAAAGAAACAAATTCTACAACAAACATCCAAGCCATTAGAGTTAAAACCATGCTAATCAACACCTTAATTATGAAACCCATAACTATTATGCGTTTTCTTTGTCATATTAACAACTGAAGCATCATATGATTAAGAGATACTGAACACGAAAAACTACTTTTATTCAAATATCTTACGCGCTTTCATTATAAATATAACATCGTTTTCTGTATTTATATGTTCAATTAGATAATCCTGTTTTTCAATAATATGCACTAAAAAAAGTCCATCATTGTCGTATAAAAAAAAGGCCAAAATACACATCTGCATTTTGGCCTTTTTTGAAATTAGAATAAAACGTTATAAAACAAAAGCGCTTTCTAATATTAATATTTTAGATATTTCTAATATGCTTTTCCCATTTCCAAGCAGATAGTAAAGCATCATCTAAATTGGTTTCAGCTTTCCACCCTAATTCAATGTTCGCTTTAGTAGTATCTGCAAAGGCTTGTATGACATCACCTCCACGTCTTGGTGCAAACTTGTAATTTAACGCTTCCCCTGATACTTTTTCAAAAGATTGAATAACTTCCAAGACGGTACTTCCTGTTCCCGTGCCCACATTAAAGGTTTCATAGTTTGAAGCGTTCCTTTTCCCTACTAATCTCTCGAGTGCCACCACATGGGCCTTCGCCAAGTCGACCACATGAATATAGTCTCTTACACAAGTCCCATCTGAAGTTGGGTAATCATTTCCAAAAACCGAAAGCTCCTTGCGCAATCCTGCTGCTGTTTGTGTAATAAAAGGAATTAAATTCTGAGGCACCCCGATTGGTAATTCCCCGATTTTTATACTGCTATGAGCGCCTATCGGATTAAAATAACGAAGCGCGATGGCATTCAAATTGTCATTCACCTTACACGTATCACTAATAATTTCCTCTCCAATTTGTTTGGTATTACCATATGGCGATTCTGCTAACTTAATTGGAGCTGATTCTGTTATTGGCATTTGATCCGCTTGCCCATAAACAGTACATGAAGAACTAAAAATAAAATTTTGAGTTGGTAATCGTAACAGTGATTTTAGCACATATACCAAGGTGTTAATATTATTTTCATAGTATAGCAAAGGCTTTTCAACACTCTCCCCTACTGCTTTACTTGCGGCAAAATGGATTACCCCAACAATATCTTGATGTTTTTCAAAAAAGGATTCTACCTTTGATTTTTCTTTTAAATCTAATTTCTCGAAAATTGGAGTTGTACCAGTAATAGCTGTTATTCCTGCTAAAACATCTATCGAGGAATTTGAAAGATCGTCTATAATGACCACTTCATAACCTTTTTCCTGCAGCTCTACAACGGTATGTGAACCGATAAAACCTAATCCGCCTGTAACTAAAACCTTTTTCATCTATAGTGTATCATTTATAAAATTAATAATGGTAGATGTAATAAATTCAATTTGCTCAGCATCTAATTCAGTATGCATGGGTAAAGAAATAACTTCTTTTACCAATTGATTAGTCACTGGAAAATCTGCTTCCTGATATCTGGAATCTTTGTACGCTTTTTGAAGATGGAGTGGAATAGGATAATAAACACCACAAGGAATCCCTTGCTCATTCAAATGTTTTACCAGAGCATCCCGATTGATATCTTTTACCTTTAAGGTGTATTGATGGAACACATGATTATCTTCACTGCCCTCTCTAAAAGGTGTGACAATATGCTCATGACCTTCAAATGCTTTATCGTAAGCATTTGCAGCTTTCAACCGCGCTGCATTATAAGTGTCTAAGTGATTTAACTTCGTATCCAAAACAGCCGCCTGGATTGAGTCTAATCGCGAATTGACGCCCACCACATCATGATGATAACGCTCATACATCCCGTGATTTACAATGCCTCTTAATTTATGTGCTAAGTCATCATCATTTGTAAAAATAGCACCACCATCCCCATAACAGCCTAAGTTTTTAGAAGGAAAAAATGAGGTAGAAGCTACATGTCCAATAGTGCCAATTTTAGCTTTTTTGCCATCGCTATAGGTATATGTTGCTCCTATAGCCTGCGCATTATCTTCAATAACAAAAAGATTGTGCGCTGTGGCAATTTCCATAATCGCTTCCATATTGGCACACTGACCAAACAAATGCACTGGAACAATAGCCTTTGTTTTGGGCGTAATTGCTTTCTTTATCGCCTCCACATCAATGTTAAAAGTTTTAGGATCTACATCAACCAAAACAGGAGTTAATTGTAATAGCGCAATGACCTCCACGGTCGCGGCAAATGTAAAATCAGCAGTGATAACCTCATCGCCTGGCTTTAAATCTAAGCCCATCATGGCTATTTGTAAAGCATCTGTTCCATTCGCACAAGGAATAACATGTTTTACATCCAGATAATTTTCTAAATTTTTCTGAAACTGATGTACTTGTGGCCCGTTGATATAAGCAGTAGTGTCAAGAACTTCAGCAATAGACGCATCAACAACATCCTTAATTTTTTGATATTGACCCTTAAGATCAACCATTTGTATTTTTTTCATCTCTTTATAGGTAGAATTGATAGTTTAAAACCTCTAGGCTTAATTAAGTAGCAAATTTAAGGAATTGCACTTCTTATACCAATCATTCCTAAAGGTTTAATTTGTTTTTAGATCCAGGAATTCGTTTATTATACAGGGGTTGGACCAAAATTCCACGGCATTTTTAAAGCTACCTAATAGAAAGAAATGTATTTTAGCACAAATAATTCTTCTTGACAGTACTCTACAACATAGCCGTATATAGCGTCGAATTTTTACTTAAAATTCTAAGTCTTTTTAACGAAAAGATTAAAATGGGCGTGGAAGGACGCTCAAAGACCATGATCATTCTAAAAGAAAACGTATCCGCCAACGATCGAACCTTTTGGTTTCATTGTGCTTCTTTAGGAGAATACGAGCAAGGACTTCCCATTTTTAAACACCTTAGAAGGGACCATCCCAATCATAAAATTGTATTGACATTCTTTTCTCCATCTGGCTATGAGATCCGTAAAAACACGGAAGTTGCGGATATTGTCGTCTATCTTCCTATGGATACAAAAGCCAATGCGAAACGTTTTATAAAACTTGTCAATCCAAAGTTGACCATATTTGTGAAGTATGACATTTGGCCCAGTTATCTAATTGAATTGAAAAAACGAGACTTAAAAGCGGTTTTAATCTCAGCAGCTTTCAGAAAAGGGCAATCCTATTTTAAATTTTATGGCGCCATGATGCGTACCGCTCTCAATGCTTTTGAGCATATTTTTGTTCAGAATGAAAATTCAAAAAAATTATTGAAATCGATTGATTTCAACAATGTGACCGTTGCTGGAGATACCCGTTATGATCGAGTTTCTGACCAATTGCTGCAAGACAACACATTGCCATTTATTGAGCAATTTAAAGATGGAAAAACATGTGTAGTTGTGGGAAGCTCATGGCCGGAAGATGAGGCTTTGTTTATAAAGTATATGAATTTAATACCATCGAAAGAGGTCAAATTTATTATCGCTCCGCATAATATCAAAACCAATCAAATTGAGCATTTCGTTAATCAACTTCAGAGAAAGACCGTTTTGTTTACTGAAAAAGACAATAAAGACCTCTCAGCATTTGATGTTTTTGTGGTGGACACCATTGGAATTTTAAGCAAAATTTATAACTATGCTGACATTGCCTATGTGGGAGGTGCCATGGGTCAAACTGGACTTCATAATATTTTGGAACCTGCAGTTTTTGGAGTACCAATAATTATAGGAAATAACTATAAGAAATTTCCCGAAGCTTATCAAATGATAGATAACGGTGGAGTCATTACTATCAAAAACAGAAAGGAACTTGAAAAAAACCTTGATGAGTTGATAGCAACCCCATCAAAAATAAACCACTTAGGCCATTTGAACGCTTCTTTTATAACAAAAAATAAAGGCGCTGTACTCCAAATTATGGCGTATTTACGTGAGTAATATAAAAACCCTGCTGGCTTTTAAAAGAATACTTCAGTTTGAGACAGAAGGAGAGTGAAGTTTCATAGATTTACACTCATAATTAACACTAAAAAAATCCTAATGAAAAAATTATTTTTAAGTTCCGCATTGGTTATTGCATTCGGTTTTTCATTTACATCTTGCAGAGAAGAAGAAAAGAAAACGGATGAGCCAAGTGTTATCATTATTGAGAAAAAGGCCGACGATACTCCTAAGAAAAGAGAGGGCGCTTTGGAAAAAGCTGGAAGAGCTATTGACAATGCTGCCAAAGAAGTCAAAGAAGCAGGCAAAGCTGTTGACAGCGCTGCAAAGGAAGTGGTTGGCGACGATAACTAACTCAAGAGCTTAGTTGATTGATATGAGAAGACCTAACTAAGAGTTGGGTCTTTTTTTGGAATTTATAGAAAATAAAAAAGTCGAAACTTACGTTTCGACTTTTTTTTCTGTACTCAAGGCGGGCCTCGCACCCGTTGACAGGGGTGCCGAAGTCACTGGTCAGCAGGGGGTCGTTCGGGGCGGTGTATTTCATGTTCGGCAAGGACCCCGACCACGCGCAGCGCCACAGCGACGCCTGTTGTCCGGTCTTGAAGTTGTCACCGTTGACCCACACAAGGTCCAC
>JBDTKP010000070.1:0-3946 GCA_039935255.1 Gelidibacter sp. | reverse complement strand
TTGCTCCTGACAGGGTTTCGGATATGATCAACTCCATGTTGGCATATTATGAAGTCAAAGAAATCTTACCTGTTTGGACTTTATACGGCAATGAAACCAATACCATGACAGGTTATCATTCCATTCCTGTAATTGTTGAAGCCTATAAAAAAGGAATTCGCGGTTTTGATGCTGAAAGAGCCTTTGATGCCATGAAAACTACTATGATGCAGGATGAACGCGGATTGGATCATTATAAAAAATACGGGTATATTCCTTATAGTTTGCTGGATGAATCTGTGACAATCACTTTAGAATATGCTTATGACGATTGGTGCGTTGCAGAAATGGCAAAAGCATTAGGTAAAGAAGAAGAGTACCGATTTTTCTTAAACCGATCAAAAGCATATCAATATTTGTTTGATAAGGAAACCGGTTTCATGCGTGGAAAATCAGTGGACGGCAAATCATGGAACGAACCTTTTGATGCCAAACATTCTAACCATAGAGAACAAACGGATTATACGGAAGGTAACGCTTGGCAACACAGTTGGTTTGTACCGCAAGCTGTTGACGATTTTATTAGCCTTCACGGTAGTGGTGAATTGTTTGCAAGCCGTTTGGAGCAATTGTTTACAGAGAGTTCTGAAATTACGGGAGATAATGTTTCTGCAGATATTACCGGACTTATCGGTCAATATGCACATGGTAATGAGCCGAGCCATCATATTGCTTACATGTTCAACCATGCCGACCAACCATGGCGAACACAATATTGGGCACGCCACATTATGGATACGCAATACAATACCACCCCAAATGGATTAAGTGGGAACGAGGACTGCGGACAAATGAGTGCTTGGTACGTGTTGAGTTCTGTGGGATTATATCCTATGAATCCAGCATCTGGAGACTACGAGATTGGAACGCCAATTTTTGAGAAATCAACGATTAATCTTCCTAACGGTAAAGCCTTTGTTATTGAAGCTGAAAATGTTTCAGATAAGAATTTCTATATCCAATCGGCAACTTTAAATGGAGCAGTGTTTAGTAAAACATCCATTTCGCATCAAGATATTTTAGAAGGCGGCACTTTGCATTTTGTTATGGGAAATCAACCGAACAAAAAATGGGGCGTATTAAGCAGTCCAAAGTCCACAACCAACAACTAATCGTAGATGGAGATTATTGATATTTCAATTATAGCCGTCTACGTTATTTTGACACTGGGCGTAGGGATTTGGATTTCCAAAAGGGCATCCAAAGGCTTGGACTCCTACTTTTTGGGAGGTAAAACTATAAAATGGTATTATTTAGGATTGAGTAATGGTTCGGGAATGTTTGATATTTCTGGAACGGCCTTAATGGTAGGTTGGCTTTTTCTTTATGGCGCAAAAAGCTTTATGCTCATGTGGCTATGGCCAATATGGAACCAAATTTTCATCATGATGTTTTTAGCGGTCTGGATCAGGCGTTCCAATATTATGACAGGTTCAGAATGGATTTTGACACGCTTTGGTGATGATAAGGCAGGAAGAGCCTCCCACAAAATTGTGGCGCTGTTTGCAGTAGTTGCTGCCATTGGTTTTATCGCCTATTTCTTTGAAGGTGTTGGTAAATTCTTGACCGTTATCTTGCCTTGGGATTTAGCGCTGACTGTAGGAGCTTCTGAAATCTTTACATCAGAACAATCCTATGCTCTGATTATAATTTTTCTCACTACTATTTATACCATCAAAGGCGGAATGTTCTCCGTCGTAGCCACAGAGGTTTTGCAGTACGGTATTATGGTTATTGCAGGAATCTTGGTTGCCGCCTATTCGTTCTTTGCTTTTACCGATGTGGAAATTACAAGTGTCATTTCAGCAGAATGGAAAAACGTGTTTTTTGGATGGGAATTGGATACCCATTGGGATTCACAATATCAAGCATTTAATGACTTGATTGATTCCGAAGGTTATAAAATGTTCGGCGCCTTGATCGGCATGAGCATTTTTAAAGGTTTTTTCGCAAGTATTGCAGGGCCCACCCCAAGTTTTGATATGCAACGTATTCTTTCGACCAAAACGGTTAAAGAAGCAGCATATATGGCTGGTTTTACGAACTTGATTTTGTTCATCCCTCGCTATTTGTTAATTGGAGGCATCGTGGTTATTGCTTTGGTCGTATTAGCACCAGCGATGGCTGCAGACCCAACCCTTACCGGAGGCGATTTAGAGATTTTATTACCTCAAGTCATTAATTTCCATGTGCCTGTCGGAATTAAAGGATTGCTTTTGGCTGGTTTGTTAGCGGCTTTTATGTCCACATTCTCTGCTTTCGTAAATGCGGGTCCTGCTTATATCGTCAATGATATTTATAAAAAATATTTTAAACCAGAAGCTACTGATAAACATTACATAAAAGCAAGTCATATGGCCTCTTTTGCGGTAGTGGCCTTGGGCGTGTTCATGGGTTTCTTTGCGGATTCCATCAACTCATTAACCTTATGGATTACCAGCTCGTTATTTGGTGGTTATGTGGCGGCCAACTTCCTAAAATGGATCTGGTGGCGATTTAATGGTTGGGGCTATTTCTGGGGCATGTTGTCTGGTTTAATCATCGCCAGCTTGCAGTTTTTATTAGATCAGAATAAAGCGCATTTCACAGAAGGCACTGTCCTTTATGATTTATCTCATGTGTCGGCGATATACTTATTTCCATTAATATTTGGGGTCTCACTTTTAGGTTCTTTCTTAGGAACTTATTTGAGTCAACCGACGGATATGAAAGTATTAAAGTCATTCTATTCCAACGTGCACCCATGGGGTTTTTGGAAGCCGGTTTTAAATGAATTAAAGAAAGAAAACTATCCTATTGAAAAGAATTCAGAATTTTGGTCAGACATGCTTAATTGTGTGATTGGTATCGTTTGGCAATCGAGTATGATTGTGTTACCGATCTACTTTATTATCCGTGATTATCCCAAAGCATTTATTTCTTTAGGCGTATTTTTGATAACCACCATTATTTTGAAATTTACGTGGTTAGACAAGGTTAGGAGGATTCCGAATTAGGCTGATAGTATGAAGTACAAAGTATCAAGAGCAAAGAACAAATAAAATAAATATTAGCATATAGAATAGGAAAAAGTATTAAGTTTTATCGATTTGGAAAACAGCAGCCAGAAACTTGAAACCAGAAACTTGAAACAAAAAAACAAAAAAAATATGAGTACAATTCCTTGGCAAGATAAACCGGAAGGTTGCAATGATGTAGTTTGGAGATATTCTAAGAATCCTGTGATCAACAGGTATGATATTCCGTCATCGAACAGTATTTTTAATAGTGCCGTAGTGCCATTTGAAGGTGGTTTTGCGGGTGTTTTTAGATGCGATAACAAAGCCGTGCAAATGAATATTTTTGCTGGTTTTAGTAAAAATGGGATCGATTGGGAGATCAATCACGACCCGATTGTTATGCAGGCGGGCAACACCGAAATGATTGAGTCCGATTATAAATACGATCCGCGCGTTGTTTGGATTGAAGATCGTTATTGGATTACGTGGTGTAACGGTTACCACGGACCAACGATTGGAATTGCTTACACTTACGATTTTAAAGAGTTTTTCCAGTGTGAAAACGCCTTCTTACCGTTTAATAGAAATGGCGTGTTGTTTCCACAGAAAATAAACGGAAAATATGCAATGTTGAGCCGTCCAAGTGATAACGGTCACACGCCTTTTGGGGATATCTACATCAGCTACAGTCCAGATATGAAATATTGGGGCGAGCACCGTTGTGTGATGAAAACCACGCCTTTTGAAGACAGTGCTTGGCAATGCACTAAAATTGGCGCAGGTCCGATTCCGATTTTGACCGATGAAGGTTGGTTGATGATTTATCACGGTGTTATCAATACCTGTAACGGGTTCCGTTATGCGATGGGTGCTGCTATTTTGGATGAACATGAGCCAGATAAAGTAAA
>JBDTKP010000069.1:0-14202 GCA_039935255.1 Gelidibacter sp. | reverse complement strand
TGGAAGGCCATAAGATTTTGGCGGAGACGGTTTGGGAAACGCTAAGGCCTTTGTTAGATTAAGGTTGAGGATTTCGATTAATGATTGAGGATTAACGATTGTTGATTTTTGAAGCTTGGTTTTGGCTTGGGTTTTAATGATGTTGTCAATAACTTAAAGGTTATTAGAAGCTGTGTCTTAGAAGTTGCGCACAAAGTTCCGCGAAGAGTGTTTGAGTTGTATTTAGCCAGTTGAAATACAGCTAATTCAAAGCTTTATTTTTATATACAGTCAAATCAAAACATTCCTTCCCTTATTTCTAGGGAAGGTGGATTTAAGCTCAGAATATAGCTTAAAGGCGGAAGGGTAGTAAACTAAAAGCCTCTCAATTTATAAAAAAGCTATTCATAATATTTATCAATCAAAAATTTAAAAACCACCTCACCTTCCTGTCGGCAGACAGCTCTTCTGCGTCTACTCTGAATCAGAACACACTCCTCCTTCATTTCGACCATTTCGACCAACTCAAGGCACGCAAGCTCAATGAACAAGAAGGAAAAGTTAGGATTTTAACTACGTTGAAAAACTAATAATCTCATTATTATTTCAGAACAAAAAACATCATATTACTTGAAAATCTAACACCACACAGTAAAGAGTAGCAGAGCAGAATTACTTATCTTTACATAAAAATCTTGGAATTACTCACTGTATTAACTTGGCTTTCCAGTTTGGCGTTTTTCTACTTCGGGATCAGCTGCTTTTATTCTGAGTTTATTGTTTCAGAATTTATCAGGTACGGACTTCCAAAATTCAGAAAATCAACAGGTGTATTACAACTATTAGGTGCTTTTGGCCTCTTAATTGGGCTTTACTTTTCTCCTATAATATTGCTATTAAGCGCCATTGACCTAGGCTTATTAATGCTTGCCGGATTTATAGTTCGCGTAAAAATTAAAGATAATATCCTTAAATCTTCTCCTGCAATTACTTTTGCCGCAATTAATTTATTTATAGCATTTGAAACATTTTCTAAATATTTCTAGCGGTGTAAAAAAATAATGACAAGATTCATCACTATGAATAAAAGCGCAGGGAACGATTTGAATAGTTCATCCTTCACTTTAATATGCATGATCACAGATCCTAACAATAAAACGGCTAACCCAATACTTCCTATTAAAGTTAAATTTTCAAATTTTATGGAAGCCAGCAAGATTAAAGCTAAACTGACTTTCAAAAATCCTATAACATAACATACTGTCTTAGAGAGACCATATACTTCGAATTCTTCAATCAGGGTTTTAGCATTACCTCCCCTCCATTTTGTAGCTTTTGTTGGTTGAACCAACCACACATTTAAAATGCTTAAGCCAACGATTACTTTTAAAATAATGAGAATATAGTCAGTGATTTCCATAGTGAATAGTTTTAGATCCATTTATTGCTAACGAATTTATAACAAATAATCCATAGTAAAATCTTATAACGTTTCTTATTGCAGTGAAATAAAACGTTTTAGGCAGATATTTTAATGATACATTCATGGTTTCCTGATTTTTAATTTTATAAATTCTGCTGTAAGCATTAAAATATAGTTTTTAAAAAAAAGTTGCTGCTTTATATTTCTAAAAATGTTATTTCATTACAGAGATCATCTATGTTTATATTGGTTTTGTTGCAAATCAGCCATAAAAAAGCTGAAATCAGTTTCTATTCTCACAGGTAGCGATAAAAAGACTCTTTTCTGAAAATTTGATGTTTTTTGAAGCTAAAGACTCGACGTCAATCCGTGTAAACGGCTTGATGTCAGTTTGCGTAGGATTTTCGTAATATGGAAAAAACTCATTGCCATATTCCAAGAGTTCTGGAAAAATTTCCATTTCAGTATGTTGCGTTATAAAACCAAGTGTTTCTTCATCAAAATCTTCATAACTGCCGTTTTTTTTCAAATTATCTTCCCCGTTGTTGAGCGATAAAATACCATTACCATAAGTGGCTTGAAAGGCTCCTCCTGCGGAATATTCCGTAGAAAGCCCCGTTAGGATAAATTCATTAAAACCTTTATGACTCTTGAAACGGTAAATTTCTGATAGGTCTGACAACGTCTCTTCATAATAATAACGCAAATCTGGTAGGTGAACTTCTAAAGTGTGCAACACTTCTTTCTGTTTATAGATATATGGATAGTCCATGCAATTGGCGTCTCTGTTAAAAATAGGCGTAAACGGTATGTTTTCTTCAGGATTAAAACGTACGGCGAATTCGCCATTGCTGTCCACGGACATATTTACAGAAACAGAATCTTTTAAACTTGGATTATGACGTCCGTAGAGCACGATTTTAGGCTCCTTATGATATGTGAAATGGTAAGCGTCCTCTTTAAATTCCCAAGTGCCTTTTTGCAAACCTCCAAAATACCCAACAACAAAAGTGTTATTTGGCATGATGTAGAGGGTTGTGCCACCTTCAGGATTTCCGCTACTCATGTAATAGGAACCAATAATCTCTTCATTTTGGGAAAAAGAACTGGCGGAAAAGCAGCATATCATAAGCACAACTAACTTTTTCATAGCATTAGATTTGGTTCAATATACAAAATGTCCTAGACAAGAATATGCTGAGATGAAGTTTATGGACCAAGACAGATTTAATATTCTCTGGAACACTTTTAGGGATCGTCTTCTTTATCTTTCGGAAAATAGTTTATTAATTTTAGGAAACCACCTCGGCTTCTTTGAAATTAGGAGAAGTTAGATGAGTAGTTAAATTTTCAAAAAACATCGAAATAAAAAACTCCTCTCATTGGTTATTGAGCATCTCTCCCTGCCTTGAGATTGTCGAAATTGAGCGAAAATGGATTTTAATTCAATAAAGAGCTTAGAGACGCAAGGGGTATAAATTAATTAAACTCCTAAAATCAACTGTTGTTTATTTTATGCAAAGCTTTGATAGCTTCTAACAACTGTCCTTTTCCTGGTCCTTTGATAACACAGCCTTTAATAATTTCGCGACTTGGAACAAAATGAATAGGCGAATCTTTAACACCAAATTCCTTCAACCACTCTACGAGTTGCTGGGCGGAACTTAGGAATACAAGTTGACCAATACCAACCCAAGCCTGAGCTCCAGCACACATAGGACAATGCTCGCCACTGGTGTACATTGTTGTTTGTGCACGCTCTTCGGTACTCAAGTTTACAATGGCCCAATGGGCAAGTTCTATTTCTGGATGAGAAAGTATATTAACCGTGTTGACCTTATTACGCGCTCTGGCAATAATTTCATTATTACCATTGACTAAAATGGACCCAAAAGGTGAGTCACCAGCAAGAAGCGCTTCTCGAGCTAGAGCTAAACATTCTTTTAAATGTTCATAGTCTTTGAGAGTTAAATCTGTAGAATATTTTTCCATTGTTAATAAAATAAATTGAAGCACTCTCCTAAGAAAATGTTTGGATTCCAGTTTAAGATACGTAACAATGACTTGATATTAAAACTCTTAGAAAGTTTGTTGGTATAAATAAAGGGAAGTTGGGTTTGTAGCCATGTTCTAAACGTTGCCAAGTCAAAAAAATTCCTTCCCTGCTTCAAGAGAAGTTGTCTTTAAGCTCAAAATAGAGCTTAATGACGGAAGGGTTGTAAATTAAACATCCTCTCAGTTTCAAAAAAAAATCATTAATACTATTTATCCATAAATATATAAACCACCTCGTCTTCTACTTCTTTTCAGAGGCAGACCTCCTTCATTTCGACCATTTCGACAAGCTCAAGGCAGGCAGGCTCAATGACCGAGGAGAAGAAATAAAGATTTTGGATATTAAACGAAAAACCCCCGATGCTTAGCCATCGGGGAGTTTCTATCAAAAAATTCAAATATTAATCTTAAGCTTAAAATGACTTAATCATTTACTGTGCACTCCAACCACCATCTAAAGCAAACGATGTGCCTGTAAGGGTTGTTGAGGTATCTTTTGCCAATAATAACGCCATATCCGCAATGGCTTGTACTGGAACAAATTGTTTTACCGCTTGTTTTGCAAGCATTACTTTTTCTACCACTTCTGCTTCGGTCATATGATGCGCTTTGGCTTGGTCTTTTATTTGCCCTTCCACCAATGGTGTTTTTACATAGCCAGGACAAATAGCATTACAAGTAATATTAAACGGTGCCCCTTCTAACGCCAATACTTTGGTCATCCCTATCACGCCATGTTTTGCCGTTACATAAGCCGATTTGAATTCGGAAGCCCGCAGGCCATGAACGGACGAAATATTGATGATACGTCCAAAGTTCTGTTTTTTCATCTGGTGCCAAGCTACTTTTGATGCGTAAAAAACCGCATTCATGTTGATGGCGATGATGTTTTCGTACTTCTCATTTGGAAAATCTTCTATGGGTGACACAAATTGAATACCTGCGTTATTGACTAAGACGTGAAGTTCACCAAAAGTTGCAATCGTTTCTGCAACTAAGCCTTCAACAGCCTCAGATTTCAATAAGTTAGCTTTAGAAAAAGCTACTTTCACTTTGTGCTCTTCTCCTACTTCCTTGGCAATCGCGTCGCCATTGGATTCCAACCCATGAAACATAATATTATAGCCTTCCTTCGCAAACTGTTTGGCAATTGCCAATCCTATGCCGCTGGTACTTCCTGTAATGAGAACGGTTTTATTCATCTTCTAAAAATTTTTCGAGTGCGATATTAAAGGCGTCTGGTTGATCGATAACAACGCCATGACGGGAGTCTTCTATGACACATAAACTTGCATTTGGCATCCTCTCCACATAATCTTGTTTAAAAGCAATAGGCGTATAATCCATATCTGATGCCACCACTAGGGTTCTTGCTTTTATGTTTTCAAGTTCATCTCCCAATCCCCAAGCCATTAAGGTGACGAACGATTTGTAATAGGCATTGTAATCATTATTTTTACATCGTTCTTCAAAAGCATCTCTTAAATCTAATTGATGTTCTTCAGGAAACATATTAAATGAAATTTCCTTGGCTAATGGTTCCAAACCTTTGGTTTCCAAAAATTCGGTCCTGTTATTTAAAAGTTCCTTGCCAATAGCGCCCATATCATTGAAATCTGGACCACTGTTGACAATCACTAAGTTATCGGTATATTCGGGATAGCTCGACGCCATTTGAAAAGCTACGGCACCACCCATTGAAAAACCGATCAATGTTGCTTTCTTGATTTTTAATTGATCTAAAAAAGTCTTGACATCTTCGGTCATCAACTCGACGCCATAAGCGTCTGACGGTTTTGATGATTCGCCATGACCTCTTAAATCTAAAGTAATTACGCGATATCTTTTAGAAAAGAAAGGGACTTGTAAGTCCCAATCTTTTTTTGTTGACCCCAAACCATGAAGCATTAACAGCACTTTTCCGCTGCCATAATCTTCATAATCAAGTTCGATATCATTAACATGTATTTTTGACATGGTATAGAAACTTAATTGGTTCGTGATATATTATTTTTTAAAGAAATTGATGTTGTACTTCAATTCAAAAGAAATCAACGTGCTGATCGCTGGTGATGCCACAAATTCTCTGATTTCTGCGTTGAATAGGTTGGTAATGTTAACTCCTAAAGATAAGTTGTCATTAAAATAATAACCTGCATTCGCATCTACCGTGAAACCTCCTAATTGTCCGTAGTTCCAAGTTCTTCCAACACGTGAATTTTCAACAATGTCATTTACCCCATCACCATTCTGATCTTGTGTTTTTGCAGCAACATTGATCCCTGAGAAGAAGTCATATTTTTGTACATATCTACCATAAGCAGCAGCATAAAACTTCCCTTTATTGTAGTGAAGTCCTAAACTAAATTTATTGTTTGGCGTATTGATAGGCAATTCACTTTCTAACACAACGCCATCTAAATTTCCGTCATTGGCCATATCATCCAAATCGAGTGTACGACCAAAGTAAGAATAGTTAAATACACCTCTAAAGCTATCATTAAAATAATAATTAAATCCAGCGTCAAATCCGTACGTATCCACATGACCAAAGTTTAAATAGGATAATATAAGACCACCGTCTAAGCCTGGAACAAGTTCTCCAATAGGCGTACTTCCAACATGTGTTACAGGGCTGCTAGCGGCAACGTTAACCAATGGTCCAATAAAATTATCAGATACGTTGTAATAGGCATTGGTGTCAATAAATAGTTTGTCTGACAGTTTTCCTTTGTATCCTATTTCATAAGAGTTGATTGTTTCTACGTCCAACTTAGGAACCATTGTACCGTTGGCCAATGTAAACCCTTCACCATTACCTAAAACCACTCCTCCGAATAATTTTCCTTTAAGATTCAAAATAGATGGCACGGCCATTCCTTTCCCGTATGTAATTCTGAAAGTTCCGTTATTCACTTTTTTGGTGATCGCCAATTTTGGGATAAAGTTAGAGCCATACAAATCGTGATTGTCCAAACGCCCTCCAGCAAGGAACCCCCATCCAGTATCTTCCAATTTATATTCCAATTGTGTATAAACACCTGTTTGTCCTAAATTGATGCCACCATCATCCAATAAATACGTCCCTTTGGAATCTGCCATATCTTTTTGGTACTGTGCGCCCAAGGTTAAATAGAAGTCATCCCAGTTGTTATTGTATTGCGCTTCGGCGTTAAAACGTCTCGAATCGTCCACGAACAATGCGCCACGCTCTAATGCAATTCCATTACCTATACCTGGACCGAACGCGAACCATTGCTCATTAAATGAACGTTCACGAGCTTCTTGATCAGAATAACCTCCATCTATAAACGAAACATAGTTTTGTGTACGCTGGTTCATAGCGTAGGTGTCGTCAGTTTTACTCCAAGTGTAGTAGGTATTCGCAAAAAAGTTTTTAGAAACAAATTTTAATTGTGCTTCGGTAATTCTCCAATCTTTAATTTGATTACGGCCAGCACTAGTTACCCCAATATTGCTGCTATTACTATGTCCATAATACCCTGTAAGCTCTGAGGCTTCTGTTGGTTTATAGTTTAAAGTGGCGCCATATTTTTGTGAACTGAAGTCACGATCTAAATCCAGCTCTTTATAGCCTTTTGTTCCAACATAAACACTATCAACGTAATCAAATTCAGTTCCTTGGGCTCTTTCAAAGTGTACTTTATACGCAAATTTATCATCGATCACTTGAGCATGTCTCACTCTTCCAGTGAATACATTTTGATTTCCTGCACCTATTGCAAAGGTTGTTCCTTCAGAAGTTCTTGGGTTTTTTGTGATGGTACTTACCAATCCGTTATGCGCATTCGGACCATAAAGCGTTCCGTTTGGCCCAAGAAGTATTTCAACACGTTCTATATCATCTTTAGAGATTGTGGTGAAAGATCCCATAGGCAATCCTGTTGCGATCAATGAGGACAGACGATCATCAGTTACTTGAAGGTTTTTAGAATTGAAAGCCGAGTTAAAACCTCTGATATTGATTCCCGTTCCTAAAACACCAGTTCTTACAAAGTCAACACCTTTTTGTCTGGCCGCCAACTCTCCAATATTAAAACTTGGGAATTCTTGAATATCCCTAGCCGTAATAACGTTTACCGTGGCTGGTACATCAGTAATTTTTTGTGGTTTCTTGTTTGCTGTTAAGATGACTTCATCTAATACGGTATCTGAATCCTTTAACGATGCTTCTAACGACGTAGTCTGTCCAGCAACTACCGAAACACTTTTGGTGCTGGTCTCATAACCAATGTAGGAAATTGCTACATTATAATTGCCTACAGCGATGCTTTCGATGGCATATCTACCGTCAAAATCGGTCATAGCACCTTTGTTTAAACTTCGGATAGATACAGTTGCTCCAGATAAAGGCATGCCTTTCGCGTCTGTAATTAATCCACTGATACTTCCGGTGTCTTGGGCATTAACCGCAAAAGAACCGATGAGCGTTAATAATAAGAGTAGTTTTTTCATAATGAAGAAATATTGATTGCGTTTATTTTATACGGCAATCTATTATTAATTAGAACAAGGTGCATTGTGAAAACCAAAGCTTTCAAGTGTGACTATTAATGCATGAAGCAAATTGTAAAATCATAACTCATTGATTACCAGTAAATTAAAAGCAATAATTAGATGTATGACTTTAGTTTTAAAAAAGCTTCTGGTAAATTTTTAGAAAGCCTATCTATTACCTTGATCATGAGTTGCTTTTGATTTGTAGTAGGCTGAATTGCTACAAGTGGAGCTTTGATTTCATCTAATAATCGTGTGGAATTTATCTTGCCTTCCATATATCTGGATAATGAAATACTCCACGAAATATTTGGAACATAGTTATTTTGTTTCTGTCGTTCGTCCTCCTTTTCGATGAGGTTGAATTTAGCAGAGAGCTTTAGCACTTCTTCGTATTTTTCCTGTGCTATAAGCGTACTGATATAGGAAGTGAAAAAGTGGTGCCAACGGTGTTTGAGCACTTCGTTTTTATGTTTCCTAAGAAAAGTTTTCGCTGCAGCTTCCGCGAGACTATTTTTTTGAAGTTCAGACAACACTCGGATCTGATACGAACAGTACCCAATTTTTTGATGGTAATTATGAGTTTCCTTATAAAGATCTTTGTGCTTTTCCAATAATACGAACGCATGGTCCGGTTTATTATTTCGCAATAAAATGGCCACCAAATTATTTAAATACATCAGTGTGTCATTGTTGTCTTGACGTATGGACAAATAGCCATAAAATTCCGCTTCCTTGAACTCATCTTGCTTGGAATGCAACAATACCCTACTCGCATAATAATTGGACAATAAGCGCCTGGAGTACATTTGACCTTGACTAAAATAATAGTCAATTTGGTCGAAAAGCACTTGTAGTTTGGTATTTTCATTGTAATTGGTATACATGAAGGCCAGCAGCACAAAGGCTTGATACCTATTTTTCCCATTGATGAAATCATCCTTAAAAACCTTTAAAAGCCACTTTTCCAAATGTTTGGTTTCGTTGTTATTTAAGGTGTATTGGTTGGTGATTTCAGTGGTGGCATCGTAGAGCTTCTCCTTGATTTCTTGTGCTTTATTATAGTGCGCTTTGTAGGTTTTTATAAAATCGGCAACGATTTGATGATCTTTATAACGCATTCTTACCAAAAGATAGGATTTGTATTCTTTGGCCAGGTCATATAAATTATGAAAGGTAAAGTCAATCGTTTTATATGAGGCGATATAGTTCAGGAATTGGCGTTCTTCATCTGAAGCGATTGCATCCGTCAAAATTTTTTGATTCAAGGACATGATCCAACCGATGGTCGCATCCACATCGATGCTTTCCAATTTCTTTTCAATCCAATCTTTTATATAGGAATATTTGCGTTTATCGATGCCAGTATCAAAATCTTTAGGAGCATTTTGAGACAAGGCATTGGCGATGACCAATTGAATGATTTGAAGCTTTTCATCATCTATAAACTGATATTGCGTTTCTAGATATTTTGCTTCGTTTGGAAGAATGCTTTTACTAAACTCCGTGAATTTTTTAAGCTTTTTTTTCATTTCCCATCTACAAATTGCTGGATGAGCGCGTTAACTTCCCTAGGTTTTTCAAACTGTACAAAATGGCCAGCGTCTTTTATAAATTCTAACTTCGCATTTTTAATTTTTTCTAAAGAGATATTGCCAACAGCTTCTGTAGTTAAGGTTGGATTAAAATATCGGTTTGGAATAAGCATGTCTTGATCTCCAAAAATGACTAGAGTACTTTGCAATATATGCTCCAAATCATTATAAACAGGATCATTTAACATCCCAGAAACACTCTTTACAATCGCTTCACAGTTGGCTTCAAAATCTGATGCCTCTTTGATGTGTTTTCTGTCGTTGATCATTTTGGAAACTTCCTCAGGTTGCGTATAAAAATTTAAAGCGTAGTTTTTTTCAATCTGCGCATCCGTTGTATTTTTAACCGAAGCTACCGTAAAAAAAGATTTCATAAGTGTCGCACTAGCCTCAGAAAAACGCTCCAATCCGGCAGGTGCCACGAGAATTAATTTTTGAATGTCGTCAGGATAAGTTGTTGCCAATTTAATACTTGCTTGACCACCCATGGAGTGTCCGATTAACACGACGTTTTTCAATTCCAACTTCTCGATAAACTGATGCACGACTTCTGCAAAGTACGAAGCGGTATAATCTGCTTCAGGTTTTGATGATTTGCCATAGCCTGGCAGATCTAAAGCGATGCAGGTATAGTCGTTTTTTAGAACTTCAATATTCTTTGACCACGCATCGGAGTTGCTGCTTAAACCATGCACAAACAACAATGTTTTCTCACCAGTACCCTCTTTAACATAGCTTATTTCCAAACTATCCAAAGTAGTCGTGCAGGTTTTAAATTCGTAGTTAGAAAGTAGTTCTTTCATTGGTTTTTGATGGTTTTGTGAAAATACAGAAGTGCTAAACAGTATAAAAATGAGTAAGAATCTAAAGTTTTTCATTGGTCTGATTTTATGGTGTTAAAGTAAGAATATAGCTGTTTTCTGGACACTTTACCTAAACTAGTGAGAGGAATTTCATCTAAAATAAAGATATACTTTGGATGTTTAAATGCCACAAGATTGGTTGTTAAATACTCGCGAATTTCAGTAACCGAAAGATGCTTATTGGATGTGCAAACAAAGGCGATGCCACACTGTCCCCATTTTTCATCCTTTACACTTAAAACCACAGCTTTAGTTATGTCGTCTATGTTTTCGAGCTGTGTTTCTATCTCTTGAGGATAAATATTTTCTCCTCCAGAAATATACATGTCGTTTTTACGCCCTTTCATATACAGAAAACCTTCGGCATCACAATAAGCGAAATCTCCAGTAAAAAGCCAGCCTTTCTTTATTTTATTGCTTGTTTTGACCGAATTATTCCAATATCCTGGCGTTACGATGTCGCCTTTAATGCACATCTCTCCCACTTCGCCTGCTTTAACAACCTCTCCTTTTTTATTCACGATTTTAATATCCAAATAAAAGTTAGGTTTCCCGATGGAGTTTGGTTTAAGCTCTGCCATCTTATGATGTAAAGAGGTGATACTTGGTCCAGCTTCAGTTAATCCGTACCCTGGTCTGATGTAAATGTTCTTTTCCTCCTTCCAATAAGTCACCAATTCTGAGGATACTTTTTCGCCACCAGAAATTATATAACGTAATCTTTTTAGGTTGACCTCCTTGAAAACTGACGACTTTTGCATCATTAAAAGCATGGTGGGTAGCGCCATGAACAATGTGGTTTTGTTGAGTTCCAACAGGCACAATGTTTTTTCGGCATCAAATTTTTCTAACATCCCAATATGCGCCCCTTTGTGCAGTAATGGCGTTATAAAAATATTCCATCCCGATGTATGGTATGGAGGCAGAATGTTAATTGTTGAATCTCTAAACGTAATCCCAAGTTGCATCGAAGTATTAAGACTGTTCCAGAATAACATTTTGTTGGTATAAATCACGCCTTTAGGAGTTCCGGTAGTTCCTGAGGTATAGAATATAAACAGCGGATTATCTGCTTTGATCTGAAAGGTTTTAGACAGTAAGTTCTCTGGCTTTAGATAATTTTGTTTTAATGTTTCAAAAGAGACCGTTTTTAGGTCTTGAAGTGATAGGTGCTCAACTTCATCGTGATGATTTTCATTGTAGATCAATAAACTTGGCGTACAATCAAAAATCAGTTTAGATATTTCTTTTAAAGACAACCGATAATTTAACGGTACCATAACAATACCCATCCGTTGACAGGCCACAAAAAGAACGATATACTCCAAACTGTGTTCAGCTAAAACGGCTATTCTGTCGCCTTCTTCCAAATGCAGTGCACAAAACTTCTGCGTTAACCGATTGGCATACGTGTCTAAATCGCTATACGTATAACTTTGATTTGAGTCATACGAGGTAATGGCGATTTTATCTGGCGTATAATCCGCCCATTTAGCTATCCAATCTAATGTGTCCAATTTGTTTTTTTTCGTCTAATTTATAAAAGACATAACCTATAACAAGTGATGTCACGATGCCTATGGCTGCAGAGACCCCTGGATTATTTACAGGCTCTTGCATATATGGGGTAATCCGACCGTAATATATACCAAAATGCACGACAATGGCCGTGACACTCGCGATAAAAACGGAGCGTGTAGAAACATTCTTTAAAAACGTTCCGAAAAGTACAGGAACGAAAGCCGCTGCAAAATAAGCATAGACGCCATTTTGAGCAAAAATTGCCACACTGACTTCGGGGTTCTTAATTTGGTTCCAACTTAATAGAAAACTCACTACAGCTAATACGATAATAACCAATTTGTTAATGGTAATGGTTTTTTGAGTGAATCTATCTTTAAACAACGGATTGATAATGTCTGAAGTTATGGTTATGGATAAAGACTGTATTAAACTTTCTAAAGTTGATAATCCCGCTGAAATCAATCCAACAACAATCACCAAACCTACACCTACCGAAAACTTCGTAACTACATAGGTTGGTATGATTTCATCCATTTTTAAAGCTTTCCCATTCACCATAAAATCTGGAAAACTGATGCGTGCATACAATCCCACAATTACCACTAAAAAGAAAATAATCATGAATGCAATACCGCTGAACAAATAGGTATTTACTTTACTTGAATCCTTTAACAACAAAGATTTCGTGATGATATGTGGCTGACAAACAATAGCAACCCCAATAATGATTTGTGTGACGATAATTTCAAAATAATCACGAAACAAGAAGCTCGTTGGATTGATTGGTTTTGTTAAGTTAGGATCGATGGCGTTTAGTTTTTCCACAAAACCACTGATCCCGTCGGTAAAATATTCTGCGCCTGAACCAATCAAAATTATGGCCACAATAGCCATAATGATCGCTTGGATAGTATTGGTATACACCATGGAATTCGCACCACCGAACATCATATAACCAAACACAAATGCCGTAATGCCCATCAGCACATAAAACGGATCTGCATTAAGCGATTTGGAAATCACTTGAGTAAGTCCAACATTAATTAATACAATAAAAGTAATAAGCAATAATGCGGCAATGGCAAAGAAAAAAGAATAGCTCTTGCTGTTATAGCGCTTCCCTATCCATTGTGCCATGGTGGTTGCTTTGACCGCTTTCCCTTGCCTGGCAAAACCTTTGGTAAATACAATCAGAGAAACAAAGGCGGCAATGGGTAAAACCAATCCAAAGGAAATGACTCCTGAAATCCCGTAGAGCGCAATAAACCCTGGATTTATAATAAACGTAGCTGCACTAGTCATTGAGGCCGCTAAAGACAAACCTACTACCCAAGAAGGAAAACCAATATTTCCAACCGCATAATCTTGAATGTTTTTATTTTTCCGTGCACCGCGGATGACGAAAAATAAAATAACACTAGCATAAACCGCTAATAAAATCCACATGTAATTGACTAAAGTATCTGATGCAATCATTGGAATGAAGTTGTTTAAAAACAAATAACAAACTTTAAGTTATTATTGTCGCTCTTATTTGCAATTCTAGTGGTGTGACTATTGATAAATATATATATTAAATAAGATATAAGGTCGAATAATGGGTGCTATTGATGGTTGTGACTATTATAATTCAAAAGATTTTAATTAGCTGAATATTTCATTGTCATTTTATTAAGTAATGAAATTACATCACTAAGAATTGTTCGTGAAGACATTAAAAACAATAAAAAACACACATCAGCAAGAAACAAACATTGCCGACTACTCTAATTTGCAATTATCCAACGTGACGCATTTAATATGCTAATCTATGCAAAATCTAAGAATAAGAATATCCTTATCTTTGTATGTATAACCATTAGGAATAAAAGATTTGCAACAGATAAAAGACTACTTAGATCAAATAGCTGCGATATCCCATTCGGACTGGGTTTTTTTTACCTCAAAATTAAAAAGACGCATTATTCCGAAGAAAGCTATTTTTTTGAAGCTCCATGATATCGAAAATCATATCTCGTTTATTGAATCGGGCGTTGTGCGCGTATTTATTCCTAAAGAAGATCCAGAAAAAGAAATCACATTTGGTTTTAGCTTTGAGAATCAATTCATTAGTGCCTATGATTCCTTTTTAACCCGGAAACCTTCGGCATACCAACTACAAGCCCTCACTGAAACTACTATTTTGAGTATCACCTATGATGATTTGCAAGCGGTTTATAAAACAACTCAAATTGGTAATCTTATT
>JBDTKP010000068.1:0-15605 GCA_039935255.1 Gelidibacter sp. | reverse complement strand
CATCATTTCTTTCATGAAAGTGTTGAATTGGTAAAAATATGTTATTTTGATTCACATTCGTAATTTTCAAAAGTATTTTCCGCAAGTTTTTGATTTCAAAATCTATAAAATTGTTTAATTTTGCTTCATGATTCTCAACAAAGAAACCGCTAAGAAAACCGCTGAGCTGCTATTGCAGATTCACGCGATCAAATTACAACCAAATGACCCCTTTACGTGGGCTTCTGGTTGGAAATCGCCAATTTACTGTGATAACCGTATTATCTTATCCTATCCACCCATTCGAAATTATGTGCGTGAAATCATGGCGAAACACATTGAGCAGCAGTATGGCAAACCCGATGTTATTGCTGGTGTAGCCACTGGCGCCATTGGTATTGGCATTTTGGTAGCTGAATATTTAGGATTGCCATTTGTATATGTCAGACCTGAAGCCAAAGGTCACGGACGCCAAAACCAAATTGAAGGGCATATTGACAAAGGACAAAACGTGGTGGTGGTAGAAGATTTGATCAGCACCGGAAAAAGCAGTCTAAATGCAGTGAAGGCCCTTGAGGAAGCTGGTGTAAACGTAAAAGGCATGGTCGCCATTTTCTCTTACGGTTTTGAAGTGGCGAACGCCAATTTCAAAGAAGCCGATGTGGCATTACAAACTTTGAGTAATTATGAATCCCTTCTGGAACAAGCCCTCGACACCAAATACATTACCAGTAAAGAGCAAGAAGTTTTAACAGCTTGGAATGCCAATCCTAGTGAATGGAATGCTTCTTGATTTAAATGAACTAAAGTGTAAGTTGTTTGCCGTTAAATCGCTGGCAAATGAAGATAATACAACTTAATAAAAAAAAATCCATCTGTAACTGTAGTGAAGACAGAACAAAACAACATACAATTATGAATTTAGAATCACCAAAAGTAAACCTTCAAAAGAGTCCGCAGGAAGTCTTCGATTTTCTCTCAGATGTCAAAAACTTTGAACAATTAATGCCTGATAACATTAGTAAATTTGAAGTTTTGGGCGACGATAAGTTTTTATTCGCCTTAAAAGGGATGCCCGAAATCATATTAAAGAAGAAAGAGTCTATCGCTCCGAACAAAATTGTACTTGGGGCAGCTGGAGGGAAATTGGATTTCTCCTTAACTGGCGACATTCAAGAAACAGGAGACAATGAAAGTGATGTGAAACTTACATTTGAAGGTGATTTCAACCCAATGATGGCTATGATGATTAAAGGCCCTATTTCAAAATTTATTGAAACTTTAGTCAAAAACATGTCTAAAGCAGTTTAGTACAACAGGGTAACTTCCTTAAAATCAAAGCTCTTGATGATATTGTTCTCAACCCTGATTAACAAGTTTCCGTATTCGGAAACTCCAGCGATATAACCAAAAAACAAAGCCCCTTCAGCATTTCTAAATGTTGAAGGTTTGTTTTTTCTGAATAAATGCGACTCGTAAAACGTCTTCAAAAAATTGAATTGCTTATTTTTTAAATAATTAAAATGGATGTCAATCTGTTTTAAAACAGCATCTAAAACCTCGTCCAAGTCAAACACTTGTCCTGATAGTAGAAGCAAGGAGGACGCCGATGGTAACCCTTCAAAATCCGTTTGATTGACATTTAGTCCAATTCCAATTACAGAGCCTGTTATAACATTTAGTTTAATGACATTTTCAATCAAGATCCCAGCAACTTTTTTATTCTCTGACAAAATGTCGTTAGGCCACTTCACCTTTATTCTATGGATTCCTAAGCTAATTAATGCTTCATGGACAGCTAATGACACGGCCATACTTATATAAAAGTGTTGCGTTATATGAACGAATGAAACATCTTTAAAAACACTAAAGGTTAGATTCTTAGCGTCTTGAGAGTCCCAAACCGTTCCCATTTGACCTCGTCCGCTAGTCTGGAATTTAGCGACTACTGCCAAACCGTCTTCAGCATCGCCAGCCACGCTCATCTTCTTTAAGTAAGTATTAGTAGAGTCAGTGGCATCAAGTTTGATAATACGCATGTGCAAGGTTTAAATAAATTATAAATTTCTTATGAAATATAAAGTCTTAAAAGAATAAATAAAACAATAACTTTGCACAAATTTAATTTAAATTAATGGCGAAAGAAAACATTAACTCAGATGCGCTGATTACTACTATTTTAGCAGGTATTGAAGACGTCAAAGGAAAAGATATAAAAATTCTCGATTTACGCGAAATTGAAAATACGGTTTGTGATTATTTTATTATTTGTGAAGGAAACTCAAACACACAAGTGAACGCTATTGTTAATGCTGTTCAAAAGAAAGTCAGCAAAACACTTAAAGACCATCCTTGGCATATTGAAGGAAGCGAGAATGCTGAATGGGTTTTAATGGATTATGTCAATGTAGTAGTGCATGTGTTCCAAAAGCATATTAGACAATATTATGATATTGAAGGGCTTTGGGGCGACGCAAAAACTACCGTTATAGAAACTAGTTACTAAAATAAAATAAATGTCAAAAGAAAATAAAAACTTAAACAAAAAACCGAAATTAAGTCCGTATTGGATTTACGGAATGGTGATTGCTGCTTTTTTTGCGGTGCAAATTTTCTCGGGTGGTTTTGGTGGACAGGATACTAAAAGAACAACCCCTTCCCAATTTTTCGAGTATTTAAGTAATGGTGATGTTGCCAAAGTGGAGATCGTTAATAATAGAGAAGCCAAAGTCTTTTTGACTGAGGAAGCTCTAAACAAAGAAACTCATAAAGACTCCAAGCCTAATAGTATTTTGCCTTCTGTAACACCAGGTCCAAATTATAAGTTTGAGTTTGGTGACTTAGCACTCTTTCAAGAGGAAGTCAGAACTATTATTAAAGAAAACAACCTTAACAATACTAAAGTAACTTTTGAGACAGAGCACAACGTTTGGGGTGACTTTTTATTAGGGCTGTTACCATTCGTGTTAATTATTGGCGTTTGGATTTTTATCATGAGACGTATGTCTGGTGGTGCTGGTGGTGGTGCTGGCGGACAGATTTTCAATATCGGAAAATCAAAAGCAAAGTTATTTGACGAAAACACTGATGTCAAAACTTCATTTAAAGATGTTGCAGGATTGGAAGGTGCTAAAGAAGAAGTACAAGAGATTGTAGACTTCTTAAAGACCCCAGAAAAATACACTTCTTTAGGTGGTAAAATTCCAAAAGGAGCGCTTCTTGTAGGACCTCCAGGAACTGGAAAAACCTTATTAGCGAAAGCTGTTGCCGGAGAGGCGAAAGTACCTTTCTTCTCATTATCTGGTTCAGATTTCGTGGAAATGTTCGTAGGTGTTGGAGCTTCCAGAGTTAGAGACTTATTCAAACAGGCTAAAGAAAAATCGCCATCAATTATTTTTATTGATGAGATTGATGCTATTGGTCGTGCTAGAGGTAAAAATGCTATGTCAGGGTCTAATGATGAGCGGGAAAACACCCTAAATCAGCTATTGACTGAAATGGACGGCTTTGGAACGAATACTAATGTTATTGTAATTGCTGCAACCAATAGAGCTGATATTTTAGATAAGGCACTAATGCGTGCCGGTCGATTTGATAGACAAATTTTCGTGGATCTACCAGACATTGTAGAGCGTAAGGAAATTTTTGAAGTCCATTTAAGACCAATCAAAAAAGGCGAAGATTTAGATATTGATTTTCTGGCGAGACAAACTCCAGGATTCTCCGGTGCAGATATTGCCAATGTGTGTAACGAAGCGGCATTAATTGCAGCTCGAAAAGGTAAAAAGTCGGTTGGCAAACAAGATTTTCTTGATGCTGTCGATAGAATCATTGGGGGACTTGAAAAGAAAAATAAGATTATTACTCCAGATGAAAAACGCGCTGTTGCATTTCACGAAGCTGGTCACGCAACAATAAGTTGGATGTTGGAACATGCTGCACCTTTAGTTAAGGTGACCATTGTACCTCGAGGCAGATCATTAGGTGCTGCATGGTACTTGCCAGAAGAACGACTTATTGTGAGAACAGAGCAAATGCTTGACGAAATGTGTGCGGCTCTTGGTGGTCGTGCTGCGGAAAAAGTAATTTTCGATAAAATTTCAACAGGTGCTTTGAGCGATTTAGAAAAAGTCACAAAACAAGCTCGTGCCATGGTTACAGTTTATGGATTGAGTGATAAAGTGGGCAACTTGACCTACTATGATTCCTCAGGACAGTCAGAGTATGGATTCACAAAACCTTATAGCGAAAAAACAGCCGAGTTGATTGATGAAGAAATTTCTGTAATCATCGAAGAGCAATACGAACGCGCTATCAAAATTCTTGAAGAAAACAAAGACAAATTAACAGAATTGGCAGAAGAGTTACTTGAAAAAGAAGTCATTTTCAAGGACAATTTAGAACGTATTTTTGGCAAGCGATTATTCAATAAAGATGTATTAGAACGTGCGGAAAATAAAGCGCAACCAATCCCTAAAATTGAGGAGATTGAAGTGCCCGTTGAAGACATCAAGAAAGATGAGCCGTTAAATTAAATTATAATTTCAAATTCATATAAAAAACTTAAATTAAACCTTTGTTAATTTAAGTTTTTTTATATTTGGAGGAACCATAAGTGAAATCAGGTTAATAGCAACCCATACATGAGTCTATTTCGTAAAATTTTCGGCTTAAGTAATACGTCAGAAGATAAAATAAAAAGCGAAGAGAGAGGCAGATATATGCCAGAAATTAAACTACCGATTGACGAGAAATTTACTATAAACTTCAAGGCTAATGGTGGCAAATTTCTGTATTGCGAAAATATGGAAGAAATCCATAAAACGTTGCACAACATTCTTCAAGAGAATGACTGGGAAGGTAGAAATGTATTTTTATTAGATTCTCGACTCAAAGATTTATTTAAGGATTTTGATCTTCCGGCGACAAGAAAACCCGAAGAAAGTGAGTATTTTCTTTCTACTTGTGAATACTTAATTGCAGACGACGGCTCGCTTTTAATCTCTTCAAACCAAATTGCTGAAAAAAAATTAGGAGATTTACCTGCCAACTTTGTCGTCTACGCCACAACAAGTCAGTTTGTTGAGAATATTGGCGAAGGACTAAGAGGTATTAAAAACAAGAATAAGGCTAGAATCCCAACCAACATCACCACTATCAAACATTTCAAGGCTATAGAAGATAAAAACTTTCTTTCTTATGGAAGTAGCTCAAAAAACCTATATTTGCTGCTCTTAGAAGATTTATAATAAAACTTTTTACTTTATTCTATGGTCAATTTTTATTTAAAACTTGCCATCTGTCAATAAAACCCGACTGAAACTTACAGATGAAAGAACTTAGCACAAGAGCCATTTCTGGCGCTATATATATATTATTACTCATACTTTCCCTTTATTGGCAGTACGCGGTTGTGGTACTCTTTTTTGTGTTTGGACTTATTTGTATGGCTGAATTCAAAAAACTCATCCAGTTAGAAAGTAAAGCACCTTACGTTGTTTTTATATTAATGTACTTAGGATTTAGCATTTGGTGTGTCACCCCAGAAATGGATGCAGGCTTTAATGAAGCCATAAAGATCCTTCATGTACTAACAATTTTTGTGCAACTGTTTTTAATCAAGGACTTATTTTCAGAAAAAACGATCCCACTTTTTGAATCCAAGCGCTATCTGCTCACTACATTTTATTTGACCAGTGCTTTTATTTTTCTAATCATGATTGCCAATAATGATAAGCAATTTACACCAATGTTATTATTAGGTGCGTTTATCTTGATTTGGGTAAATGATACGGGCGCTTACATTGTCGGTAAGAATTTTGGAAAACAGAAATTGTTTCCGAGCGTGTCACCTAAAAAAACTGTTGAAGGTTTTATGGGTGGTTTATTCTTTGCTAGTGTGGTCAGTTATTTTATTGCTACATTTACAGGCACTTTGGATTTCACAAATTGGCTTATATTGAGTATTATTGCCAGTGTATTTGGCACCTTGGGCGACCTAATAGAGTCCAAGTTCAAAAGACAGGCTGGCGTTAAAGATAGTGGTGTCATTATGCCTGGACACGGCGGTTTGTTAGATCGGTTAGATAGTATTATTTTCGCAGCTCCATTTTTTTATTTATTTTTAAGATTGTTCCCCTATGTTTCATAAAGAAGGCCATAAAATTGTTATGATCACTATTGCTCTAGTAGTAATAGCAATCATGAGCATTGATTATTTTGTTGCAATAGAATGGCTAAGAACCACCTTGATGTTGGTTGTCGTAGCATTTTTTATCATCATTCTTCAGTTTTTCAGAAATCCGAAACGTCTTGGAACACTGCATGACCATCATGCGTTATCTCCTGTTGACGGTAAAGTGGTAGTGATTGAAGAAGTTTTTGAAAAAGAATTTTTCAAAGATAAACGCATTCAGGTGTCTGTATTTATGTCTCCTATCAACGTACACGTTACGCGCTACCCAATTAGCGGCAAAGTGATTTTCAGTAAATACCATCCTGGAAAGTTTTTGGTAGCGTGGCATCCAAAAGCAAGTGAAGAGAACGAACGTACCACTGTGGTTGTCGAAAATGAATTTTTTGGAAAAGTTTTATATCGTCAAATTGCGGGCGCGTTAGCAAAACGTATTGTCAATTACGCTATAGAGAATGATGAAATCCAACAAGGAGCTGATTCTGGATTTATAAAATTTGGATCGAGAGTAGATATATTTTTACCGTTGGATGCCGATATTAAAGTCGTACTCAATCAAAAAGTAAAAGGTGGTGTAAGTGTGATTGCCGAAACAAAATGAATTCAGAAGACCCTTTAGATATTGAATTTAACGAGGCTGTAGAGCGCATCAATAGTTTTACAGAGCCTTTCCCTGCTGATTTGTTACTTCGTCTTTATGCGTATTATAAAAAGGCAACCAACAATTATAAAAGTCCTAAGGGTAAAAAGGCCATAATCACCGCCTTTAAGACCAATGCTCTTTTTCAAGTCAAAAGTGTCACTCCCGACGAAGCCAAACGAATTTATATTGACTTGGTCAATAATTATTTTTTGTACGGAAAATAAAATTTAGTGTTTTTACTACAAGTGCGTCTTCAAATTGTTCCGTCTTATAATTAGCCTGGGCCAAACTCAGTTGAATAGGCGATTTACATCTAAGGTAATGGTAAGGATCTTCAAATCAATTCTAAAAGAAGACTTACATCTTATTCCTAATTCACCGCTTAATATCATTTTAGTCAATAAAACACCTCTTCCTAAGCTTTATCTCTTCAATTTTCGTGCTTTTAGTAAGTTTCAATTTTTTTTAAAATAAATCATTTTAAGGAAGCAGCCCTATGAAATCTTATAATAAATAAAATGTCATAGGACTTCTTCCCTACTATATGATCAGCAACAAAATTACATGGACAGGGCTATTATCTTAACCATTGCCCTATATGGTGCTTCGAAAGATTAATCATGCCAATCAATGTAAAATATAAGTTATAGCATTCAATTCAAATTGTTAATCTCTTATCAAAGGCATCGTACTGCAACGCAATAGCCCTTCTTGCTTTGCTATTTCTGCATAAGGTACTTCTTCGACAGTAAACCCATTCAATCGAAGCCATGAATTCAAACGTGTGAAATTTTGTTCAGAAATAACCACATCTTCAGAAATCGAGAATATGTTACTGTTCATATGATACATTTCGTCACGTGTGATGTGGAATAGATTTTCTTTTCCAAACAAATTAACTAAGTACATATAGTCTCTTTCTTCTCTAAAGCCACTTTTATATATGATCCCTTTATCTTTTCCAATAGGTTGAAAACAACAATCAAGATGTAGTGCATTATCCCTTGGCTCGATTCTTGATTTCACCAAATCAAATTCCTTAACCTTTTTATTAGGAAACAATTCTTTTATATAATTAACGCCTTCTATATTGGTACGTGCCGTTATATAATCTTTATAATCACTGCCTTTATAGGTCCCAATAAAAATATGATCATTCCATAACATGACGTCGCCACCTTCAATATGGACCTCCTCTGGAGGGCGAACGACTTTTGCAGGATCAATTTGGTCAATTACATATTGAATTGCATCCAATTCTTTTTCCCTATCGGGAAGTATATTGGCTTTAATAAATATGTCATCAATAACAATAGCCATATCCCTGGCAAAAATCTGATTATAATTTTCGATCAGTTCCGGACGATAAACCTTAACACCGTGTTTTTCAAAAACTTTGGCAACAGTTTCCATTTCTTTGGTCATATCCGCTTCAATGGGATAGGTACCAGCATTGATATGCTCTAATGACTTTGGGTCATAGGCTTCGTCCGCTTTGGGCGTTGGGCCATTGCTTACCGCAGTCCCTAAGACAACGGCTCTCAATGGTGAGGTTTCATTTTTAATATTCAGTTTTATCATGCTATAAAGTATAAAAAAAAGCCCCATCTTAAAAAATGAAGCTTTGTTGTATTAATGTGTTCTATTTAACGTTTTTCAATAGCTTTAAACGGTCTTAACGTTTCACCAATATAAATTTGTCTTGGTCGTCCTATCGGTTCTTTGTTCAATCTCATTTCTTTCCATTGCGCAATCCAACCTGGTAGTCGCCCTAAAGCAAACATTACTGTAAACATGTCTGTCGGGATACCCATTGCCCTGTAGATGATTCCAGAATAGAAATCCACGTTAGGATAAAGCTTACGCTCCACAAAATAAGGATCTTTCAACGCTTCTTTTTCCAAAGCTTTAGCAATCTCAAGAATTTTATCTTCAACACCCAAATCGTTCAATACTTCATCGGCTGCCTTTTTAATTATTTTTGCTCTTGGGTCAAAATTTTTGTAGACACGGTGTCCAAAGCCCATCAAACGGAAAGGATCCTCTCTGTCTTTAGCCTTTGCCATATATTTGTCAGTGTCACCACCATCAGAATTAATAGCTTCCAGCATTTCCAATACCGCTTGGTTCGCACCCCCGTGAAGAGGCCCCCAAAGCGCAGAAATACCAGTAGACAGAGATGCGAACAAACCTACATGTGATGACCCCGTAATCCTAACGGTGGAGGTAGAACAGTTTTGTTCATGATCGGCATGAAGGATTAATAGTTTATCCAAAGCGTTCAATACCACCGGATTTACTTTATAATCTTCATTGGGTTGTTTGAACATCATTTTAAGAATGTTCTCCACATAACCTAAATTTTTATCGCCATAATCCAGCGGCAATCCATTCTTTTTACGAAAGGTCCAAGCAACTAATACCGGGAATTTACCTAAAATCTTGACAATAGCCTTGTACATATCTTCTTCAGAATTCACATTGACTGAAGATGGATTAAACGCGGTTAGTGCACTGGTAAGTGAAGCAATAACACCCATGGGATGGGCTGATTTAGGAAAAGCATCTACTATTTTGCGAATATCTTCGTCAACAATAGATTGTGCCTTTATATCTGAATGAAATTTATCCAATTCTATTTTGGTTGGCAATTCACCAAAAATGAGGAGGAACGCTACTTCAAGAAATTCCGCTTTTTCGGCTAATTCCTCAATTGAATAGCCTCTGTATCTCAAAATTCCTTTTTCACCATCCAAAAATGTAATCGCGCTTTCGCAAGAACCCGTATTCTTATATCCTGGATCGAGTGTAATGACACTATCTGTGGTGGTTCTTAAATTGCTAATATCGATGGCGACCTCATTTTCAGTGCCTACGACAAGTGGGAATTCATATTTCTTACCGTCTATTTCTAACGTAGCTTTATCTGACATATATATTTATAAGTTTTATTTTGAATTGTACTTAATAGTTCTTACGAATTTACAAAATATATCATGATATAGAAACAACTGAGCAAGCTTTTTAACAATGATCTTATATACAAAAGCTATGTAAAAAAGAGATCAATATCCACAACTTTGTATAAATTTTATAATTTTGTGTTTCAGCCTGTACGGACAACTATCGGAAGGTTATTTCCAATTATGACCTCTTAAAAGGAAATCTGGGAGTTTTAATTTATACATTGTATTGTTTATGAGAAGTGTTTGTTTTTTATTTATAATATTTATTTGTGTCCACACCCAGGCACAAGTGATTAATGTCGAAACCATGCGAAAGAAAACCGATTCCGCAAAATGGACAGGATCAGTAAGTTTAGACGCTAGTTTGATTAAAAACAAGAATAATATATTTAAAATAGCCACCAAGTCTGACATCCAATACAATAACAAAAAAGAATTATGGCTTTTTATAAATGATTTAAAATTTGAAAAAGCGGCAGGAGAATCCTTCGTTAACAAGGGCACACAGCATTTACGCTACAACCATAGACTAACGAAAACCATCAAAATGGAAGGTTTTGTTCAGGCCCAATACGATGCCATTTCCGAAATTGATTTTAGAGGATTGGTTGGTCTTGGCCCACGATTTAAACTGACGTCCCATGAAGATTATCGTTTTTACTTGGGAACATTAGTCATGTATGAATATGAACAAGCTTCAGAAGTTGAAGACCATAGGGTACACAAGGACATGCGTGCGAGCACTTATTTTTCATTTAGCATCCACCCTACTGAAACTATTGGCATCATTAGTACGAGCTATTATCAACCACGCTTAGACGCTTTAAAAGATTACAGACTCTCAAGTACGACCAGTGTTTTGTTCAGGATTTTAGAGAACCTTGCCTTTAAAACTACCTTTGTATACAATTTTGACGCCTACCCTGTGATTACAATACCAAAATCACAATATGAATTAACTAATGGACTTCTATTTACGTTTTAATAGGTTAGATTTATTTTCTTTTAAAAAACTTCCCAATTACCCAAAAGACGTGGAAGATTGTGTTCTTAAACAGCTTAATTCTGAAAGTTTTCCAGTAATGACATACGCATTGTCTCTAATTTTTTACGATCTAAAAATTGATTATTAAAATACAATCCTTCAATTTTTCTCAAAGCGTTTAAATCAACTAGAGGATTTGTTTTCAAAATAATAAAATCTGCAGCTTTACCTTTTTCAATTACCCCATAATCTTCGTTAAAGAAATTCGCGAAATTAATCGTCGCCATTTTTAAGATCTCATAATTGGTCAAATCTGCGTGTTTAAGCAATTCCATTTCACCAACCATATCAAAGCCAGAAATCATGTATTTTGAAGAGCTGTCAGGACTTAGCAACATAGGTATTCCCAGTTTGTGAATTGCTTTTATAACTTCATATTTCTTATCCAAAGCTTTGAGTTCATTGGCAACTTCTTCCTTATATGCTTCAATACCCAGTTTTTCTCTGTACTTTTTAGTACCGTCAATCCACACTTCAAGAGTCGCATTTGGAACAGACGCCATTCCTGGTAACTTCCGAAGCTCATCATAAGAATGTCTACCAGAACCAATGTTATACCAACTTAATGTCGGACAAATAAAGATATTTTTTTCTTTAATGAGTTTCAGTCTACTTTCAAGAACATCAGGATTTCCAGCTAATCCACCTAAATGTTCAAAAGAATTATAAAGTGAATTGAAGATGAGGTCGTCACCGATATTATCCGGAAAATGACCACCGATTGGAAAGTTATATTCTTTGGCGATGCTATCAAATTGGGCAAAAACGGTTTCGTCTTTGATACTCAATATTTTCATGAAATTGAAACCACGCTCTTTCGATGTTTTAACAAATTCCTCTATTTGTGAAACAGACAGATCATAATTCCTACTTATGGCCGGTGGCGAAAGGTATAGTTTAGGATGTACTGAGCCATCCTTCTCGTATTTATTTCTCCAATCAATATGCTCCCAATCCCCCCGCATAGATCGTAACTTTGTGACACCATTAACAAGATAAAGTGCCATCACTCTTTTCATGCCTGTGTCATCTTCCGGGAAGTGTACATGTGCATCAGCTAGCGATGGCATCATGTATTTTCCTTTTCCATCCACAATAAGCACATTTTTATAGTCTCCTTTCTTAGTGTTTGAAATAGAACTTATTTTACCATCTTTTATAACCACATCCTGATGCTCTTTTATGTCATTAGTCAGCATTGAAATAACAGAAACATTTTTTATTACCAAATCCTTGACCACATCGGCTTGATTTTGTGCGAAAATAGATGATGCTTGAGCGATGATGAACAATATTAAAAATAGCTTTTTCATTTCTTTTGATGTGTGAAATTGATGTTGGTTCCGTCCTCTTTCATTAAACCTCTTCAAACCGATTGCATTTTCAGAAGTCAAAGGTATCTTGACCTCAAATATATTCTTTATCTCTAAAATTAAAGTAGATTTACGCTCAATTTTCTCCAAAAAAAAGGGATAGATTCCAAGAAATCTAACCCGTTGACAAATATAATATCTTATAAAAGTATCCGAAATTTTATTTTATTTTAAAAGCTTTTACTCCAGGAAAGTAAGCTACATCTTCCAATTCCTCCTCAATACGCAACAATTGGTTGTATTTGGCCATACGATCGCTACGTGATGCTGAACCTGTTTTGATCTGTCCACAGTTTAAAGCCACGGCTAAATCAGCAATGGTAGTGTCTTCTGTTTCTCCTGAACGGTGTGACATCACTGAAGTAAAACCTGCATTATGTGCCATATTAACTGCTGCGATCGTTTCAGTTAACGTACCGATTTGGTTTACTTTAATTAGAATAGAGTTGGCGATGCCGTTTTCGATCCCTCTTGATAAACGCTCCACATTTGTCACAAACAAATCATCACCTACCAATTGTATTTTATGACCTATCTTTTCAGTCAAATATTTCCAACCTTCCCAGTCATTTTCATCCATGCCATCTTCAATAGAGATAATTGGATATTTAGCCGCGAGTTCTGCTAAGTAATCAGCTTGCTCAGTACTTGTTCTTACTTTTCCTGATGGGCCTTCATACTTGCTATAATCATACTTTCCATCTACATAAAATTCTGCGGCAGCGCAATCTAAAGCAATCATTACGTCATCACCTAAAGTGTAGCCCGCTTTTTCAACGGCTATTTTAATAGTATCGAGCGCATCCTCAGTGCCACCTGCAAGGTTTGGGGCAAATCCGCCTTCATCACCTACTGCAGTACTCAAACCTCTATCGTGTAAAACATTTTTTAGATTATGGAAAATTTCAGTTCCCATTTGCATGGCATGTGTGAAACTTTTAGCCTTAACCGGCATGATCATGAATTCTTGAAATGCAATAGGTGCATCAGAATGTGAGCCACCATTAATGATATTCATCATAGGGACTGGAAGCGTGTTGGCAGAAACACCACCAACATATCTGTAAAGTGGCATGCCCAACTCATTGGCTGCGGCTTTAGCAACCGCTAAAGAAACACCCAAAATCGCATTGGCACCCAATTTTGATTTGTTTTGAGTACCATCCAAATCGATCATCATCTGGTCCACTTTATTTTGTTCAAATACGGAAGTACCAACTAATTCTTGAGCGATTAATGTATTTACGTTTTCAACGGCATTAAGCACGCCTTTGCCCATAAAATCTTTACCACCATCTCGAAGCTCTACCGCTTCATGTTCTCCAGTAGAAGCTCCAGAAGGCACCGCAGCGCGTCCGAGGATACCGTTTTCTGTAACGACATCTACTTCAACCGTTGGATTACCACGGGAATCAAAAATTTGTCTTGCATGAATGTTAATGATGATACTCATTGTTATAATTTTTAATGTTATTATTTATCGTTTATTCCCAGATAGATAGAACACTCCTAAGTGTTTCTTTGCCTCCGGCTTATGGCTAATTTAAGCATTAGTTCTCCCAAATTCTCTATTCGCTTTTGGAATTACATTTAAAATCAGCGATAATGTTTTCGCTATAAGAAAACCTCAAAAAAACAGATGCTTTTTTGAGGTTTCAATACTTTTTATTTTTTCATACTTTCTATAAACTGATCAAACAGGTAGGATGCATCATGCGGACCAGGACTTGATTCAGGATGGTATTGTACAGAAAACACCTTCTTGGATTTCATTCGCATCCCAGCAACGGTATTATCGTTTAAATGGGTGTGCGTAATCTCAATATCTGGATGTTGCTCTGTTTCTTCCCTATTGAGTGCAAAACCATGATTTTGTGAAGTGATTTCTCCTTTTCCCGTCATAAGATTTTTTACCGGATGGTTAATTCCTCTATGACCATTGTTCATTTTATAGGTTGAAATGCCATTGGCTAAACCAATAATTTGATGCCCAAGACAAATTCCGAAAAGCGGGAGGTTCCGTTTTATAATCTCTTGTGTTAAAGCAATAACGCCTTCTAATGGTTCTGGATCTCCTGGACCGTTAGATAGAAAAAATCCATGAGGCTCAAAAGCATTCATTTCTTCAAAAGTGGCATTGTATGGGAATACTTTAATATACGTATCTTTTTTCGCCAAATTGCGGAGAATATTTTTTTTGATACCTAAGTCCAAAGCAGCAACGCGATAGGTTGCATTTTCATCACCGACAAAATAAGGCTCTTTTGTACTCACTTTTGATGCCAGTTCCAAGCCCTTCATTTGAGGTATTTCAGACAGCTGTTTCTTTAGGCCTTCTATATTATCTACATCTGTAGAAATAACCGCATTCATAGCACCGTTATCTCTTATATAGCTCACTAACGCACGCGTATCAACATCAGAAATGGCAAATAAGTTGTTTTTATTGAAGAATTCTTCCAAGGAACCATCAGCTGCAGGTCGTGAATAATTGTAACTGAAATTTTTACAGATCAATCCTGCTATTTTAATGGCATCTGACTCCACCTCCTCGGCAAGGGTTCCGTAGTTACCTAAATGGGCATTGGTAGCGACCATTAACTGTCCAAAATATGAGGGATCGGTAATTACTTCCTGATAGCCAGTGGCACCAGTGTTAAAACAAACTTCTCCAAAGGCTGAGCCTAATTTTCCTATTGATTTACCGTGGAAAATGGTACCATCTGAAAGAAGAATGATGGCTTTTGGTCTTTTAGTATATTTCACAATAAAAATATTACTTGTTCAATTATTTAAATATTCAAGGCTTTTCAACCTCTGTAGGCCCTTGAAATCCCATCTGTAAAGGATCCCAAAGTTTTGCAAAATTGCATAAAAAAAAGGATAAACTAAAACGTTTATCCTTTTTATATTTATAAATGATGATTCATCTATTCTTCTTCCTCGCTGTTTGCTTTTTTATCAACAACTGGGGCATCAATAGCAGCAGTTCCGGTAGCGGCAGCAGCAGCTGTTTCAACAGTATCGTCAGATTTCTTAGCGCGACCTCTACGAGTTGTTTTCTTTTTAGGTTGCTTATCGGCGTTGTAGATTTCGTTGTAATCTACTAGTTCGATCATTGCCATATCAGCATTATCACCTAAACGATTTCCTAACTTGATGATACGTGTGTATCCTCCTGGACGATCGCCAATTTTTGGTGCAACATCTCTGAACAATTCAGCTACCACTTCTTTTTGTCTTAAACGGCTATAAACAATACGTCTGTTATGCGTAGTGTCTTCTTTAGACTTTGTAATCATTGGCTCAACAAATTGCTGTAAAGCTTTTGCTTTTGCAACTGTTGTGTTGATGCGCTTGTGCTCAATTAAAGAACAAGCCATGTTTGCCAACATTGATTTTCTGT
>JBDTKP010000067.1:0-17577 GCA_039935255.1 Gelidibacter sp. | reverse complement strand
TACTTCCTTTTTCTTGATTGCTTTTCAACTTTATAAAATGGGCATTGCCTTCACTTTTAAAATTTAAAGTTGTTCCATTTTGAGTCACTTTAATAATTTGAAGTGGCTCTTGCAAATCAATTTGAAGCACCGAATGCGGTTGTAATACTTTATACTGAACGGTGTTTTTCCCTTTGATGGATTTGGTTGCTGGATCAACGGCTATATCCAAATGGTAATAATTCAAATCCCACCAAGCGCGCTCTGGAGTTATGGAGCCCCTTAAAGTATCCTGTTTTGTGAAAATTTTATCTTGAGCATTTATTGTATTAATTGTTGCTAAAAATAAAAGGAAATATAAATAGTTGTTCATTATTTAATTTCTTAAGATTGAATTTGGAAAAACGACCACACTTTCATGACCATCATTTCCCACAGAGGCAACGCCAAAATAGGAGTTGTCAATGACAATACCATGTAAGGTGAATTCGTTGACGTTTCCAACATATCTGAAATGATCCCAAGTAGGAGACGTAGTAGCTCTCCAATAAATTTTATAGCCTTTGGCACCTTCAGCTTTATCCCATTTCAGCTTTGCGGAAGCTTCTACAATGCCACCAATGGCAACGGTTTTTGGAGAGGGAGGAGCAGATGCCAAACTTGCCATATTAATGGCATTGACTGCGGTTAATTTGGCAGCATACGGAAAGTTGACATGTTCAAAAGTGTCTCCGTAATTGATGCCATTTTCTAAACGGATATCTTGATGTTGTTGTGTATAATTTTCGTGTGCTTCCATAATCCGAATGCCAGCAAAGCCTAAATCGTTAAACGGTCGATGATGGCCACCACGACCAAAACGATCCAATCGGTAAACCATCATCGGATTCATTTCAGGCATATAGGTTTGTGTGGTTTTATGGACATATCGTGCCAATTGGCGTGAAATCCCATCAACTTCACCGCCATAATAACGACGCATTTCACGTTCTTTATCCGTTTCAGTAGGAGGAACGGGTTCAGAAAATATTCTAAATGCACGATTGTCAATCACACCATCAACCCCTTCAATATTCCCAATCATATCATTATTGAATACCCCAATAACGTCCCAGCCTTTTTCTTTGGCATAAGCTGCTAAGCCAGCGCCACCAAAAAGTCCTTGCTCTTCACCGGAAAGTCCTACATATATGATGCTGCTTTCAAATTTGTATTTTGATAAAACCCGAGCCGCTTCAATAGCGCCTGCCATTCCGGATCCATTATCGTTAGCACCTGGTGCATCTATGGTGAAATCCATGACGTCACTGGCGCGCGTATCAATATCGCCACTCATAATAATGTAGCGGTTGGGATATTTTGAGCCTTTTTGGATGGCCACAACATTCATAATCCAGCCATCATGTGGCACTCGCTTTTTAGGATCTTTAGTTACAAAATCCTTTTGATAAAATACGTTCAGACAGTTATTACAGTCCTTGGAAATGGCTTCAAATTCTTGTTTGATCCAACGCCTCGCTGCACCAATGCCTCGTGTGTCAGAAATGGTATCACTAAAAGTATGTCTCGTTCCAAAATCAGCAAGCGTCTGCACGTCTGCCTTAATCCGATCAGTAGAAATCGCATCTATGATATCATATATTTTTTGATCTGTTTGTGCGGAGAGATTCAAACAGAAAAAGCTTAAAAACATTAATTTTAATAAAGCATTCATAGGATGAGGTATTTAGGATTAAAAATTTAAATGATGAGGTCTCTTACCTAGTGTTTTATTTCTTATAATTAAATTTCACAGTTTCAATCCTGCCATTTTCTTGTTTAATATCGACGTAAATGTTCATTTCGTTCGAGCTTATTTTTTCAAAAGTCATGCCTTCAAAAATGACTTTTGTAGCCGTAATTTCCTTTAATGGGAAATCGACGGTTTGATCTTTTTCTTCCCAACCTTTGAGATCACTTCCGAAATGTTTGAGTTGAAGAATCAACGTGTTTTCAACTTCACGAATGATTTCAATTTCATAAAAAACCACTTTGTCATTATCAATTAATTTAAAAGTTGCCATCATCGATCCGCCAGAAGGTTCACTCCAATTTTCTTCGGTTTGCCCACCAAAAGCTTCGCCCTTCCAATTGCCAGAAATCCATTTGATGTTTTCAAGTTTGGGTGCCAAACGTTCTGATTGTGCAGAACAGGGAATTTGAACCAAGAGAATTAATAAAATAAGATACTTCATAAGCTGCTAGTTTATCTAATGAATGTGACTTTGATTAGACAGTTGAAAAATACAGTTATCCGTATTCAGGTCAAACAGGAAAACTTCAGTATTAGGTTGCGAAAACTTAGGAGTGGATAATAGCACTAATAGTAATCGAACAAATGCTTTCATCTATTTGAGATTAGGAATTTTTAAAGATACTTAAAATATAAAAGCCAATTCGGTAAATGGGAATGGCTTTTATACAATTATAAATTACTTAAACCTTTCAGGTTTTCAAAACCTGAAAGGTTTGCCATCTTCTAAAAGCATGGAGATATCTTCAAAGCATTGATGACCATCATCAAGAAACAATTACCAAATCCTTGTACAAGAGCTTATTGGGAGTCAGAGAATATAAAACAATTAAACCAAGATTTATACCAATCAAAAAGGCCAATTCAAATTTATGAATTGGCCTTTTTTTTGTTAATAAAATTTAAGTTAGTCAGACGGTTTTAGAAACAATATTTGTTTTCAGCTTTTACTTTTTCAGCAATTGCATTACGTAAATCCACAATATCAGGATAGTTAGCATATTTCACAAAGCGCTTCAAGCCCATCAACAACATGCGTTGCTCATCGCCTTCAGCAAACGAAATAATGCTTTCCTTACCATTTTTCTCAACGATTGAAACTGCGTTGTATAAATACAGCTTAGCCATAGCTATTTGGATTTCTTGTTCTTTTTCTCCAAAGCGCTTGGCGTTTTTCTCAGTTCTTAATAGGGTCGATTCTGCCATATAGATTTCGATAAGAATATCTGAAGCTGCTAACAGTAACTGTTGGTGGTTATCTAATTCTGGACCGTATTTTTGAACGGCCGAACCTGCTACCATTAAAAAGACTTTCTTCAATTTAGCAATCATTTCTTTTTCTTCAGCGAACAACTCAGAATAATCTGGGGTGTCAAAAGAAGGAATGCCCATGAGTTCATCAGCTACGGCTTGCGCGGGACCTAATAAATCCACATGACCTTTCATGGCTTTTTTGACCAACATCCCTACAGAAAGCATTCTGTTGATTTCGTTGGTACCTTCATAAATTCTTGCAATACGGGCATCTCTCCAGGCAGCTTCCATAGGCGTGTCTTTAGAAAAGCCCATCCCGCCAAAAATTTGGATGCCTTCGTCCGCACAATGTTGAACATCTTCAGAAACGGCAACTTTTAAAATGGAACATTCGATGGCATATTCCTCAACACCTTTTAATTCTGCTTCTTGATGCGTGTTACCGGCAGCTTGACGCATGGCGATACGATCTTCAATGTTTTTTGCAGCTCTGTATGAAGCGGATTCGCCAGCATAACAGTTCGTCGCCATTTCAGCCAATTTCAATTTAATGGCTCCAAAATCTGAAATTCGAGTGTTGAATTGCTTACGTTCATTTGCGTATTGAAGTGCAATGGTGGTAATACGTCTTTGTGAATCCAAACATGCTGCGGCCAATTTAATTCGACCGATGTTCAGTGCGTTCATCGCGATTTTAAAACCTTCGCCACGAGCCGCTAACATATTTTCTACGGGAACAACAGTATCACTAAAAAATACTTGTCTTGTACTCGAGGCATGAATCCCTAACTTATGTTCTTCTTCACCTAAAGAAATCCCATTATTAAGATCTTTCTCAACGATAAAACCTGTGATGTTTTTATCGTCTTCTATACGTGCAAAAACAATAAACAAATCACAGAATCCCGCATTGGAGATCCACATTTTTTGTCCGTTAATTTTGTAAGACTTACCATCGTCAGAAAGCGTAGCCGTTGTTTTACCAGAATTTGCATCAGATCCAGCTTCAGGCTCCGTTAGTGCATACGCACCAAACCATTCACCAGTAGCTAATTTAGGGACGTATTTTTGTTTTTGCTCTTCGGTTCCGTAAAGGGTAATTGGCATTGTTCCAATTCCTGTATGTGCTCCAAAAGCCGTACTGAAAGATCCAGTACCACTCGAAATGTATTCGCATACAATCATTGTAGATACAAATCCCATCCCTAATCCGCCATAAGCTTCAGGAACAGAAACTCCTAAAAAGCCCATGTCTCCAGCCTTCTGCATGACTTCTTCTGTCAAGGCATAATCCTTGGCTTCGAAACGGTCTCTATGGGGAATAATCTCACGGTCATTAAACTCCATAACCGAGTCGCGCATCATTTTTTGCTCTTCGTTGAAATCTTCAGGAGTGAAGACATCTTCGCATTTCGTTTCTTTCACGAGGAATTGACCGCCTCGGAGTATTTCTTTTTCTTGTTGTGTTTCCATTTTCTTTTAGATTCTAGACAGTTAGAAACTAGATTCTAGACTGTATTTGTTAATTAAATTATTTTACTTTTAAGTCTCTATTCTAGACTCTGTGCGTCTATTTTCTATTTTAGAAATTCAAATATCCCACAAGCACCTTGTCCTGTTCCAACACACATCGTTACGGCTCCATATTTGCCTACCATATTTTGTTTGCGCATTTCATCGAATAACTGCACAGACAATTTTGCTCCTGTACAACCAAGTGGATGGCCTAGAGCAATGGCTCCACCATTCACGTTTATAATGTCTGGATTTAAGTTTAATTCTCGAATTACAGCTAGGGATTGCGATGCAAAAGCTTCGTTGAGTTCAATAAGTGCTAAATCTTCTTGTTTTAAACCGGCTTGTTTTAAAGCTTTCGGAATTGCTTTTACTGGACCAATGCCCATAATACGTGGTTCTACACCAACAGCGGCATAATTTACCAAGCGTGCGATTGGTTCTAAGTTCAATTCTTTTACCATTTCTCCGCTCATGATCATCACAAACGCAGCGCCATCACTCATTTGCGAAGAGTTTCCTGCAGTCACACTTCCATTAGCTGCAAAAACTGGACGTAATTTTGCTAATGCTTCTAAACTTGTTCCTGCTCTTGGGCCTTCATCTTTGGTAACCGTGTAAGATCTGGTTGCCTTCTTGCCGTTAGCATCTACATAAGTTTCATCAACTGTTATCGGTGCAATTTGATCTTGAAAACGATTCTCAGCTTGAGCTCTTAAGGCTTTCATGTGAGATTGATAGGCAAACTCATCTTGGTCTTCTCGGGACACATTAAATTGGTTAGCCACCGCTTCCGCAGTATTTCCCATTCCCCAATAATAACTTTCATGTCCTGATTTTACAATGTCATAGTTCAATTCTGGTTTAAAACCTGTCATTGGCACAGAACTCATGCTTTCAGCCCCACCTGCAATAATGCAATGGGCCATTCCTGCTTGAATTTTAGCTGAGGCCATGGCGATAGTTTCAATTCCTGAGGAACAAAAACGATTGACTGTAACTCCTGGGACATCGACACTATCTAATCCGATTAAGGAGATAAAACGTGCCATATTCAATCCCTGAGAACCTTCTGGCATGGCGTTACCAACCATCACATCATCAATCCGTTTGACATCAAGATTAGGTAGATCTTTCATCATGTATTGGATGGTTTCAGCACCCAACTCATCGGCTCTTTTAAAACGGAACACGCCTTTTGGTGCTTTACCAACTGCGGTTCTGTATGCTTTTACTATATATGCTTGTTTCATATTTCCTATCCCTAGCCCTTTCCAAAGGAAAGGGAACTGTTGTGGGTAATTTTAAGTTATAATTTAATTATATCCATCACGTATCCTTCCCTTTGGGAAGGCTGGGATGGGATTCTAGTTACGAAGTGGCTTGCCCGTCTTCAACATATGCTGAATCCTTTCCAAAGTCTTTCGCTCTGTACAAAGTGACAAAAATGCTTCGCGTTCTAAATCCAATAAGTATTGCTCACTTACCATAGTTGGTTCTGATAAGTCGCCTCCAGCCATCACGTAAGCTAATTTGTTAGCTATTTTCTTGTCGTGTTCGCTGATGTAACTACTATCTTCCATTGCATCTGTTCCAACTAAGAACATCCCTAGAGCTTGTTTGCCTAACACCTTTATATCTGTGCGTTTAATAGGTTGCGTATAACCAGCATCAGCCATTAATTTGGCGTATGCTTTCGCTGTTGCCAATTGTCTGTCTTTATTAACGACCACAACATCTTTTCCTTTTTGAAGAATACCTAAATCAAAAGCTTCATAAGCCGAAGTGGAAACTTTAGCCATAGCAACAGTTAAAAAGTATTCTTGAAGTGTGTTCAACTCGACATCACCTTTTTTGAAGATGTCTTGGGCACGAAGCGCCATTTCTTTTGAACCACCACCTCCAGGAATCACACCAACGCCAAACTCAACAAGTCCGATGTAGGTTTCTGCAGCTGCAACTACCATGTCGGCATGCATTGACAATTCACAACCGCCACCAAGCGCCATGCCGTGAGGAGCAGCAACCGTTGGGATTGCAGAATAACGCATACGCATCATCGTATCCTGGAAATATTTGATCGCCATATTAAGCTCATCGTATTCTTGTTCGGCAGCCATCATGAAAATCATTCCAATATTAGCACCTACAGAGAAATTAGCCGCTTGATTACCAACCACCAATCCAGCGAAATCTTTTTCAGCAATGTCTATGGCTTTGTTTAAACCAGCAAGAACATCGCCACCAATGGTATTCATTTTAGATTGGAATTCCACATTGAGGATCCCATCTCCTAAATCTTCAACAACCACGCCTGAGTTTTTGAAAACTTCATTTGATTTACGGATGTTGTCCAAGATGATAAATGAATCTTGACCTGGTATTTTTTCTTGTTTTTTAGAAGGAATATCATAAAAGAAAGTATTACCCTCTTTGATAGTGTAGAAAGACTTACTTCCAGATTCCAGCATCTCCTTTACCCAAGCTGCAGGTTCAAGATTTTCGGCCTTCATTAATTCGATTCCTTTTTCAACGCCAACAGCATCCCAAATTTGAAAAGGACCATGTTCCCAACCAAAGCCGGCTTTCATGGCATCATCTATTTTGTAGAGTTCATCAGTAATTTCTGGTATTCTGTTGGCAACATATGCAAACATCGCAGCAAAATTCTTTCTGTAGAATTCTCCCGCTTTATCTTTTCCTGATATTAGGATTGGAAAACGATCGATCACTTTATCGACGGTCTTAGTCAGTTCTAAAGTTGCAAAATTCGCAGACTTCCGATCTCTATATTCAAGGGTGTTTAAATCTAAGGTTCTAATGTCCTTGCCTTCTTTTTTGTAGAATCCTTGGCCAGTTTTACTACCAAACCATTTGTTTTCTACCATTGTATTGATGAAATCAGGAAGTTTGAACAATTCATGAGATTCATCGTCCGGCGCATTTTCATATATACCATTGGCAACATGAACTAAAGTGTCCAAACCAACAACGTCAACGGTTCTGAAAGTGGCTGACTTGGGACGACCGATAACAGGGCCGGTCAGTTTATCAACTTCTTCAACGGTCAAATCCATTTCTTTAACTTGATGGAAAAGACTTTGAATACCAAAAATACCGATACGATTTCCTATAAATGCAGGCGTATCCTTAGCAATAACAGATGTTTTTCCTAAGAATTTTTCACCGTAATTATTCAAGAAATTCAAAACATCTTTAGAAGTTTTTGGTCCTGGAATAATTTCAAATAATTTTAAGTAACGGGCAGGGTTGAAAAAGTGCGTGCCGCAGAAATGCTTTTGGAAATCTTCACTTCGTCCTTCACTCATAAAATGAATAGGAATCCCTGAAGTATTAGAAGTAATCAAGGTGCCAGGAGTTCTGTGTTTTTCAAGCTTTTCAAAAACTTGCTTTTTAATGTCCAAGCGTTCTACAACTACTTCCATAATCCAATCCATATCTTTAACCTTGGCGATGTCATCTTCAAGATTTCCAGTTGTAATTCTGCTTGCAAAAGATTGGTCGTAAATAGGTGAGGGCTTTGATTTTAAAGATGCAGTCAATGAATCATTAACGATTCTATTTCTAACGGCTTTATCCTCTAAAGTTAATCCTTTGGCTTTTTCAATAGCATTCAATTCTCTTGGAATAATATCAAGAAGTAATACGTCAACGCCAATATTGGCAAAATGACATGCAATACCGCTTCCCATAATTCCAGAGCCTATAATGGCTACTTTTTTTATTCTACGTTTGCTCATATTATTATAAACTATTTTCTTTTTGATTGTATATATTTTTGTTCGAAATCAGATGGTTGATTTTTTCAGCAACTGCAAAAAAACTCTCCAATTGTTCTTCAGACACGTTTTTACGAATGGCATCATTAAAAGTCAGAACTTTTTCTTTAGAATAAGCACGTTTCTTCTTTCCAAAGTCGGTTAGGAAAATCAAAACACCACGTCCGTCTTCTGGATTTGGGCGACGTTCAATCAAACCTCGGGCTTCCATCGATTTCAGGGTTCTGGATAAGCTCGTAGCCTCCATGCCCATTTTTGGACCCATAGACGTGGAGGGTGTTCCTTTTTCGGGATCAATACTCAATAGCGCGAAACCTGTCGCCATGGTGCTATCAAACTTGGAAGCTTCTTCGTTGTACATTTTGGTAACCGCTAACCAAGTGGTTCTAAGTACATAATCAATGGTTTTATCTTTCATTATAAGTTATAAGGATTCCAAATATACGAAAATTTACTATGCGTGCATAATAAAATATAATTTTTATTATAGATATTTATAAGAACTCTCCGCTCATTTTTATAGGACTATTAAGGGCGCCAATTTTTCATTGGTAATAGCGATATTTGTACTTTTGCGCTAATTTTAACAATATATTTGTTTTACATGAAGTTATTTTTTAGAAAACAGGAATATCAAGTTTTACTTTACCGTCTGTTTTTAGCCTACGTTTTTTATTTTATTGCCAGATTTTTGTTCTTTCTATATAATTATGATGTATTAGAAGTCCATTCTGTAAGTGAGTTCTTTAGACTCTCCTACTACGGATTGGCTTTTGATACGGCAGCTATATTATATGTCAACGGTCTTTTTATTCTCTTGTCTATTTTGCCACTTCGTGCAACGACATCTTCATGGTACAGAAAACTGTTGTTGTACGTTTACTTTAGTACCAATTTGATTGCTTATACACTCAATTTTGCTGATTTTATTTATTACAAATTCAATTTTGCAAGAACCACGTTGTCGGTTTTGGATGTGTTAGAAAATGAAGCAAACAAAACAGCAATGTTCTTCCGTTTTATGTTTAGCTATTGGGACGTCTATCTCTTGTTTATCGGCGTAAGCCTACTTTGGATTTATTTATACAAACGTGTAAAGCTTCATCCGTCAAAACACAAATTATCTACTAAAGCTTATTACATATCATCACTACTTGGCATTGTTGTCATCGCTACTTTAATTGTAGGAGGCATCAGGGGTGGAGATTTCAAAAAAAGTACACGACCTATCAATTTAGTCGATGCCAGTAGACATGTGAAAAGGATGGAACAGGCCGATTTGGTTTTAAATACTACTTTTGCCTTTATCAGAACTTTTAACAATAATAGTTTTAAGAAGGTAGATTATAATATTTCTGATGCAGAGATTGAATTCTACATTAAGCCTATTAAAGAATACCATAACAACACACCTTCAAAACCAAATATTATAGTGGTGATTACGGAAAGTATGGGAAGGGAATATATAGGGGCTTTTAACAAAGACAAGGGTATTGAGAATTATGTGAGTTATACACCATTTTTAGATTCTTTGGCACAACACAGTCTTATTTTCCCAAATTCTTTTGCTAATGGAGGCAAGTCTATCCATGGGATGTCTTCTGTTTTGTCTGGTATCCCGTCTTTCGTTGATGCCTTTACATCGTCCAGTTATTCTAATCAGAATATTCAGAGTTTGGTTTCGGTTTTAAATGATTTGAGTTACGACACTTCATTTTTTCATGGCGCCCCAAACGGATCGATGGGATTTTTAGGCTTTAGCAACATTCTCGGTTTTGATCATTATTATGGGATGGAAGAATATGGCAATGACGACGATTTTGATGGCAGTTGGGGTATTTGGGATGAGCCTTTTTTACAATTCATGAAAACAACTTTGGATGAAAAGAAGCAACCTTTCTTTAGTACCGTTTTTACAGTGTCTTCCCATGAGCCATTTAAAGTTCCTGAAAAATACAAGAACATATTTCCGAAAGGTCATATTCAAATGCATCAACCCGTTGGTTATACAGATTACGCATTTAAAGAATTTTTTAAAGCCGCTAAAAAGGAACCATGGTTTGACAATACGATATTTGTAATTACTGCCGATCATCCCAATCAGGTATATTATGATGTCTATAATAAAGTCATTAATAGACGCGCAGTGCCGATTATGTTTTACAAACCGGATGGAAGCTTGGTTGGAACAGACAATGATTTAGCGCAACAAATTGACATATATCCTACTTTAATGGATTTGATAGGCTATGATAAACCCTTTAGAAGCTGGGGCAGAAGCTTGGTTGCAGATGACGCCGATATAGTGCCTTATGCTATTAACCATAATGCATCTCAATACCATATGCTACGCGGGAATTACATCTGCACTTTTGACGGAAAAGTTGCCACAGGGTTTTATGATATTAATGACAAAAGCCTTGAGAATAATCTGATTGCTAATAAAACCCCTGAAATGGAAGCCACAGAAAAAGCGTGTAAGGCATTTCTGGAAGATTATTTTGCGCGGATTGTGGATAAGAAGTTGAGTCTGGAAAAATAAAAAAGAGCTTCATATTTGAAGCTCTTTGGTTTTAAGGTCTATAAATCTTTTCAATAAGATCCTTATACATTTCTTTGATGATCTTACGTTTCATTTTCATGGTTGGTGTGAGATGTCCGCCTTCAATGGACCAAACGTCAGAAGTTAATTCAAACTTTTTGATCTGTTCCCATTTTCCAAAATGCTCATTGGCCTTATCAATTTCCTTTTGGATTCTCTTCAATACAATCTCTGAAGTTTGAATGGATTTATTGTCTAACTCGACAGCTTTATCTTTATGTTTAATCCATTCTTTGATGAATTCGAAATTAGGCTGAATGAGTGCTGCAGGCATTTTCTCGCCTTCACCAATCACCATAATCTGTTCGATGAATCGTGATTGCTTGAGTTCGTTTTCAATCAGAGCTGGAGCTACATATTTACCTCCTGAAGTTTTAAACATTTCTTTCTTACGGTCCGTAATTTTTAAAAATCCATCAGCGTCGATTTCGCCAATATCACCGGTATGGAAATAATCACCAGTCATGACTTCCTTAGTTTTTTCAGGTTCCTTAAAATAGCCCAACATAACGTTTGGCCCTTTTACAAGGATTTCGCCGTCTTCAGCGATTTTAACGTCAACGTTGTCAATGATGCGACCCACCGTTCCAACTCTGAAACCTTTGTTACGTGTGTCATTTACAGAGATTACTGGCGATGTTTCTGTTAAACCGTAACCTTCCATAATGGGCATTTCAGCTGCGGCAAATGTTCTTGCAAGCCGGGGTTGCAATGCTGCACTGCCAGAAACCATAAGATCTAAATTGCCTCCCAAACCGGCTTTCCATTTGCTGAAAATTAATTTTCGAGCCAGTTTTAATTGGAGTTCATACCACCATCCATTGGCGCCGTATGGCTCGTATTCTAAGCCTAATTGAATAGCCCAAAAGAATAGTTTTTTCTTAATACCTGTTAGTTCAGTTCCCTTGGCAACAATTTTATCATATACTTTTTCATAAAGTCGCGGCACCGCGGTCATGACGTTTGGTTTAATTTCTTGTAGATTTTCGCTCATTTTTTCAATGGATTCAGCGAAATAAATTTCTACACCACAATATTGGTAGAGGTATAGAATCATGCGTTCAAAAACGTGACAAACCGGTAAAAAACTTAAGGCTTTAGATTTTCCGTTTTCAAAAGGTACCCGTTTTTGACTATCTAGAACATTAGATACGAGATTGTTATGTGACATCATGACGCCTTTCGGTCTTCCAGTGGTGCCAGAAGTATAAATTAAGGTTGCCAAATCATGGGGTTTTACAACAGCCATTCGTGATTCAACTTCATGTTGGTTACTGTCGTCTTTGCCTAATTCTAAAATCTCTTTCCAGTTCTTAGCGCCTTTAATGTCATCAAAAGTGTAAACTTCCTTGAGTTTGGTATTTGCTTTTATGGCATTCACTTTGGCCAAGACCTCTTCATCTGAAACAAAACAATATACAGATTCTGAATGGTTGAGAATATATTCATAATCTTCCGCAGAAATGGTTGGATAGATGGGCGTGTTTTGAGCACCGATCTGCAAGATGCCAATATCCAAAACATTCCATTCGGTCCTATTGTTGGTTGAAATTACAGCTATTTTATCGTTTGGTTGAATCCCTAAACGTAGTAAACCTCGACTTATAGCGTTGGCCTGTGAGATATATTCCTTGGTGGAAATCGATGTCCATTTGCCATCATATTTTGTAATGAGTGCCTTATCAAGATTATAGTGTTCTAATTGATATCTGGGAATATCAAAAATTCTGGTAATTTCTTTCATTGGTTCTATGAAGTTTAGTCTTTGCAAAGTATGAAATTAAATAGGATTTGCAAATATGGTCTTAAAAATAGCAGGTTTTTAATAATAAAATCTACTTTTTTATAATAAATATGAATAACTAATTTTATTATTTTTAATCTGTTTTTACAAAATATCCCATTGTTTTTATAATGGTCTAATATATTTAAAACTAAAATGTCATCTTATTTCAAAGAATAAGATGACATTTTAGTTTTACTTGAAAGCTTTAATGCTTGAAATTATATCTTTATAATATGAGGAAAACCTCGCGCTTAAGCTAGAGCTTCTGCCATATCCATTTTGGCTTCTTCTTTCATCTCATCCAGTTCCATGTCATAGAAAAACTTATCACCAAAAGCAGGTTCTAAATCATCTAACCAATAAGCTTCTGGATCATATTTGGCAAAGAATGGTTTTGCTACCCAATCAGGATTTCTGCCTTGTAGCAACTGCAGAACAAAAACCTTTTCCATTTTTCCATGAACAGGTATTTCTGTAACTCCCAATATTTGAACTTTTCCAGGGGTAGCAGACATACTTGGACCACGAACCGTTCTACATAGACCACTTACCTGCTGATAAGCATCTCTAAATATCTCCCAAGTTTTTTCTAATGGCAATTCAAAGTGGGCTCGAGCGCCAGTATCTCGTTCGATAAACATATAATAAGGGATCATTCCCATATCTACTTGCTTCCGCCACATCCTAGCCCAAACATCTGGACAATCATTAATGTGCTTTACCAATGGCGATTGAGTTCTGATCTGAGCTCCGGTGTCTCTTATTCTCCTTACTGCTTCTTTTACCACAGGAGTAGTCAATTCAACGGGATGATTGAAATGCGCCATAAATGCTAAATTCAATCCACTATCAGTTATTTCTTGAAACAGCGCAATAAATTTATCGGCGTCTTTATCAGTGGTGTATTTATAAGGCCAAAAGCCTAAAGATTTTGTGCCTATTCTGATGGTTTTTACATTGGTCTTATCACGGTTTTGTAGAAAAGGATCGATATACTCTCGAAATACTTTATAGCCCATAACCATAGGGTCTCCACCCGTAAAAAGGACGTCTGTGACTTCTGGATGTTCGGACAAGTAATCTATCAACAAATCCGTTTCTTTCATTGCAAATTTCATTCCGTCCATTCCCACAAATTGTGGCCATCTAAAACAAAAGGTGCAATAACTATGGCAAGTTTGACCAGCTGTTGGAAAAAACAAGGCCGTTTCACGATATTTATGTTGCACACCAGGCAAAATTTGTCCATCCAACTCAGGCACATTCATTTGCATTTGATTTGCCGGGTGTGGATTTAATTTATTACGAATCTCATCAGCAATTACCTTGAGTTCCGTGCGATCCTTATGCTCTTCGATCGCTCGAGCCATTGTATTAAAATCTTCAAGATCCAACATTCCTTTTTGTGGAAAAGTTAAATGGAATATGGGATCGTCCTTATAGTTTTCCCAATCGATCAACTCATCGATCACGTAGTTATTTACTTTAAAAGGTAATACTTGCCCCACAGTTTCAATAGTGGTTCTTTCTTCTTCGGTCAAATTTTCAACCTGAGGAATCTTTCTGAAGTTTCGAACTGAAAATGATTTGTACTTTTTTACTTCTTCTGTTTTTTGCGACATATTGCTGCTTTCATTTTTATGTTATTAAAATATAATACTCACTATATAACGAGTTCGTTTGAGAAGGACTTTTACTTCAGATAATACCAAAGAAATATCCAACTAAACCCATGTTGCGATTTGCATTGGAAGTAAAATACCACCATGCAGAAGCACATCGGCTCAATGCTGTATAAAAAATTATTAACCTTAATTAAATGAAGTTATGAGCAACTTCATATTCCTTTTTATGCCAATTAGAATGGCTTTCTATATCTGAAGAGATTTAGGGCTAAGGACTGTGGTTTATTAATTATATAATGTGAAGTTGACAACTTACATAAAAATTTCACATTATTCCTATATAATGCGGTTTTTCACATGGATTACCGCGAATTAAGGAATAGTTATGGAAAAATTGTAAGGAAAATTTAAAAATTACATTAAGGATGCAAATGTTAAGAGGAAGTCTAAAAGTTTTCTAGCATTGTTTTTTGTTTATTTTAATCCGAATCTAACAGCGTTCTATTAAAAAATAATTCTGTTTCAGAAAAACATTATGCCTTTTTTCTGAAATTGATAATTATGACTGCAAATAAAATTATAAGAATGCCAAGCCATTGCAGTCCAGTGATGTGTTCTCCTAAAACCCAATAAGCACTCAATACGGAAACTGGAATTTCCAAGGCAGAAACAATACTTCCCAGTCCTGTTCCAACTTGCGGGAAGCCTTTATTAAATAAAACCGGAGGAATAATAGTTCCAAAAACACCTAAAAAGCTTCCCCATTTTAAAAACAGAAGCCAGTTAAATTCCTCAAGAATCTGAAAATTCCAAAATACTATAATTGCTAATAAGCCGCCATAAACCAAATATTTGGTTCTGATAATATTTGTAAGCTCCAACGAGATTCTACTAGTGGCATACATGACGCCTGTGAAGCTAATGGCTGCTAAAAGACCAAAACCAATCCCGCGAAGATCGAGATTGATATCCGTTTCAAAAACTTTTGCTGCTAATAGGGTTCCAATAATGGCGATAGCAGCTCCGAGTATTTTGGTTTTATTTATTAAATGACGCGCAATAAAAAACTCCAAAGCTAAGCCCATCCATATGGTTTGCATCAATAGGATGATGCCCACCGACACAGGAACATATTGGATGGAGAGATAATAAAAACTACTGGTAAGTCCCAAAAAAGTACCGAAGAGTACTAATTTTAATTTTGAATATTTTGATGATATTTCATGCTTATTACTGCCAGATTTTCGGGAATACAAAAAGGATATAATGGTTAATACCAATGCTCCAAATAGATACTGGGAGAATGCTAGTCCTGCTGTGCCATGTCCTGCATTATTTGCGAACTTTACAAAAGTTGCCAAGATTCCATAACTACAGGCGCCAATTGCGATATATAAAACGCCTTTTAAGTTTGAATCCATATTTTAAAAATTTACTAAAATCTGCTTGACATCAGTTTAAAGTGCTTTGATATTTTGAGCTTTAAAATGATGTCAAGACAAGAATTAAGATAAAAACAAAATTGTTTTTAAGAGAGGGTTACTTATTGAGTTGTTATGAATGTTTTTCAATCCATTTTCTAGCATTCACAAAAGCTTCTAACCAAGGCGACACCTCGTCTTTTCTACCTTCTGGATAGTGTGGCCAGTTCCATTGAAACGTGGAGCGCTCAATATGAGGCATGGTCACCAAATGTCGTCCTGTTTTATCAGACATCATAGCCGTGTTGAAATCAGAGCCATTTGGATTTGCAGGATAGGCGTCATAACCATATTTAGCTACGATGTTATAATGGTCTTCTGAAAGTGGTAATACAAAATTACCTTCGCCATGTGAAATCCAAACGCCTAAAGTGCTTCCCGCTAAACTGGACATCATGACGGAATTGTTTTCTTGAATCTTTACCGAAGTAAAGCCGCTTTCGTGCTTGTTAGAATTGTTATAAGTCAGTTTTCCATGAGTTTCATGTTCTGGATTGACTAACTCTAATTCCATCCAAAGTTGAGCGCCATTACAAATTCCTACAGAAAGCGTGTCTTCCCTTTTAAAGAAATTCTTCAAGGCCGTATTCGCTTTTTCATTGTACATGAATGCGCCAGCCCAACCTTTTGCGGATCCTAAAACATCAGAGTTTGAAAAACCGCCGACGGTGCCAATAAACTGAATGTCCTCTAAAGTTTCACGACCAGAAATTAAGTCGGTCATATGAACGTCCTTGACATCAAATCCTGCGAGAAACATGGCATTTGCCATTTCGCGTTCCGAGTTGGAGCCTTTTTCACGTAAAATGGCTGCTTTTGGTCGTGTACTTGGGAAACTTTCTAATTTTCCTGTGAAATGTTCTGGAAATTTATAATGTAAAGGTTGGTTTTTATAATTGTCAAAACGATCTGTTGCCAATCCTTTTGACGTTTGTTTTTGATCTAGCAGGTACGAGGTTTTATACCACATATCCCGCATTTTAGAAATCGTCATGGTAAATACGTCACTTCCATTGATGATGCTCAGGAAATCGCCTTCAACAACCTGTCCAATCTTGAAAAACTCCACATGGGCCTCAGCAAGTATTTTTTCTGCGGAAGCGTCATTCGTTTGAAAAACAATCCCAGCATTTTCAGCGAATAGTACTTTAAAGGAATCTTTTTCGCTTAAATCAGTAAGGTCCAATTCGGCACCTAAATTGTTATCAGCAAAACACATTTCTAATAAGGTGGTGATTAAACCGCCAGAGGCCACATCGTGTCCCGCAACAATTTGATCGTCCTTGATGAGTTTTTGGATGGTATTAAATACGGTCTTAACGTAAGCAGCTTGTTTTACAGTTGGTGCTTCATCGCCAATTTTATTGAGGATTTGTGCAAATGAGCTCCCTCCTAATTTAAAATTATCTTGTGAAATATTAATATAATAAATACTGCCTCCATTTCTTTTCAAAACTGGCTCAACTACCTTAGTAATGTCGTTACAATTTGCTGCTGCAGATATGATCACCGTTCCTGGAGAAATGACCTCGTCGTTTGGATATTTTTGTTTCATGGAGAGCGAATCTTTTCCAGTCGGCACATTGATCCCTAAATCAATTGAAAAGTCAGATACCGCTTGTACAGCTGCATAAAGTCGGGCGTCTTCGCCTTCATTTTTACAAGGCCACATCCAGTTGGCTGAAAGTGAAACACCTTTAAGATCATCTTTCAAAGGCGCCCAGATGATGTTGGTCAAGGCTT
>JBDTKP010000066.1:0-10922 GCA_039935255.1 Gelidibacter sp. | reverse complement strand
CACATAGCCATCTCTTGCTTTAGTGACTATGCCCACATGGTTTACCTTCCTATTGTTCTTTTGTGTAGCAAAAAACAATAAATCGCCTTTAGCGACCTGTTTTAAGTCAACCCAATCTCCAGTTGTTGATAAGTCGCCAGTGGTTCTTGGTAGAGAAATGTTTTCACTGTCGAAGGATGTAGCTATTAACCCTGAGCAATCCATTCCTTTTTTTGTAGTGCCACCATATTTGTAGCGAACGCCATCAAATCTGAGCGCGTAATCCACAACTTTATCTGCTTGAGGATTGTAAGACGTTGAAGCCGACTTTTTAGACCTTGAATCGATTTTTACAGACTTGGATTTGCTGGTCACAATCCGTTTAGACGATTTGCAGCTGCTCAAAGTGATTAATAAAAGAAGGAGTAGGGCAATCTTTTTCATTAGATAAAAAGTAATTTTTTATAAAGCTATTGATTTATTCTATCTTTTAGCCTAAAACGAATTGTTTAATTAGTAGAAGTACTAAATAACGCGTCTAGCCTGTATGAAAGCAAAGTACCAATATTTTTCTGCCAAGTTAGAAACTATGACGCCATTGCTAGTACTTGCATGGATGAATTCCACAAAACCATCTCTAGCAGTGGTAACAATTCCGACGTGGCTAATAGTTCTACTGTTCTTACGTGTGGCAAAAAATAATAGATCACCTTTATTGACCTGTTTTATATCAATCGAATTACCAGTAAGTGCAATGTCTCTAGATACTCTTGGTAAAGAAATATTCTCGCTGTCAAATGAGGTTACTACCAGGCCAGAGCAATCTATGCCTTCTTTTGTAGTGCCGCCTCGTTTGTACTTTACACCATCAAATGCAAAAGCATAATCTACAATGCGTTTAGCTTGTGTTTCAATAGGTTTTAGGAGATCCTTTTTAATGTTTAAATCAATGGGTGTTAAATCTACCGCGGTTAAGTCGATAGTGCTTGGTGTTATTGAAAGTGTGGGGTTTGAGGACAGTTTTGTTGAATGTGATTTAGTTTCAGTGGTCTTTGATTTGGTCGTCACAATCTTTTTAGAGGATTTACAACTACTAAGAGTGATCAGTAAAAGAAGTATTAAGGCAATCTTTTTCATAAGGCCAAAGATGATTTTTTAAGAAACTATAAATTTATTACCACGATCTGGCACTAACAAATTATTTATTAAACGATGATTGAATGTCGAAAGTATAAAATTTTCGGTAAAGTTATTGTGTTTTGTTCTTTTTAAGGTCTTTAAGAATCAACTTCGCGGTTTTTTCACTGGCGCCTTTGCCCCCTAGTTTCTTTTCCAATTCAAAATATTCCATAAAAAGTTGTTCGCGTACTTCGGGTTTTAAAATGTTATGTAATTCTTTTTTTAGACGTTTGGCATTAAAATCAGCTTGAATCAATTCCACAACTACGGGTTTATCCATGATCAAATTCACCAAGGAGATGTATTTTAGATTAATAACCCTTTTGGCAATTTGATAGGACGCCCAACTTCCTTTATAGCAAACTACTTCTGGCACTTTAAATAGGGCGGTTTCTAAGGTTGCTGTTCCGGAAGTTACTAATGCTGCGGTTGATACACTCAATAGATCATAGGTAACATTATTAACAAACGATACATTTTCTTTTTTTATAAAACTGTTGTAGAATTCGTAATCCTGACTTGGAGCGCCTGCAATAACAAATTGGTAGTCTTCAAAATCCTTGACCACACTCAGCATGACACTCAGCATTTTTCGAATTTCCTGTTTCCGGCTTCCCGGTAATAAGGCAATGATTGGTTTTTTGTCAGAAAGCTTGTGTTTGGTCCTAAATTCATCTTCACCTACTTGTTCCCGTTTTGCGATGGCGTCAATCAATGGATGACCAACAAACTCAACTGGATATTGGTGTTTATCTTCATAAAATGATTTTTCAAAAGGAAGGATGACATACATTTTATCAACGTCGCGCTTTATGGCTTTAATTCGGTTTTCTTTCCAGGCCCAAATTTGAGGTGATATGTAAAAATGAGTCTGATACCCTTTTTCCTTGGCCCATTTCGCAATTCGTAAGTTGAATCCAGGATAGTCAATAAAAATAATAACGTCTGGTTTGAATTGATCAATATCAGTTTTGCAAAAGGAGAGGTTTTTTGCAATGGTTTTTAAATTCATCACCACCTCCAAAAAGCCCATAAAGGCGAGGTCGCGATAATGTTTCACCAGCGTTGGGCTAACCGTTTGCATCAAATCGCCGCCCCAAAACCTAAATTGTGCATTCACGTCTTGTTTTTGCAATGCCTTCATGAGGTTGGCACCGTGTAAGTCTCCAGAAGCTTCGCCAGCAATGATGTAGTATTTCATTTTTTGTGAATCACGATGTTATGATAAAATGCAGCAAAGATGCTGCCTGTTTTATTACCTGTAATTTAATAAAAACGTTGCAATCGTCACTGTTATGGTGGCGAAAATAACCCCTCTAGCACGATAATCCCGTTTTTGTTTAAGGAATAGGAAAAATACAACCAGATTGAGCAAAGCACCAATACTGATTAGCTTGTTAAAAAATCCTTCGGCTAAAGATTGTCGAAATACTGTAGAGATGCTTTCACCATTTCCAAAAATAAAGATGGCAATAATAAAGCCGACGGCATTGGCTATTAATCCTACCAAAAAGCCAATGAATAGTTCTTTTTTAATCATTTAAATTCCAAGAGTTTAAGTTTTGAATGCAATGGTGTGCGGTCAGATCAAACTGAACAGGAACGACCGATACATAGCCATTTTCCAAAGCCCATTCATCAGTATCTTCGCCTTTGTCTAAGTTAACAAACTTCCCAGCCAGCCAATAATAATCACGACCATTCGGATTAGTGCGCTTGTCAAATTCCTCTTCCCAATTGGCTTTGGCTTGACGGCAAACTCTAATGCCTTTAATGTCTTCTTTAGGCAAGTTGGGGATGTTCACATTCAAAACGATGCCTGTAGGCAAGCCGTGCTTTAAGACTTTTTCAGTAATTGTTTTTACAAAACCTTTGCAAGCTTCAAAGTTTGCACTCCACTTATAATCACATAATGAAAATCCAATAGCTGGAATGCCTTCAATGCCAGCTTCCAAAGCGGCACTCATAGTACCGGAATAAATAACATTTATAGAGGAGTTGGAGCCGTGGTTGATACCTGAAACGCACAGATCAGGTCGCCTTCCCAAAATTTGTTTGTGGGCTAATTTCACGCAGTCGGCAGGTGTGCCAGAGCAACTGTATTCAATATCTCCATTGGGGTCTATTTGTACTTCTTCCACATGAAGTGTCGAGTTGACTGTAATTGCATGTCCCATGGCGCTTTGTGGGCTGTCGGGAGCAACAACGACAACCTCGCCAATGGTTTTCATGACTTCAATTAGCGTTCTCAGCCCCGGTGCTGTAATACCATCATCATTAGTCACTAAAATCAATGGTTTCTTGTTCATTCCGTAAACTTATTTAGACTGCTAAAATACATAAAATAGGCGTTAGAACTCAATTATGGGTGGTTTAACAAAAAATTAGTAGGGATTGGTTTTATTGGCATGGTTTTTTCTTCTACATTAGTAAAATAATTAGTGTCTAATATTCTTAGACTCAAATAAGGCCACTAAACTATTATGAAAGATATTATGAAAAGGAATTATAAGATTTTATTGTTGGCGCTCATGTTAGCATTTGCGTCATGCAGTTTTACCGCTAAGACTTTTGAGGATCCGGATAAGGATAAATTATTATTGCAATTGATAACCTATGTTCTTGGAGAAGGGCATTTCATTCCGAAGGAATTGAATGATGAATTCTCTAAGCAAGTTTATGGAGCTTATTTGGATCAACTAGATCCTTTTAAACGCTATTTCTATGCTTCAGATATAAAGGAATTTGAAGCTTATAAATACAAAATAGATGACGAGTTGAAAAACTATGATTTGACATTTTTTAATTTGACTCATGAGCGTTTATTGCAACGTATTAAAGAATCTCAAGTTATTTATAAAGAAGTATTGGCGGTTCCTTTTGATTATAATATAGACGAAGAGATTAATACAGAGTACAAAAAATTGGTCTATGTTAAATCAAAAAAGGAAATGCGGGACCGTTGGAGAACACAGCTTAAGTTTTCAACGATTGCCAATTATGATGATTTGATTTCGCAGCAGGAAAACACATTTTCGAACAGGAAAAAAGTACAGAAAATGACCTTTGATGAAGACGGATTGCCTGAGCCAGAGATTGATGATACTAAGGTGCTGAAAGAATCAACAGAAGCCAAAGAAAAGAAATCGTTGCCTGAATTAGAGGCAGAAGCACGTAAAAGTACGTTGAATTCTTTAAATGAGCTATATGATTATATTGATGAACGTAATCGTGAAGATTGGTTCGGGGTTTATTTAAATGCCGTAGTTGCCGAATTTGACCCACATACATTCTATTATGCACCTGAGGATAAAGAACGCTTTGATGTGGCCATGTCTGGAAAATTTGAAGGGATCGGTGCAAGACTTCAAAAGAAGATGGATGTGGTAACCATAATTGAAATTATTAGTGGTGGTCCCGCATGGAAACAGAATAAATTGGAGGCAGGCGACCAAATTTTAAAAGTGCAGCAAGAGGATGGTGAGCCTTCAGTGAATATTGTAGGCATGCGCTTGGAAGATGCTGTGAAATTGATCAAAGGTCCTAAAGGAACAAATGTCATTTTAACTTTGAAAAAGGTTGATGGTACTATTGAAGACTTGACCATCGCTAGAGATATTGTAGAGTTGGAAGAAGTTTATGCTAAATCTTCAACCGTTACAAAGGATAACAAAACCTTTGGGGTGATAAATCTTCCTGGATTTTATGTGAGTATGGATGATTATAATAAAAGAAATGCAGCGACTGATGTCAAGCTTGAAATTGAGCGCTTGAAAAAAGAAAATATTGAAGGCTTGGTTTTGGATTTAAGAAACAACGGTGGCGGATCTCTTCAAACCGTGATTGATATGGCTGGTTTGTTTATTAAAGAAGGGCCAATTGTACAAGTTAAGACTACTGGAGGCCAAAAAGAAGTGTTGAGAGATAAAGATAAAGCAATTGCTTGGGATGGGCCATTAGTCATTTTAGTCAATGAAAATTCTGCATCAGCGTCTGAGATTTTAGCTGCGGCAATGCAGGATTATAAACGCGCCTTGGTTATTGGTAGCAAGCAAACTTTTGGCAAAGGGACCGTTCAAACCGTATTGGATTTAAACCGGATGGTCAGAAATAATACCACTGGTGATATGGGGGCTTTGAAATATACCATTCAAAAATATTATAGAATCAACGGCGGTTCTACACAATTGGAAGGTGTGAAAAGTGATGTGGTAGTTCCAGATCGATACAGTTATATTGCCCTAGGCGAAAAGAATCAAGATAACCCATTAGCTTATGATAAAATTGATGCGACCAATTATACTGTTTGGGAAAACAGTTCTGGGTATCAAGATGCCATAAAGAATAGTTATGGACGTATCGCAAAAAATGAACAGTTGAAGCTCATTGATGAGAACGCTAAATGGATTAAAAAGATCAGAGATAGAGAGCTGTATTCTCTTAAATACGACGATTATAAAGCAACCTTAAAATTAAATGAAGACGAGGCGAAGCATTTTGAGAAATTGACGGACTATAAAACAAATTTAACTTTCAACTCTTTGCCTTACGAAAATCAATTGATCGTTGGGGACAGCATTTTGAAACAAAAACGTGAGCGTTGGCATAAGGCGTTAAGCCAAGATGTATATATTGAAGAAGCACTCAACGTGTTAAATGATTTGACAGGGTCTTATGATATCAAAAAAATAGTAAAGAAGTAAAGGATATATAATCAGATGTGATTAATTAAAAAATGCTCCTAGGTCACTTTGAACCGTGGAGCATTTTTTTTGTAATAGCATTAATTTAAAAGAATTTTAATTCTTTCTCAAAGCATTCATTTCATCATTCGTAGCATCAATCTGCGCCAGTACGTCATCACGTCCCACAGCAGTTGAGGAAGACGTAATGAAATAATTAGGAGCTTCTTCCCATGTTTCAAGAAGTTCTTCCATATAGGCAGCTACATTCCGTTCAATGACTTTGGGTTTTAACTTATCTGCTTTTGTAAAAATAATAGAAAACGGAATCCCGCTTTCTCCCATATATTCCAAGAATTCCAAATCTATTTTTTGCGGTTCATGTCGGATGTCTACTAAAACAAATGCCAAGGCCAATTGTTGTCTTTCCTCAAAATAATCAGTAATAAATCTTTGGAATTTCTTTTTGGATGTTTTTGAAACTCGAGCGTAGCCATATCCTGGTAAATCGACCAAAAACCAATTTTTATTGATCAAAAAGTGATTTATAAGTTGGGTTTTTCCAGGTCTTCCAGACGTTTTTGCTAAATTTTTGTGATCGGTCAGCATATTGATCAAAGACGACTTGCCGACATTACTGCGTCCAATAAACGCGTATTCTGGCAAAATATCCTTGGGGCACTTGGCCACTTCGGAGTTGCTCATTAAAAATTCGGCAGTTTTGATGATCATGCTATCAAGGATTCTCTAAATTCAGGTCATTGGAATTTAGAATTTATAGTTTTCTGAAATTTTAAAGTTCAGTTTTTCAGTTGCACTCCGCAGTCTTCGACTTCGTATTAAAGGCTTCTCTTCTGAAACCATTCTGCGAGTATGGCGTTGAATTGATCGGGATGCTCCATCATAGCGGCATGTCCACATTTATCAATCCAGTACAATTCAGAATCTGGCAAAAGTTTCTGAAATTCTTCAGCAACTTCAGGTGGTGTTACAATGTCATTCTTTCCCCAAATGATGCAAACTGGCAAATCCATTTTCGGTAAATCCTTGGCCATGTTATGGCGGATGGCGCTTTTGGCAATTGCTAAAGTCTTTATCAATTTATTTCGGTCATTGACCGTGGCATAAACTTCATCCACAATTTCCTTGCTAGCCACCGCTGGATCATAAAAAACATCTTGTGCCTTCTTTTTAATGACTTCATAGTCGCCACGTTTGGTATAACCGCCACCCATTGCGCTTTCATAAAGTCCAGAACTTCCGGTAATGATCAGTGCTTTTACTTTATCTGGATAAAGTTTGGTATGGTAAAGACCAATATGTCCACCTAAAGAATTGCCTAATAAAATGACATCATCAAGTCCTTTGTAAGTAATAAAATCATGAAGGTATTTCGCAAAACTTCGCACGTTGGTTTTGAGTAAAGACATGGAGTATATCGGCAATTCGGGGATGATGACTTTATAGCCTTTATCGCCAAAATATTCTACCACAGCATCAAAATTACTCAGCCCACCCATTAATCCATGTAGAATAATAATTGGTTTGCCTTCGCCTACTTCAATATAACTGTAATTTTTTTCTTTTTTTAAAAGGTGTTTCATTAATGGCTAGGGGTTATGCATAAAAAACAAATATAGTTATTTCAGCGAAATTTTATTTCATTTTGGACATACTTCCAACTAATACTTTTGCAAATGCTAATTATAACAAGAAAATGCACTTTCGGACACTTTTTAATCTATTGGAAAACAAGCTTTTATTTAACCTCATTTTCTTCAGTTGGTCGAAAATAGAGTTCAAAATCACAAACTTATCAACAAAAGTGGTAAATTGTGGTAAAAGGTGGTAATATTTTCAATATATTTGACTCTTAATCGTTAGATAAATAAACAAACTCTTTTGAACTCATTAATAGGAACATACGAATGTAAAGTAGATGCAAAAGGTAGGCTTATGCTGCCCTCTGCCATCAAAAAACAGTTGTTGCCTGCGCTTCAAAACGGATTTGTTTTAAAAAGAGCGGTGTTTCAACCTTGTTTGGAATTGTATCCAATGGCAGAATGGGAGCTGTTAATGCAAAAAATGAACAAACTTAATCGCTTTAAAAAGAAAAACAACGACTTCATCAGAAGATTCACAGCTGGCGTGAAAATGGTGGAAGTGGATAGTGCTGGACGATTGTTGGTTCCGAAGGACTTAATGGTTTTTTCGGGGATTTCTAAAGAAATAGTAGTGTCTTCAGCAATCAATATTGTGGAGATTTGGGATAAAGATAAATATGAACAAGCTATAGACGACGCGGCTGATGATTTTGCAGATTTAGCCGAGGAAGTCATGGGACAAGATGATGACGCAGATGAAATATCATAATCCGGTATTGCTTACGGAGACGGTTGATGGATTGAATATCAAACCAGATGGTGTCTATGTAGATGTAACATTTGGTGGTGGTGGCCACAGTCGTGAGATTTTAAAGCGATTAGGTCCAAAAGGGAGGTTATTCGCTTTTGATCAAGATAAAGATGCGCTGTTAAATACGATTGATGATGCACGCTTCACCTTAATCAACGAGAATTTTCGATTTGTAAAACGCTTTGTGCGTTTTTATGGTGCAAAGGAAGTGGATGGGATTTTAGCCGATTTTGGCGTGTCGTCCCATCAGTTTGATGTTGCTGAACGCGGATTTTCAACACGTTTTGAGGCCGATTTGGATATGCGGATGAATCAAGACAGTAAATTGTCGGCGTTTCATGTGATCAATAAGTATGACGAAGAGCAGATCAAAGATGTGTTCTTTCAATACGGCGAATTGCGTCAGGCACCTGCAATGGCAAGAGCGATTGTCGAGGAACGTGCAACAACTGAAATCAAGTCGAGTGAGCATCTCAAAGAAGTTTTGAAAAAATTTGTAAAGCACAAAAACGAACATAAAGTTTTGGCCCAAATATATCAGGCCATTCGCATCGAAGTGAATCAAGAGATTGAGGCATTAAAAGAATTGCTTATTCAAACGCCTGAAATGTTAAAAATCGGAGGCCGTCTAAGTTGTATTTCATACCATTCGTTGGAGGATAGGTTGGTAAAACGCTTTATAAGGAATGGCTTGTTTGAAGGTGAGCCAGAGCGTGATATGTATGGGAATTTTGAAGTGCCCTTAAAGAAAGTTGGCGGAATGATTGTGCCCTCTAAAGGTGAAATAAAAGAGAATAGCAGAGCGCGAAGTGCAAAACTTCGGATTGCTGAAAAGATATAGAACTAAAAAACTCCATCCCTTGGGCATTGGGCCTGTCGAAATGAAGGGAGGATGGATTTAATTTCCGCAAAGGAATTAAAGACGGAAGTGTTTTGAATAAATAACAAGTTGAATTAAATATGATTTCTGCCTTCGCAGCGATGGATTTGAGTGAAACTAAAATAATTCTTCCCCACGGGAAGATGTCCGCAGGACAGATGGGATGACTATGAAAAAAAACATTTATCACCTATTAAGAGGTAAGTTTTTGGTCAGTGATGATTCTTTCAAAAATTGGAGGGTCATCATTTTTATTTCGGTTTTGGCTATCGTGATGATTGCAAGTTCACATAGCGCAGATCAGAAAGTACATGATATCGCAAAATTAAATAATGAAGTGAAAGAATGGCGTTCCGCATTCGTGGATGGGAGATCGCAGTTGATGCGACTCAAAATGGAATCTGGCATCGTCCAAAAAATGGCAGAAAAAGAGATTACACCTTCTCCAAATCCGCCAAAAAAAATCAAAGTTAAATCAGAAGAGAACTAAGTGGCAGTCACTGAAAAACACATATTGAACCGATTGTATTTTGTTGCAGGCATTATGTTTGTCTTGGCTTTGGCTGTGGTATTCAAGTTGCTTACTATTCAGTTAGTGCAAGGTGATAAATACCGTGAGCTGGCGGAAAAGCGCACGGTGAAGAATGTCACCATTCCTGCCAATCGCGGCAATGTGTATGCCTCTGATGGAAGTTTGTTGGCAACATCAATTCCGAAATATGATATCCGCTTCGATGCTTTAACCCCGACTAGTAAAACCTTTGAGAAGTATTTAAAACCTTTGAGTGATTCCTTATCAAAATATTCAGGGAAATCATCAAGTTATTATGAAAAGGAGCTGCGTAAGGCCAGAGCAAATAAAAGCAGGTATTTTCTTCTAGCGAGAAACATTAATTACACCGATTATACGCGCATTCGAAATTTTCCATTACTGAATCTTGGAGCCTTTAGAGGGGGGCTTATTGTTGAGCAAACTACAAAGCGCGAGCATCCCATGGGCGGCATTGCCCAGCGGTCTATCGGTTATGAGCGTGTGGATAAAGATGAGCACATTGTCAGGGCAGGAATTGAAGGTGCCTTTGGTGAAATGTACTTAAGAGGAACGGATGGTCATAGAATGAAACAGAAAATCGGGAAAGGCCAATGGAAACCCATTACCGATTATAATGAAATTGAGCCAAGAGATGGTTATGACGTTTACACCACCATCGATGTCAATATTCAGGATATTGCCCACCATGCTTTATTAGAACAACTTGAGACGTATAAGGCCGATCATGGTTCCGTTATTGTAATGGAAACTAAAACAGGTGAAATTAAGGCTATTTCAAATCTTGGAAGAAATTCTAACGGACATTACTATGAACGTTTAAATTATGCCGTGGGTGAAAGTCATGAGCCTGGTTCTACCTTTAAAATCATGGCTATAACCGCTGCTTTGGAGGATAAAGTCATTGATACCAGCGATGTTGTCGATACACAGAAAGGCGTGTTGACCTATTATGGTAAAAAAGTGAGAGATTCTAAGCATGGTGGCTATGGTAAAATAACGATTGCAAAAGCTATTGAGGTGTCTTCAAATACCGCCATTGTGGCTGCTATTGATAAAGCTTACAAGGATCAGCCTAGCAAATTTATTGATCGTTTGTATGCCATGAATCTGAACAATAAATTGGATTTAGCAATTGTTGGAGAGCCAGATCCTATTATTCCAGATCCAAGAATTAAAAACGGACGATGGAGCGGTATTGCGTTGCAGTGGATGGCTTATGGTTATGGCGTGTCAT
>JBDTKP010000065.1:0-4015 GCA_039935255.1 Gelidibacter sp. | reverse complement strand
GTAAAAAGAGCGCGTCACCTTGCGTTGATGCCTTATGTAGCAGATTTATTAAAATAATAAAAACATAACTATGGAACTTATATTAAAACAAGACGTTGAAAATTTAGGATTTAAAGACGATGTTGTAACGGTTAAGAACGGTTATGGTAGAAATTTTTTAATTCCTCAAAAGCAAGCGGTAATGGCAACAGTTTCGGCTAAAAAAGTATTGGCTGAAAACTTGAAGCAACGCGCTTTCAAAGAGAAACAAATTATTGCAGAAGCTCAAACACAAGCTGAGGCAATAAAAGCATTGGATATAAAATTAACTGCTAAAGCTGGTGCTGGTGCAACTGCTGGTGATAAATTATTTGGTTCTATTACCAATATTGATTTGGCAACTGCATTGAACAACGCAGGGGTCTCATTGGATAGAAAGTACATCGCCGTTACAGGTGGTATTATCAAACGTTTAGGTCAATATGATGCTGTAATCAGACTTCATAGAGATGTAACTGTTGATATGACTTTTGAGGTCATTGCAGAAGCATAATTTTCAAAATACAATTTTTAAAAGCCTCAATCCTTTATTGGAATGAGGCTTTTTTAATAATTATAATTTCTAACCATTGAATTAAAGGATGGCATAACGTTATTGAATTATCGTTTAAGCAATATCAATAAATTCAATATTCTTAAAATTTCCGCCATCACGGAAATTAAAAAAAATATTTTTCAATGAAATATACAAGACTCAGCAAAGAACAGTTGGAAGAATTGCATCAGGAATTTATCAATTTTTTAGCCACACAATCCATTACAGCAAAAGAATGGGCTGATATCAAAGCCAATAAACCTGAAGTTGCCGAAGAAGAATTGGATGTGTTTAGCGATTTGGTTTGGGAAGGCGTTTTAAAACAAGTACAATTTTTAGAGCATATCTCTCCACAACAAATGCATTTATTCCATTTGAAAGAAAATGACATGCAGTTGATTGCGGTCAAGCTTAAGATTGACACCGTCGATCTGACGACTACTGAAGGTTATGAATGGTTTAAAAACAATTTACTTTCTGATGACGTCGAATTTTTAACGGCCAATAAAACCTATTCAGAAGATAAAGCCTTAGATAAATTTAAACTCATCCAACAAGGCGGGGTCATTACAAAAGGTAATTTGTATACCTATTTTGAGAAATTGGTGGGGTATAAATAAAGCTGGAAGATTGAAGCATGAAGGATGGGGTTTTAAGTAAGACGTGGCTACTTTGTTATTCAATATTCAGAATTCGTTATTCGATTTTTTATAATTGCAATTCATCATTTATAAATAATTAAATAAGCGGACATAACGGATTATGCTGCAGGAACGTTAAGAATTCCGGTTTGCCATCATTTTCATTAAAGCTACAAATTAAAAAACTCTTTCCCTTTTTTCAAGAGAAGGTGGATTCAATTCAAGAAAAGGAATTGAAGACGGAAGGGTTAAAATCTAAATCTACTACTCATCTTAATAGTCTTTCGACTTTGCCAAGTAAATCAACCTACAATCTAAAAGTGAAGCGGTCTAAATTCTACCCTCTGTATCTACTCGTACCGCAACGACTCCACAGGGTCCAATTTTGCAGCTTTTACCGCAGGTAGCAATCCAGCAACTACGGCAACTATAAATGCTATGGTAAATGCGCTAAACATCGCTAGCCAAGGTGTTGAGAATTGAAAATCGGCAGCCGCCGAAACACCATACCCAATAAGTACGCCCAGAATAATTCCTATGATGCCACCCAATTGTCCAATAATAATGGCTTCCATAAAAAATTGTGTAGCAATGGTTTTGTTTTTGGCTCCTAGCGCTTTACGTACACCAATCTCGCGTGTCCGTTCTGTAACGGAAACAAACAAAATATTCATCAGCGCAATGGAAGACCCTAAAATGGTGATCATGCTAATGATCCATGCCGCAACATAGAGATAGCCCGTAATGGAGCCAATACGATTGATCAAATCATCACTGCGTTCCAGTCCGAAATTATTCTCTTCAATTGGGTTTAAGTTTCTAATATTTCTGAAGGTCAAAATAGCATCATCTTGCGCACCTTCCAGCATGTCCTTGTTATCGGTTTTGACACTCAAGCTGTAGTTGATATTCGGACTTGTAAATAGCGTTCGCGCTTTTTGAATGGGAATCATCATACGTAAATCTTGATTATTCCCAAAACTTGAGCCTTTGGCTTTTAACACGCCTATCACTTTAAACTTGGCGCCTCTAACGCTTATGGTTTGACCTATAGGGTTGACATCCTTTAAAATAGCTTTTGCCAAATCACTTCCAATGACACAAAGGGTACTGCTGTTTTCAATATCAAAATAATTAAATTCGCGTCCCTCACTCACCTCCAATCCGGAGTTTTGGATATAATGCTCGTTGACTCCCAAAACCATGACTTCAGGATCGCTTTTTCTGTTTTCGAACTTTACTTCAGCGGTTTGGGTTCCTACAAAAGAAACGGAAACTTGGGTGAAAGGGAAGATGTATTTGTCTTCAAAGTCTTTAACGTCTCTATAACTGATAATAGGATTGACTTTTTGAATCTCTTTACCACTTTCGCGTTGTGTATTAAATTCATACCGCTGAATGTTAAAAGTATTCGCGCCCATAGATGAGAAATCGCTTGAAATGGTATTCTCCAAAGCCGACACCGCACTCAAAATTCCAACTAATGCGGTGATGCCGATGGCAATTATCAAAACGGTTAAAATAGTACGAAGCAGTTGGGTACGAATGGAATTGAAGGCAATTCTAATATTTTCTCTAAATAATGAAAACATAAATGTTTTTGTTCTTGTTATGGTTGAATGACTATAAGACTACAAACGGTCACTAAAGTTACTATAAATTTGAAATATGTGTTCAACAAATTTTTAAGATGCCAAGAACCTCTGGATATCTCCGTTTTTTCTGTGAAGTTCTGTGATTTGGCTTCAAACCTTGGAAATGAAATTAATCAGCACAATATGCTAGCTAATTCATTGTTCAATTTCCTTTAATTATGATATTTTTGCAGAAGTAAAATAAAAAACCAAGTTTTGACTTTTTTATAAAAAAGTCTAGCTTTTAATTTGAGATTCCTGCCTTCGCAGGAAATTGATATGGCAAAAAAACCAAGCATCCCAAAAGGTACACGAGATTTCAATCCGGAAGAAGTAGCAAAACGTAACTATATTTTTAATACCATACGTCAAAATTTTGAACGTTTCGGATTTCAACCCATTGAAACTCCAAGTTTTGAAAATTCAGAAACACTTATGGGTAAATATGGCGATGAGGGCGATCGCTTAATTTTTAAAATCTTGAATTCTGGGGATTTTTTGAGTAAAGCTGACCAACAAGCTTATGAAACCAAAGATTCTAATAAAATAACACCTTCTATTTCAGAAAAAGCACTCCGTTACGATCTTACGGTTCCGTTTGCGAGATACGTGGTACAACATCAAAACGAAATTGAGTTTCCATTCAAACGCTATCAAATCCAACCGGTTTGGAGAGCGGATCGTCCACAGAAAGGGCGTTTTAGAGAGTTTTTCCAATGTGATGCCGATGTGGTGGGGTCGCAATCGCTATGGCAAGAAGTAGAATTCGTCCAGTTATATGATGCCGTATTTACCGCATTAAAATTGGAAGGCGTAACCATCAAAATCAATAATCGTAAAATATTATCGGGAATTGCGGAAGTGATTGGTGCTCAAGACAAGTTGATCGACTTTACGGTCGCACTCGATAAATTGGATAAAATAGGCGAGGAGAAGGTCAAGGAAGAAATGCTGGGCAAAGGGATTTCGCAGTCTGGCATTGATAAATTACATCCTTTGTTTAGCTTATCAGGAACGTTCGAATCTCAGATAGCACAATTGAAAACAATCCTCTCAACTTCAGAACAAGGGATGAAAGGGATTGAAGAGTTGGAATTTATCGATAAAGCCATTTCAGAATTGAAATTAGAATCGGCCAGTTTGCAATTGGACGTGACTTTGGCACG
>JBDTKP010000064.1:0-7725 GCA_039935255.1 Gelidibacter sp. | reverse complement strand
CTGCGGGAAACCCTAAAACCTGGACGTCTTGGTTAAAGGAGCGCGGTATCACGGTCGTTCACGTGGTTAGCAGCGTTAAGTTTGCATTGAAAGCCCAGGAAGCAGGAGTTGACGCTGTAGTTGCCGAAGGTTTTGAAGCAGGTGGGCACAATGGGAGAGAAGAAAGTACGACGCTTACCTTAATTCCTATGGTAAAAGAGGCGTTGGAGATTCCACTTATTGCAGCAGGCGGTATTGCTACAGGCCAAGGGATGTTGGCCGCCATGATTTTGGGTGCTGATGGGGTTCAAGTGGGCAGTAGATTTGTAGCCAGTGAAGAAAGTTCTGCGCATCAAGCGTTTAAAGAGGCTGTTGTTGAGTCCAAGGAGGGGGCCACACATCTGACGTTAAAGGAATTGGCACCTGTTCGATTGATAAAAAATAAGTTCTATAACGATATTGTCGAACTGTATAAAACGACACCAACGCTTGATGATCTTAAAGGTTTATTAGGAAGGGCAAGAGCAAAACGAGGCATGTTTGAAGGTGATTTGGATGAAGGTGAATTGGAAATCGGCCAGATTGCTGGATTGATCCATGACATCAAACCAGTTGCGAAAATTGTTGAAGACCTGTTGTTAGAATATGAAACGGCGAAGCAACAGGTTAAAAACTTGTTTTAGTCTGGCGTTGAAATAAAAGCATCAATATTAACTTGGTATAATCTGCTTAAACCATTTTCATAGCTATTAAAAAGATCCTTTAATTGTATTTCAGTTACGCCCGGTTTAAGCTCTAGGCTGTTTCGTTTACTCGTAAAATAGAGGGTTTTAGTAGTCATGTCCACAAAAGGGCAATACTCCATCTTATCAGTATTGATAGTGGGACCCATGTTTTCTGACGGGCTCCAAGCACCATCCTTCATTTTATGACTGATATACAAGTCGCCACTGCCAAAACCACCCTCACCGTTATAGCGGGTATAGATCAATAGCGATTCATCCGGAGATACAAAAGCATTAAATTCATACCCGTCAGAGTTAATGCTGTTGCTCAATTGTTTTGGTTGCTGATATACACCATCAACATATGCACTCATGTAAATATTGTCTTTCTGATTCAGTTCAGGATTATCCAAAGTGAAATAAATATTTTTTGAATTCGTAATAACCGGATAAAATTCATCCATGGCCGTATTAACAGGCGCACCTAGATTTATGGCATCAGACCATGCGTCAGAAGTCGTTTTTCGAGTAACAACCCAAATGTCAAAATCCTTAGTTGTTCTTGACTTAGCATCTAAAGGCCGATTGGAAGCAAAATAAAGTGACAATCCATCTGTTGAGAAAAAGGGTTCCAAATCAAAAAATGCTCCAGAAAATGAGGCTATTTTTGGTTCTTGCCATTCGCCATTTACTTTTTTTGTACTAATCAAAACGGAAATATCGCTCATAAAACTTTGTGCGGAAAATAAAACTTCATCCTGAGCGGGTGATAGCGCAATGTCTCTTACATTGGGAAATTGCTGAACAATTGATTCCAAGAATGGTGTTGCCAAAGATGCGTTTGATTGTGAATAGCCAAAAAAAGAAATGACGAGTAATACGGTTGTGCAATATTTCATTGGTGGAATTTAAGCAGCAATGTACAAAACCTTCTAATGATCAATTAGTTGTTTCCTTTTTTTTTAAATAAAATTCTAAAATGATATATAAAGATGAGCAATCGACTACCTTTGCATCTTTAAAATTTTCACGTGATTTTAGCTCAATATACCAAAGAATTTAAGTATAATTTAAACTTGGCTGCACCAGTTATGCTGGGTATGCTTGGTCATACATTTGTAAGTCTTGTCGATAATATCATGGTAGGTCAGTTGGGTGCTACAGAACTTGCTGCAGTATCTCTCGGCAATAGTTTCGTTTTTGTAGCCATGTCCTTGGGGATTGGTTTTTCTATGGCGATTACCCCTTTGGTGGCAGAGGCCGATAGCGAAAAGAATTTTGCAAAGGGAAAATCGGCATTGAAACACGGCTTATTTTTGTGTACTGCCTTGGGCATCGTGTTGTTCTTATTGCTTCTTATGGCCAAGCCTTTAATGAATATCATGAACCAACCCGAAGAGGTTGTGGCTTTGGCGATTCCTTATTTGGATTTGGTGGCATTTTCGTTAATTCCGCTCATCGTTTTTCAGGCATTTAAGCAATTTAGCGATGGCTTGTCGCTGACAAAATATCCCATGTATGCTACGATTGTGTCCAACGTAATCAATGTTGCCCTCAATTATCTTTTGATTTTTGGTAAGTTCGGTTTCCCAGAATTAGGTATTGTTGGCGCCGCTATCGGCACGTTGATCTCTAGGGTAGTAATGGTCTTTTTCTTATGGTGGTTGTTAAGGGCACGAGAGAAGTCGAAAGCATTTGTGACCGACATCAAAATTTTTGTTTTGGAATCTCCCATGCTTAAAAAGGTCATTAATATTGGGTTGCCAAGTGCTATGCAAATGTTTTTTGAAGTTGCAATTTTCACCTCTGCAGTATGGCTCAGTGGAACATTGGGTCAGAATCCGCAAGCTGCAAACCAAATTGCGTTAAACTTGGCGTCTATGACTTTTATGGTAGCTTCAGGGTTAAGCGTTGCCGCAATGATTCGCGTAGGAAATCAAAAAGGCCTTAGAAATTTTACAGAGTTGCGTCGTATCGCCATTTCCATTTTTCTATTGGGCGTTATAATTGCTGTTATTTCTGCGGTAGCATTTTTGTTGCTGCATAAGGTACTGCCTACCATTTACCTGGATTTGGATGATCCTATAAACGCTATTGACACAAGGGAAGTGGTAACTATTGCTTCCACATTGCTTGTTCTGGCGGCAATCTTTCAAATTAGTGATAGTTTGCAGGTAGTTGCCCTTGGTGCGCTCAGAGGCTTGCAAGATGTCAAAATTCCAACGGTATTGACCTTTATATCTTATTGGGCCATCGGATTTCCTATCAGTTACTACTTTGGAAAAGAAGATGCATTGGGAAGTACTGGGATTTGGCTGGGGCTGATAGCTGGACTAACCAGCGCAGCCATATTATTGTTTATTAGATTCAATTATTTGACGAAAAAACTCATAAAGTCCGAAGTGCCTACAAGCGCTTAATTCTCTAATAATTAAAGTATTTGAAGTGCCTTAATTACTTAAATTTGGTTTGAAGGTGGAGTTTTTGAAAATAGTGATAACTTTACTCACTTTAAAAACTCACAACTCATAACTTTAAAAATGGAACTACCTAAATTCATCCTCGGCGATAACACAGATTTTCCTGATGCCATCTATATCATACATACTGAATTTCCAAGATTTATATTAAATCTAGAGGATGACGATGTTGAATGGATGGAAGAATTTGATGAACACGATGAAAAAGAAATCGCTTCTGGAACTGAGAATTTAATTCAAGAAGCAGTAGATTTCTATGATCGTGAAATTGAAAGATACAATGCCTAATGTTTGAACAGATTTTACAGTGGGATACTGACGCATTCATTTATTTAAACAGCTTAGGAACTACCACCTGGGATTCGTTTTGGTTAGCATACACTTCTAAATTCAATTGGATTCCATTTTATGCGGTATTGCTGTATCTGCTTTATAAGCAAATGCAGGTAAAAGCATTTTTCACGACTATTGTAATCGTGGCTTTAATGATTGCTGTTACCGATCAAATAACTAATCTTTTTAAAAACGGATTCCACAGATTAAGACCTTGTCATTTGGCAGAAATAATAGACAGTATGCGTCTTGTAAAAGCATATTGTGGAGGTCAATATGGGTTCTTTTCTGCACACGCTTCCAATACTATGGCGGCGGCCTTTTTTATTGGTTTGACTTTGAAAAAACGATTTAAATATTTGATATATATCCTGACTGTTTGGGCGATATTGATGTCTTATAGCCGTATTTATATTGGTGTACATTATCCTTTAGATGTGCTATTGGGGATGTTGTTTGGTGTTCTTACCGGCACGCTCTTCTACAAACTCAACGTTTATATCATCAGCAGATTTAAGTTCAATACTAAGACATCAGGCAATGACGTGAAGTGATTGTTTCAATAAGGAAATAGTAATGGCATCACAATCTAAATTGAAAAATTCGCCATCAATCTGACTTTCATATGTTTTTTTATTGGCTTGACGAATTTTGATGGCATTGGACTGATAGCTTTTTGCTTCCTTAAACAAATGGTGTTTTTTAATCAATATTAATAATCCGAAGAACAGCAATTTTAATCGCGACAGTTTTGAAACGATAAGAACATCCAACAACCCATCCTGTAACGATGCCATTGGTGTTAAACTGATTTTATAGCCCATTTCATTGGAGTTGGAAATGAAGACCATGAAAGGATAAGTTTGAATTGTTTCTCCGTTAATCTCAACCGTTATTTTATTTTTATAATTCAAGCTTTTTAAAGCTTTCAATGTCGCTTTAATATAGCTTATCAATTTGCGTTGGTTGGAATTTTCATAATGCATGATCACTTGTGCATCAATGCCAATACCCGTATTGCTAAAAAAATAATGATCATTGATGATGCCAACATCAATTTTCTTCGTGGCTGTCGTTTTAATAAGTACAATAGCACGTTCAATAACCTTTGGGATTTTTAGATTAGATGCAAGGCCGTTCCCTGATCCTAATGGAATAATCCCCAAAGCAATATTAGTATTCACTAAACAGGAGGCTACTTCATTAATGGTACCATCGCCACCGCAGGCCACAATAATATCCGCACCTTCAATTATGGAGGATTTGGTTAAGATTTCAGCGTGTTTTTTATAATCAGAATTTTTTATAGTCAACACATATTCTTCCTTATCAAAGAAGTTTTTCAAAAATTCTTGATTAATAAGATGGTTTCCAGAACCAGCTATAGGATTCACTATAAAGTGTATGTTTTTCAAATAATTTCCTTTAAATTTTTAGAATCTTATGGCGCTACTATCTCGTAAATAAATGCAATAATTAGCTGGGGTGTAAAAGTCTGAAAAGTGAATGAAAGATATCCATTTACCGACATAATTTTATCAAAATTTTAAGGAATAACAATTTATTAAAATTTATTAAATAGGAACGTAATCTTTTTCATTTTGAACCATAAATAAAGTGTTTTAAATTATTATAACCAGTTCAAATCTTATAAACTGTTTTATGAAATATTAAATGTGTATATATAATAATTACTTCGTTCTACACAAACGCACTATATCCCGTAATGGCACGCCCAACAATCAACGTATTGATTTCCTTTGTGCCTTCATAAGAATAAATAGCTTCAGCATCTGCCACAAATCGCGCCACATTATACTCTAGCAAAATACCGTTACCGCCCATAACCTCCCGTGCCTGACTGACCACGTCGCGGGTTCTTAAGGAACAGAATACTTTTGCCAAGGACGCATGCTCATCCGTCAACAGGCCTTGATCTTGCAATTCAGAAAGTCGATAAACCATAGTTTTCATGGCGGTTAAATTAGACAACATTTCAACCAAGTGATTTTGTACCAATTGAAAAGAGGCAATTGGTTTTCCAAACTGTTCGCGTTTTTTCGTGTATTTCAGGGCGTTTTCATAGGCGCCTCTCGCGCAACCTACGGCTTGCCACGCCACGCCAGCTCTGGTCATCCGTAATAATTTGGCGGTGTCTCTAAAGGAATTTGCGTTTTGAAGGCGGTCTTTCTCTTCGATTCTGCAATCTTTTAAAGTGATGATCGCATTCTGGACGGTTCTTAGAGCCATTTTGTCTTCCATTTTTTCGGTCGTGAATCCTAGTGTGTCTTTTCTTACCAAAAAGCCTTTCACTTTATTGGTAGTTTCCTCTCGTGCCCAAATAATGGTGACATCAGCAAAGGTGGCATTGCCAATCCATTTTTTCTGACCGTTCAAAATCCATGTGTCACCTTCCATTCTACACGTTGTCTCCATGCCGCCTGCAACAGCGCTTCCTACGTTCGGTTCTGTCAAACCAAAAGCACCGATCAATTCCATTTTCTGCATTTTTGGTAGCCATTCTTCTTTTTGTTCTTCGCTTCCGCAGAGGTAAATCGAGCCCATCGCAAGTCCGCTATGCACACCGAAAAACGTAGAAATCGAAACATCCACACGTGCTAATTCTTCCGCAATAATACCTTCCATGATAAAAGGAAAATCAGGACAGCCGTAGCCTTTATAGGCGACCCCACAAATATTGAGTGCGGCCAGTTTGGGAATAATCTCCATGGGAAACTGGGCTTTTTTCCAGTATTCATTGGCGATCGGCTCTACTTCTTCCTGCATAAAATTGCGCACTTTCATTTGGATGGCGCGCTGCTCTCGCGTCAATTTTAAATCAAGATCATAAAAATCGCCATCAATAGGAGGTAGTTGGTGTTGGCCCTTCTTACTTTTTTCTGTAAGCATTTTCATGAGTCCGTCGAGCTGTTTATCATCCAATTCGCCAACGGTTTTCATTATTTTAGGTAAATCAATCTTTTCTGAAATTTTGCTTAAGTCATCAAAATCGACTTCTTTCATCAGGTTGATGACGGATTTTATTTTATTGAATAATCGCATAATCTGCTCGGAGTTTTAAATTAGTTGTTGAAAAGTTAGTCATTTCCTACAAAATAATAAGATTCGAAGCTTAAAAATAAATTGCCTGTCAGTCTTTCCATTTATTGGAGGTGAAATTAATTTCTTGTGATGGAAAGAATGTGTTTTTGTTAAGTAAAAATCAATACTTCGACCCTTCGATAGTCTCAGGGAGGTTAGCTCAGTAACCATACTTCGACAGGCTCAGTAACCGTACTTCGACAAGCTCAGTAACCAAGTTGAAATTAAAGCCAAAGGTGAAGCGGATGAAGTTATTTCATGCCCAATAAAATTTCTGCGGCAGCGAAAGGAGAGGTCTCGCCATTTTGAATGTGTTCTAATTGCGTTTTCAATTCTTTTTTGATGGCAGGATTATTGTAAAAATCAGATTTCAATCGGTCCTCGATGGTTTGGAGCAGCCAGAATTTGTTCTGCTCGCTACGGGTATGATCAAAGAAATGAGTTTTTTTTGCTATGGATAAATAACTTTCTATCAATTCCCAAACCTCAGGAATGCCTTCATTTTCCAGTGCGCTTGCCAATAAAACCTTGGGTTGCCAACCCGATTCTTTTGGAGGATATAAATGTAATGCTCTATTGAATTCCACTTTGGCGATTTTGGCGCTTTTAAGATTGTCACCATCAGCCTTGTTGATGACAATAGCATCTGCCATTTCCATAATACCACGTTTAATGCCTTGCAATTCATCACCCGCCCCAGCTAATTTCAACAATAAAAAGAAATCGACCATACTGTGCACCGCAATTTCACTTTGGCCTACACCAACGGTTTCAATCAAGATGGTATCAAACCCTGCGGCTTCACATAAAATAATCGTTTCTCTACTTTTCCGAGCCACACCACCAAGCGATGTACCAGAAGGCGAAGGGCGGATAAAAGCGTTGTCGTCTTTTACTAAATCTTCCATTCGGGTTTTATCTCCCAAAATAGAACCTCTACTCAAACTACTGCTTGGATCTACGGCAAGAACAGCGATCTTTTTTCCTTGTGAAGTTAAAAAAAGGCCGAAAGTTTCGATAAACGTGCTTTTTCCAACCCCTGGAACTCCGGTAATTCCAATTCTAACAGATTTGTTGGCAAAAGGTAAACACTTCTGGATGATTTC
>JBDTKP010000063.1:0-7781 GCA_039935255.1 Gelidibacter sp. | reverse complement strand
GTCGGTTTAGGTTTTGGAATGTTCATCAAAGAAACTCTCGAAACGAGTAAAGAGGGTTTCAACCTGACGTTCTACTCCATTATCCTGACTATCACATTGGGCATTGTTTTAACTAAAATATTAAAATTAGATCGCAAATTGGGTCACCTCATCACTTCGGGAACTTCCATATGTGGTGGTAGTGCCATTGCGGCAGTAGCACCAGTAATTAAGGCGGATAGTAAAACGATCAGTTTGGCTTTAGGTGTTGTGTTTTTACTTAATTCTATCGCACTTTTAATATTTCCACCAATCGGTCATTTTTTCAACCTAACTCAAGATCAGTTTGGTTTATGGGCAGCCATTGCCATACATGACACCAGTTCAGTGGTTGGGGCAGCATTAAGTTACGGTGACGAGGCACTTCGAATTGCTACAACGGTTAAACTCTCCAGAACTTTATGGATCATCCCATTGTCCATTTTCTCGATGTTTTTATTTAAATCGAAAGGCCAAAAAATTAAAATCCCCTATTTTATCATCCTGTTTATTCTAGCCATCATCATCAACAGTTATGAAGTCCTCCCTACAGCAATCACCAGCAACATTGTACTCATCTCAAAACGTTTGTTGTTAGTCACCTTATTTTTAGTAGGGTCAACCATTTCAATTAAAGATTTAAAACAAACAGGTTTTAAACCTCTTGTGCTTGCCTTATCGCTTTGGATCTTTATTTCCATTTTCTCATTGATTTATATTACTTATTAGAAAGTATACATTGATGCCTTTAAAGGGTCTTCGAAAAGATTTAAATTGGTTAAAGCAGAACTCAAACAGACTTAAATTTATCTTAAAAAACTATAATAAAGTTGTATAAAAGTGTTTTCTTTAGTATTATCAACATAGAACACGAATTCAAATTCAAACTTTATTTATGATATCAAATTCCATCACTTCATTTTCATCCCTTTTAATTCTTACATTTTTTATTTTTATTACACCAATTCATGCACAAAAAGGAGTAGATCCTTCCACACCTCCAGAACTATCGGTTGGTGTAGCGGGTAATGAACCTTTTGTGTTTGAAAAGAATTCGTCAACAAAAGGAATAGCCATCGAAATATGGGAAGACATGGCCAAAAAGAAGTCATGGAACTATAAGTATAAAACTTTCGATACCGTGGAAGAGGCTTTACACGCCTTGAATAAAGGCGACTTGGATGTGGTAGTTGGCCCCATTAGCATCACTTCCCAACGTCTAGAATATATCCGATTTTCACAGCCCTTTTACAATTCAAGCTTAGCGATTGTTTCTCGTGTTGATGAGTTGAGTTTATGGCAAAAAGTTAAACCGCTCTTCAGCATGAAGTTATTATTGGCGGTTGGTATTTTCTTAGTTATTCTGGCTATTGTAGGTACCATGCTTTGGTTGGCAGAAAGAAAAGAATCTCCAGATCAATTTCCCTCTAAAGTTGCAGATGGTATCGGTACTGGTATGTGGCTTGCCATCGTAACCATGAGTACTACAGGATATGGTGACAAAGCACCAATTACTTTATGGGGTCGTATAATTGCAGGAAGCTGGATGATCATTTCAATTATTTTCGCTACTTCAATGGTGGCTGGTATTGCAAGCACCCTCACTCTCACATCAATGGGAAGTTCAACCATAGCAAATGCTGAGCAACTGTCAGGACGTAAAGTTGCCACCATAGCGTCATCCCCATCAGAAGCTTTTTTAAAAGAATATAAAGCTAAAGTTACAGGCGTAAACAATCTTGCGGAGGCCATGTCGAAATTAAAAAACAAAGATGTGGATGCTGTGGTGTATGACAGGCCTCAGTTGTTGTATTATATGAAAAACCATAAAGATGAAGATGTTTTTATTGCTAAAGCCGAATATTTCCAACAAGGTTATGGTTTTGCATTTCCTTCAGACTCAAAACTCATTTATGATGCCAATAGAGTGTTGCTAGAGCTGGCCGAAAACCAGGAAATAGCAACGATTGTACACTACTATTTGGATAAGGATGAATAAAAAAAAGACGGGAAAATAGTTTAACAAAAACTTCAATTACTGTTATAGCAATCGCTATAAGTAAAAAAATCTTTAAATAGTGGAATTATAACTTTCGTTTCACTGAACCAATAGTCTCTTCGACCTCATCTTTTACTTTCTGTACTTCGTCAGTAAAAGTCTTGGTATATTCTGTAGTATCGATACCATTCTTTTCTGCGCTTTTGGTAATCTCTGATTTAAGGTCATTGGTGGCATCTCTAAGAGTGCGCATGCCCTTGCCCATACCTCTTGCGATATCAGGTACTTTATCTGCACCAAAAACCATAACCACCACAAATAGTATGAACATGATTTCAGTAGTACCTATAAATAAAAATGTAGATTGTAGTATCACAATGCAAATATAGTGAGATGTTTTGATTCCAATAAAAAAGAGGGCTGTTAAATTAATGGTCTGTTTTAGTTAAAGTTTGAGGGCAATCATCATTGATACTGAATTTGAATCTCTCTGACAGGCTTCAGTCTAGTCCCTTTGCGCTTGAAGAATGACTTTATAAGCTTTTAATTTGATTGTTAAAAATTCAAATATCGCCATATCATTCTTAGTTTTACAAAGAATTTCAAACTCCGGATCATCTTGACAATAATAGAAAAACTCCGCTTTACGCTCTTCTTCTAAGACATAATTACTGAAAAGACCCTCAGAAAACTTGGATTTCATTTGATCGAGACAGTCATCCGCTTTCTCCAATTTTATATGTTGTTTCAGTCGTTTTGTTCGTCCTGTTATGGCATTGACAATGAGCCCGATGGGCACTAACCCACCACCCGAAGTAGCTTCATACAAGCGCCTTTCGCTTTGAGTCTTCAATTTCCCCGTGTAACCTGGGATGCCTAAATTATAAAAATCAAGATTGGGTTTCAATTCAGCATTAGTGATATCAGACATCAAATCTCCAGTCAATATTTTACCAACCACTACTTCATCCAAAGCATTTATTAATTCTTCTAAATACACGGGCATTTCTTTGGATGAGAGCATAAATTTTGTGACCACAATTTCTTTTGGCTGATAAGAAATACCCGAAAACAGAATGGTATCGTTCAATTTTGCAGGAATGATGAATTCGCCATGAGCATTCGAAATGGAAAACCTGCTAGCCGTTTTATTGATAATATGTATCCCATCTACCTCTACTGCAGCATTAATCTTACCATTGAGCTCAACAGATTGTGCATTGGCATTTAAAAGACAAACTAAAAGCAACAAGCTAAAAATCAGACAATCTCTCATTCTTGGGTTTCGATTTGGAGGTTTGATTTAAACCTTACTAATTTTTCTTTTAGAAATTCGAAGGTTTTCAGATCATCATTCATTCTACAAAGAGCCTCAAATTGCATATCATCTGAACAGAAATAGAAAAACTCATTTCTGTAGCTTTCATCTAGCGGAGCTTCATTAAACAAAATATCTGATAAATTAGATATCACTTTATCAAGACACTTATCTAACCTCTCTAACTTAGCATGCGCCTTTAGCTTTTTGGTTCGGCCAGAAATACCATTGATAATTGGATTTAATGACATCCCAACACCTCCTCCGCCCATGGAACCACCCATTGTAAAATCTAAATCGGCAGCCTCTTTCAAACGTCTTTCAGTTTGGGTTAATGGTTTTCCAGTATATCCAGGAATACCTAAATCATAGAAGTTAATATCTCGTTTGACGCCAGAATTAGCTAAGTCTGAGCTTAAATCTCCTGTTAGTATTTTACCCACTACTACTTCATCCAACGCATTCACCAATTCCTCTAAATAAACAGGCAATTGCTTGGATGTCAGAATAAATTTTGAAATTTTAATTTCTTTAGAGTGATACGAAATACCAGAAAACAGAATGGTATCATTCAATTTTGCTGGAATAACAAAGGTGCCATCCGCATTCGAAACAGTAAATCTGCCAGCAGTTTTATTAATGATATGAATGCCGTCGACTTCTACCGCTGCACTAATCTTACCACTGAGTTCAACAGATTGCGCGTTAGAATTTATAGCACCAAGAAACAACAATAAACTAAAAATCCGACTACTTCTCACTCTTCTGCTTTAATTTGGAGATTCGATTTAAAAGTTACCCATTTTTCTTTCAGAAACTCTAGTGTTTTAAAATCGTCATTAATTATACAAAGGGTGTCAAATTGTGAGTCATCAGCACAAAAATAGAAAAACTCTGTTCTATAAGGTTCTTCTAATGCATGTGCATTAAACAAAATTTCAGAAAGATTGGACTTAGTTTTATCAATGCATTTATCTTTTTTTTCAAGATACACTCTATTTTTCAGTAATTTAGTTCTTCCAGAAATAGCATTAAATATAGGATCTAAAGGAAGTGAACCTCCTAACAGAGCCAACAAATGAATGGGTTTAAAATCTCCCGCTGTATATAATCTGCGTTCACTTTGGGATTTCGGTTTGCCTGTATATCCAGGAATTCCCAAATCATAAAAATTGATGTTACGCTCCACACCCGAATTAGCGAGGTCTAAACTTAAATCGCCCGTCAATATTTTACCAACGACCACCTCGTCTAAGGCATTAATTTTCTCAGTAAGATAAATGGTCAATAATTTTGAATCGATTATTTTTTCGGTTACTACCAAACTTTTCAATTCGTAGGATACTCCAGAAAACGACAAAATATCATTCAATTTTGCAGGTATTGAAAACTCACCATTCCGATTTGAAATGGTAAATGTATTGGAACTATTATTGAGAATGTGAATGCCTTCCACTTCATCGTTTCCTATGAGTTGACCTTTGATCTCAATCGATTGGGCCATCATTACGTGAATTCCGAAAACCAAAAAGAAAGGAGTTAAGAACTTATTTCCCCCCACCTTTCTTTGCTAAGAACTCTTTACTTTTAACGCTGATAAATTCTAAAAACTGAAATTCCTTACCAGAATTTAAAAGTGAGTAATCAATGCCTTCGTCTTCTACATAATTGATGAAATCATCCACTTGATCCGCTGGAATATTAAAGTTTTCAACCAAAAATTTTGTGCTATAAAGATCAGTAAATACTTGATTAGCATCTTCAGCACCCATTACTTCTATATCCTTATTTTTTTTAGAATTGAAAATAGGTTTTAAAAAGAGATCCACAATCCCGATGACATTTAATCCATAAGGAATATTATTTCCAGTTCCAGGCATTGCGACATTGACTACTTTTGATTTGTAGTCATCTGGAAACTCATATTCATTCATATTAGCCAAACCGAAATAAATAGCATCCAAATCTGGGTTAAAGGTTTTAACACTTTCAATATCTACAAGCAAGTTTCCCGTAAGATCGTAAGGCAAAAGAACTATTTCATCCAGTTTATTGATCTTTTCAACTAAAAACACGGTCATGTTTTTTGTTTTAATGATGTTTTTATCAATAGTCACCGTAAAATTTTGAAACTGCAAAGCTCTGAACTCAATAATATCATTTAATGCGACTTTGAGCTTAAATACACCGTTTTGGTCTGTGAGTGTACCTTTTTTTGCGGATGTATTATAAACTGTGATACCTTCCAGATCATTACTGTCCACCACAATTTTTCCTGAAACCTCAACGCGTTTGTTATTTTGCGCCGTCAATAAGAAGATGGGAGAAAGAAGAAAAAGATAAAGTAAAGTTGTTTTCATAAGATTATATTTTAGTTAGGTTGTATAAAGAAAGGATGAACTCTCTTAATTAAAATCTAAAGTCTGATTAAACTTTTGTTAAATTGGCAGATTACTTAAATTTACGACAAAATATTCGAGAATGGGGCGCTTATGTGCAAATTTCGGGAAGTTTCTTACATAGAAGTATTTCTAATAAAAACTGAACCAATATAAAACTGAACTAATGAAGCAAATGATAATTGCCAGCACTTCCACCTTACATGGCAGTGGCTATTTAGACTATCTTTTAGAAGAGTTGACTTTCTTTTTTAAGGATACTGATACGATTTTATTTATTCCTTACGCACGCCCAGGAGGCATCAGTCATGAGGAATACACCCAAAAAGCGCAAGAAGCTTTTTCACAAATCGGAAAACAAGTCCAAGGCATTCATGACTATGATAATCCTAAAGATGCTTTAAAGAATGCTAAAGGAATTTTTGTAGGTGGCGGAAATACCTTCGTCTTGGTCAATCAACTTTATAGAAACGATTTAATGAGCATCTTGCAAGATGTGATTCGCAACGGAACCCCATATTTAGGAACTAGCGCCGGTAGCAATATCTGCGGACTTACCATAAACACCACCAATGATATGCCTATTGTGTATCCGCCTAGTTTCAAGACTTTGGCGATGGTGCCATTTAATATCAATCCTCATTATTTAGATCCAGATAATAAAAGCAAACATATGGGCGAAACCAGGGAAACGCGAATCCAGGAATTTCATGCGTTTAATTCGCAACCTGTCGTCGGATTAAGAGAAGGCAGCTGGCTAGAAGTCAATGGTGATAGCATTATTTTAGAAGGCGAATTGGACGCTCGTATTTTCGAATATAATAAAGCACCTTATGAGGTGGAGACGGGAACGGATTTGAGTGTTTTGAAATAGAGGGTAGATTATAGAAGGTAGAGGTTAGAATATAGAGAATAGACTAAAACAGATTATTCTCAGTGTATCTCTGTGTATCTCTGTGTATCTCTGTGTATCTCTGTGTAATAATGTATAGATCCGTGAAAATCCGTGTCAAAAATAAACACCGAAGTATTCCCCATAATATTTAGGTCAAAAAAACCCATTGTGTCAATGAATCTCAGTGAAATCTCAGATCTCTGCGTAATAACAATCTGTATTAAAAAAATTCATGACTAATCAACTAAAGCTTCTTCAAAAAATGATACCCCAAAATCTCAAAATCTTCATTCATATAAAACTTGTGTGATGGATAATTTTGAACATAAGTATTGAGTTCTATGGCTTGGTAACCTTTCTGAGTAATATATTCATAAATACAGTTCATAAACTTTTTGCCGAGTCCTTTTCTTCTATAACCATCATCAATAAAAACATGATCCAATTCAACACTCCTCCCAGAATAATGACGTGTACAAAACCACATGCCTGCAATTCCGATGAGTTTTTCACCATCATAAATTGCAGCACATTCATAATTCTGGGTCACCATTTCAGCAAAACGTTGTTTCAAGATTGCTTCAGAAGTTTTATTGTTGGTTAATTTTAGCATTAACGGAATGATCGTATTAATCTGCGAAGGCTCCATAATTTTAAATGAAATAGGCATACTCTAAATTTTAAGTAAAAATAAATAATTTACTTCAAAACTAAATTAGTTAAGTTTGATTGATTTATTAAAAATTATGAATAGACCAAAAGAACCAAGACCGCTTTACTATTAGCATCAAGAACAAAGACTTAAACTGTAAAGTGATGAGAATTTAACAGTTCAACAAGTACTCTGGTGGGAGTTGTATTTACGTGCAGAATATATTACGATCTATATTTTTTAGAGATTCTAAAAAATAAAAAACCCTTATAATCCTACATTTTCATAAGACACCGTGTCTTTCAATTGAAACATAATGAATAGAAAAGACTTTATAAAATCCTCAGTCCTTGGCGGCATTGCTTTGGCTGTTTGGCCACAATTTGCATTTCAATCTTCTAATTTGACTTATGAAGAATTGATTGGAAAAGGGCATCCAAAACTTTATGGCAACGGATTCCAAATCCGTAAAGAGGCCTTTGATGCATTTGTCTCTATGA
>JBDTKP010000062.1:0-4104 GCA_039935255.1 Gelidibacter sp. | reverse complement strand
TTGCTAAAAATGATTCTATTTTTAAAAACAGATACGCCAAGATCCTAAAGGATTTTAATTTGAATTTATTGCCTAACAGTTTTACGGTCAATTCAGATATTTTACGTCAGTTTAATAAGCAGAAATTTAGAGAGGTCGAGCTAGGAGGTAGTAATATTGGTTTGGAAGAACTATTCAGAAGAAATTATAGATTCGACTTTCAGTATGCTATTAATTACAAAATCTCAAAGTCGATGAATTTGAATTTTACGGCTAATAATTCCAACATCGTCCGAAACTATTTTGTGGACGATGTCATTAATGGCAGACAAGATTCTACACTCGATGTTTGGGATGGTTTCTTTGACTTGGGCGACCCAAATATCCAAAACCAACAATTGCAGCTCAATTATGAAATTCCATTATATAAGATTCCTACTTTGAGCTTCTTGAAGGCAACTTATTCTTATACTGGGGATTTTCAATGGCAAAAAGGGTCTGATTTGAACTACGATTTGCCCATGGTTGATGAAATTACTGGAGCAACACGAAACTATAACCTGGGTAATTCCATACAAAACGCCAACACACATAATATCAATTCCACATTCAACATGGAAACGCTTTATAAATATGTGGGCTTGGTAAGAAAGGATGATAAGAAGAGAAGACAAGTTCGAAGTGCCGTTCCTTCAGGACTTGAAAGAAAGGGCGAAGAAAAGGGAGGTGATAAAAAGAAAGATGGTCTCATACCTGATGAAGCCACTGTAGGCACAAAGGTGTTTAATACTTTTGTTGATCTTGCCACCATGGTGAAGCGTGTACAAATCAATTATAGTGAAAACAATGGGACATTTCTACCAGGTTATTTAAGAACTCCTGGGTTTATTGGAACACTTAAGCCGACCCTTGGATATACTTTTGGTAGTCAGAGCGATGTGCGAGATATGATTGCAAGAAATGGATGGTTGACGGTTTATCCCGACTTCAATCAGCAGTATACAGAAGTTACCAACCGTATTTTAGACGTGTCTGCTAATATTGAAGTGATCAAGGATTTAAAAATCGATTTGATTGGTAGCAGAATGTATTCAGAAAATAGCGATGAAAATTTTAATGCCTTGGATACCAATGGTGATGGCTTGAGCGATGTCTACAATTCTTTAATAACCAATTCTTTTGGTAATTTTAATATTTCTACGTCACTTATTAAAACAGCATTTAGCCAAAGTGATGAGATTCAATCTCCTGCTTTTAATGATTTTAGAGCAAACCGTTTGGTGGTGGCCAGGCGTCTTGCACGTGGTTATTATGGTAATGACACGTATCCAGTTGATGGAGATGGCTATCCAGTTGGTTATGGAAAAAACAACCAAGCGGTGCTTTTACCCGCATTCTTATCAGCATATCAAGGTTCCAATCCAGATAAGGTCACGCTGAGTGCGTTCAGAGATATCCCGATTCCTAACTGGACTTTGAAATATGCAGGTTTGATGCGATTACAGTGGTTTAAGGATAAATTCAAACGTTTTTCTGTGACCCATGGTTACCGCTCTGGCTATACAATCAATCAATTCCGTACCAATTTAGACTATGATGAATCCAATCCAGGAGCGCTTGATCAAGGAGGGAATTTCAAAAACCAGACGCTATTTAGTAATATCAACTTAGAAGAACAATTCAGTCCGTTGGTTAAATTGGATTTTGAGATGAAAAGTTCCGTAAAGATATTGGCTGAAATTAAAAAAGACAGAATCCTATCTCTAAGTTTCGACAACAATCTGTTGACCGAAATAAAAGGTAATGAATACATCTTAGGCCTTGGGTACCGTATCAAGAACGTGAGGATTCGATCCAAAATGTCCGGGCCGCAACAAGTTATTACAGCGGATTTGAATATGAAGGCTGATGTTTCATTACGCGATAACAAAACGATCATCAGGTATCTTGATTTAGAAGATAATCAGGTCACCTCTGGGCAGACCATTTGGGGTGTTAAATATTCAGCCGATTATGCATTCAGTAAAAACTTAACCGGTATTTTCTATTTTGACTATACATTTTCTGAATATGCCATCTCAACGGCATTCCCACAAACCACTATCAGGTCAGGGATTACATTGCGATATAATTTCGGGAATTAATTTTGATTAAAGGGTTTTAAAAAAGTACATTTGCTTTACTATTAAATTTATTACAAGAAATGAATATACCAGCACAATTAAAGTACACAAAGGACCATGAATGGATTAGCATTGATGGCGATGTTGCAACTGTAGGAATTACAGATTTCGCACAAGGAGAATTAGGTGATATCGTTTATGTCGAAGTTGAAACTGTCGATGAAACTTTAGATATAGAAGAAATTTTTGGAACCGTCGAAGCTGTGAAAACAGTTTCTGATTTGTTCTTGCCACTTTCTGGAGAGATCATTGAGTTCAATTCTGCTCTTGAAGATGAACCGGAAAAAGTAAATACAGATCCTTACGGTGAAGGGTGGATGATCAAAATAAAAATGTCTGATGTTTCCCAAGTTAATGATTTACTTTCGGCTGAGGCTTACAAAGAGCTGATCAGTGCGTAAACGTTGGGCTTTAGCTTTATTTGTTCTTTACGCCGTCATGCTTTTGTTTTTAAGTTTGATGTCTATTGGTAGAGTTCCATCTTTAGGAACGTCGTTTGATGATAAAATCGGGCATTTTGGGGCATACTTCCTCTTTACCTTATTGATTTTTAATTACCTCAGTGCGTTGAAAATTAAAAGGGCATTGTTTTATGCTTTTATTATTTCCTCAACTTATGGGTTTATAATGGAACTGCTTCAAAAGTTGTTAACAAAAGGCAGAGAGTTTGATCTATATGATGCTCTTGCTAATGCATTTGGTGCAATTATTGCTGTACTCTTTATAATTCTCTATAGAAAGTTAAAGTTAAAATAAATTATTCACTTGCTTTTTTAACAAATTATTGGTTATTTTAGCATTCCTTAAACACTCTAAGCATATGGAACCGAAAAAAAATGTAAAGTCAGACGTTGGTAGAAATAGTTCGATCTATTTTTCTGTTGGTCTCGCTTTAATGTTATTGTTGACCAATTTGGCCATCAATTACAAAACTTACGACAAAGCAGCGATTGATATTGGCATGATTAATATGGATGATGAATTGGAGGAAGAAATTCCAATTACAGAACAACTACAAACGCCACCACCACCGCCACCACCGCCACCTGCAGCTCCTGAAATAATTGATGTTGTTGAGGATGATAAAGAAGTTGAGGAAACGGTGATTGAATCTTCTGAAACAAATCAGGAAGAAGAAATTGCTGAAGTTGAAGACGTTATTGTAATCGCCGCTCCAGAAGAGGATATTGAGGTACCGTTCGCAGTTATTGAAAACGTACCTGTATTTCCAGGCTGTGAGAAAGAGGTAGGGAACAATGCCAAAAAACAGTGCATGTCTGATAAGATCGCACAGTTTGTAAATAAAAGATTTAATACAGAATTGGCTTCGGAGTTAGGACTTTCAGGCAGACAACGTATCAACGTTATCTTTAAGATTGATAAATCAGGTAATATTACCAATGTTATGGCAAGAGCGCCACATCCTGGTTTAGAAAAAGAAGCGCAACGTGTTATTGGTTTGCTTCCAAAAATGCAACCTGGTAAACAGCGTGGTAAAGCGGTAACCGTACCATACTCGTTACCGATATTATTCCAAGTGCAAGACTAATATTATCATATTATAATATATTGAACCCAATGCGAAAGTGTTGGGTTTTCTATTTTATTCTTTTTTGAATAAGCATAGTTAGCAGCCTCTCTTGGTTTTTTAAAAATCCCGCCTAAATAAATAAGCGGGATTTTCGTTTTGGTATGCTTGTTGTGATTTTACCATAATATTAACATTTTAAACACACAATATTATGAAAAATTCTAAAAAATCAAGAGAGGCTGCTGTTCAGAGCAGCTTCTGCATTGCAAAACCACAAAAACATGATGCGAATTTACAAAAAAACTCTGCACTCTACTTTCAGGTGGGATTGATTCTTTGTTTATTCGTCACCTACGGACTTTTTGAAATGAGGTTTGAACAAAAGAACTATAACCTGTCGCAAGTGAATTA
>JBDTKP010000061.1:0-10209 GCA_039935255.1 Gelidibacter sp. | reverse complement strand
AATACGGATGACCGAGGACGGAAAAAATATTTCACAGAGATCCACAGAGAAAATTTGTTTTGGATTGATTTAATTAGTCTTCAAAAAATCAAGAACTGCCTATTACATGAAAGAATTTCCCGCAGATGACGCAAATTTCCGCAGATTTAGTAGATATAAATGCCAAGCTATCACGAAAAATACTGATAATCTCCCGAATGAACACTGTGAATGCACACTAGAAACTCATTTTCAACTTTGAATATCTAATATCAAACCTTTCACTTCATCAATCTTGTCTCGCCTGAAAGATATTCATAAACATAAAGGTTCCCATTTTCCGAGCACGATTTTTGGCGTTTTCAGCATATTCTCCCTCAAAATGTTCATCAAGAGTTGCAAACCATAGATTGAGCCATAATCCAAAATGAACTTGTGTAATGGCATGATCATTTTCTTTATCAACATCGATATGTACTTGCAAAGGATTGCCGTGATAACGTTGTTCCAATTTTTTGGTCATGAACAATGTGCTTTCCCAAAAGGTGGTCAAACGATCAATATGTGCTTCCCAGTCTTTTATCACACGATTGAAAAATGGACCCAAAACAGGATCTTGCCTAACTTTTTTATAAAATTCTGAGACGAGTAGAAATACATCCTCCCGATTTTGAATATCTTTTTTTTCCATCCTAAACTATCCCATTCCTACCATATTAATGATAAGAAACGTGGTGTGAACTAAAATTGTTGCGATCAACAAATTATAAATAACCTTTGGTTTTAATTGCGCATACAACGAACCGTTATAAGCCATTGCAAAGCTAACTACTAATATTAAATCGATAAAACGAAATGAATGAAAACTGTTTTTAAGAATAAACATGGCTGCGACAGAACCTAAACAGCTTTGAAAAATTATACTTAACGGCACGTATAGGGTTAAATGCTCTTTGAAATCTTCTAATCCTTTAGTGTAAAGTGTCATAATTACTTGATTTTTATGTTCATTCAAAGTTCCTAAACCTTTATTCGTATTTTTATGATTCAAATCATAAGATAATGATTCCCGAGGATTTAATTCAACAATTTGGCGGTAGCTTAAAAAATTACTCAAAAGACCAGACTATTATCAGCGAAGGCGAGTATGCTGATTTCTATTTTCAGATTAAAAAAGGGCATATTAAAATGTTCAATCTTACTGAAGATGGAAAGGAATTTGTGCAAGGTTTTTTTAATAATGGGGATTCTTTTGGAGAACCACCATTGTTTGGAGCTTTCAAATATCCTGCAACAGCCTTAGCACTTGAAGAATCAGAAATTTACAGGCTTCCAAAAGCCTCTTTTTTGAAGCTATTAAAGATGCACCCAGACATTCATCTGAAATTCACTAAAATGATCTGTAAACGCATGGTTTATAAAGCAAAAATAGCGAGAGAAGTATCCATTTATCCACCTGAACATCGGATTCTAACCTTATTGCACCATCTTAAAGGCAACTCCAAAATTGACACGAGCTTTGAAGTGCCGTTAACACGTCAACAAATTTCCGATTTAACAGGTTTACGTGTTGAAACCGTCATCAGAGCCATCAAAAAGCTTGAAAAAACTGAAGTTTTGGCCATTATTGATCGCAAGGTATTTATCTAAAAAATCGCTCTCATTCCCGATGCATGAAGCAGATAAAGCGACCTGATAATCAGATGGAATATCAAAAACTCCAAATTCTTCTTCTTATTTCTTATTTCTTCATTAATTTAGCAGCATGATTTCAGTCGTAATTCTTGGCGCGGGCAATGTCGCAACACATTTATTCAATGCATTTGATAAGACAGATAAAATTACTGTTAGCCAGTGGTTTAACAGGAATATCGACAGTCTTAAATCCTATAAAAACAGGGTTGATATCACCGATGATTTATCACAACTAAAAGAGGCAGATGTATATATTATTGCGGTAAGTGACGATGCCGTTGCCCGTTTATCTGGCAAACTACCTTTTGAAAACAGACTGGTGGTACACACTTCTGGCACGGTTAACATCCATGATCTTGATAAAAAGAATCGTCGTGGCGTGTTCTATCCTTTGCAAACCTTTAGCAAAGCAGCGCCCTTAGATTTTGCAAATGTGCCTGTTTGTTTGGAAGCTTTGGACAAAGCGGATTTCAAAACCTTAAAATTATTAGCAAAAGCCATCGGCAGCAAAACGCACAAAGTCAACACCAATCAGAGGAAAGCACTACATCTAGCCGCTGTGTTTGTCAATAATTTTACGAATCAATTGTATCGTGTCGCCCATGAAATCACGGAGGCTCAAGGCGTAGAATTTGATGTTCTAAAGCCTTTAATATTGGAAACCGCCAAAAAGGTGCAAGACCTATCCCCTTATATGGCACAAACCGGTCCTGCAAAACGCAATGATCAAAAAACAATAGAAAAGCATTTAGAATTGTTGGATGATGAGCAACATAAAGCTATTTATGAAATCCTAACAAAAAGTATAAAGGAAACACATGGTACTTCTGCAAGCTCCACACACGATTCTAAATTAAAAAATAGAGATGGTGCTTCGACAAGCTCAGCAACCGATTTTCAATAAAAAATTACTGATGGAAGAAAAAAGTTATAAAGAATACCTCGAACACATTACGACCTTTATTTTTGACGTGGACGGCGTCCTGACCGATGGCACGATTTTATTGACCACCACTGGTGAAATGCTACGCACCATGCATACCAAAGATGGGTTTGCAATGAAAACTGCTATTGACGCAGGGTTTAACTTATGCATCATTTCTGGAGGCAGCAATGAAGGTGTTCGCCAACGTTTAACCAGGCTTGGTGTGACCGACATCCATCTAGGGGCTCACAATAAAATTGATCAATTGAATGAATATATGGACAAACATGATATCAAACATGAAAATGTGCTCTATATGGGCGACGATATTCCAGATTATCCAGTAATGAAATTAGTGGGATTGCCTACGTGTCCGCAAGATGCCGTTCCTGAAATCAAAGCCATTTCAAAATACATCTCCCATAAAAAAGGAGGCAAAGGTTGCGTTAGAGATGTTATTGAACAAGTGCTGAAGGTTCAAGGGAAATGGAATGGAAGTTTTGATGCGAAATACGATTGAGCGGGAAGCTTGAAGCGCGAAGCTAGAAGTTTAGACTTCAAAATTCAACGATTCATTGCGTTCCTTGCGTTCAACTTTGTGTCCCTTGCGGTTAAAGAAAGCTGGATAATTAAAAGAAAAATAACGTGCTTCGACGCTTTCGGAGTGGCAAAACATATTAACACCTTAACAACACCCGACGAAACAACAAACATTTATACCTCCGTAGCTTTAGCGAAGGCAGAACTAATCAACCAACATTTCAACAACCAACCCACACATTGAACATTCTTAATTTAATCCGCTGGAAAAACCTATTGATGATTGCCTTAGTGCAGATCCTCATTAAATACGCTTTATTTGAACCTTTTTTAAAAACTACAGAGCTGACAATTACACTCAATGGCTTCGGATTTGGTCTTTTAGTGCTCTCCTCTCTTTGTATTGCAGCAGCTGGAAACATCATCAATGATATTTACGACGTTGAAACCGATCGGGTCAATAGACCTTCAAAAATGATTGTCGGAAAAAGCATTTCTGAAAAAACTGCCAATACTCTATTCATCACATTTAATGTTATTGGTGTGCTTATCGGATTTTATTTATCGAATTTGGTTGGAAGAAGTGGTTTTTTTGCCATTTTCGTCATTATCTCCGCCTTGCTTTACGTGTATGCTTCTTATTTAAAACAGTCGCTTTTATTAGGGAACATCGTCATTTCGTTACTCGTAGGGTTAAGTGTTCTAATTGTAGGTGTTTTTGAATTGATCCCCGTCATAACAGCTCAAAACCAAACGACACAATTAACATTTTTTAAAATCCTTTTAGATTATGCCGTCTTTGCATTTCTTATCAATCTTGTCCGCGAAATTGTTAAAGATTTAGAAGATGTTGATGGTGATTATAAATCAGGCATGAAAACTCTACCCATTGTCATTGGACGTGAAAGAACTTCAAAAGTAGTATTTGCTTTAGCCCTCTTACCTTTATTCGGTTCTATGTATTACGTCGCCACCTATTTGTTTAAATTTGAGATGATTATCGCCTATTTTATAATCTTGATCATTGCACCACTCATTTATATCGCTATTAAATCTTATAGTGCAAAAACAAAAAAACATTACCACCATATCAGCAATATGCTTAAATTAGTCATGCTTTTCGGGATATTATCTATGATACTTTATCCGATTGTCTTGAAGTAATCTCTCACAGAGTTGCCGAGAAGACATTTATAGATTGATGATTTCTGAGTAATGATAGTTGATTCTTGCAGTGGTCAAATGTAAAAAAATGCTGATTAATTAAAGCCCATAATGCTTTAAGTTTTGAATTTCAAACCTCAAACCCAACACCTCAAACCCTCTAAAAATGCTCAACGATAAACTAAAAAACCACATCCTCATTTTAGCTTCAGCATCACCAAGACGGCAGCAATTTTTTAAAGATCTTGGTCTAGAGTTTGAAATTCGATTAAAACCAGTTGAAGAAGACTATCCACCACGATTAAGACATTTTGAAATCAGTGATTATCTCGCGCAGTTAAAAGCATTGCCTTTTAAGAATGAACTCAAACCAAACGACATTCTTATTACCAGTGACACCATTGTTTGGCATAACAACAAGGCTTTGGGTAAACCAAAAGACGCTACAGAAGCTTTTGCTATTATAAAATCGTTGAGCAATACCACGCATGAGGTGATTACCTCTGTGTGTTTTTCTACGTCCTCATATGAAAAAACGGTCAATGCGGTGACTAAAGTTACTTTCAAAAATTTCACAGATGAAGAGATTAATTATTATATCGCCACTTGCAAACCTTTTGATAAAGCCGGTGCCTATGGCATTCAGGAATGGATTGGCCAAATTGGCGTTACAAAAATAGAAGGTTCCTATTTTAATGTCATGGGGTTGCCTACGCATCTTGTTTACCAAACGTTAAACGACATAGTCAAAAGTATTTAGCATTATATTTTAATCCGAATAATTCACCATGAAAACATCATCACACTTTTACTTGGTCGTCGCACTGTTAACAATAACTTTTTCATGTAAAAAAGAAACTCAAGAACTTGAACAAATTAAATCCGCCCAATCCACAACAGCTGATGAAACTTCTATTTTGGCCCAACCTCTATCTGTTGAATTTAAAGACTATTGGTACACCAACGAAGCCGAGATAACTTCGTACACTCTAGAACAAGCGCGCTATGGGGAAATCAGAAATGGCAACGCTATTTTGGTGTTTGTTACCGAACCTTTTTTGAAGAAAGAACAAGTTAAAGCAGAACAATCATTACCCACAAACATTCCAATACTAAAACTCAACGCGACGAAAACCTTTAATACTGGTATTTATCCGTATGCTATTATGCAGAGTGTTTTTTATCCCGTGTCAAACGATCAGCACGCTTTAAAAATAGCGTGTTCTGTGCAAGAATGGTGTGGTCACGTCTATACCCAGCTCAACAATCGCACGGAGTTTGAAGTTAATTCCCACTCCTATTTTGAAGGCGAAGGCGATGAAGTTTTCAGTTTGACTAAAGCAATTCTCGAAAACGAATTGTGGACACAATTACGTATCAATCCTAAAACTTTACCTACCGGCGATTTGGAAATCATTCCATCCTTTGAGTTTTTACGTTTACTGCATATCCCTTTTAGAGCCTATAACGCTTCCGCAGAATTGAAGCCAGATACATACACTATTTCATATCCAGATTTAAATAGAAGTCTCAGCATCAGATTCAATCCGCAGTTTCCTTTTGACATTCTCTCTTGGGAAGAAACTTTTATAAGTGGCTATGGAGAAAATGCCAAACCTCTGACTACGAAAGCAAAGCGAAAAAAATCCATAAAATCTGATTATTGGAACAAGAATACAAATGACGATTTCAATTTAAGAGAAAGCCTCGGTTTAGATTAAATTTATCGGTATTCTGTGTATCTTTGTCTTTAATTTCACATCCAAAAAATCTATGTTTTTTCAAATTTATCAGAAAGAATTTATCACTACAGGCTTTGTACTCATCTTTTTACTGATTATTAGATATATCCTCAATACACTCATTGGTAAAATCTCAAGAAAGAACGGCATTAATCTTGCCCGAACTCATCTAATGCAGCGCTACACCAGTGTCGCACTTTTTATATTTGCGCTTTTATTTATTCCTTTTATTTTTGGAACAAGAATACAAGACTTAGTCGTTCTGTTTTCCTCGGTATTTGCGGTCATTGGGATTGCCCTCTTCGCTATTTGGTCGATACTAAGCAATATTACTTCAGGCATCATCATGTTTCTTTCTTTTCCTTATAAAGTAGGGGATAAAATCCAAATTCATGATAAAGATTTTCCTCTTGAAGGCATCATTGAAGACATTAGAGCTTTTCAATTACACTTGCGCATTGAAAATGGCGATTTAGTAACTTATCCCAACAACTTAATGCTTCAAAAAGCTGTAACCTTAATTAAAAAAGATGCCATTCATGAGATTTTTGATGATGGAACAGATTTGATTTAAAGTACAACAGTGACGTTATCATTAGAAATGAAATTAGTTTTTTGAGTTAAATAAAAACTAAAAATGATAATTGCGCTGCTTCTTTTTTATATTTGAAGCTCAAGCTAACGACCAGAAAATGTTCCGATTTTATTTATTCCTTCTACCTGTTTTATTTTATTGTTTTTCAGCACAAGCGCAACAACCAAAAAAACCTACAAGTTCAGAAATTTACCAGTCCATAGAGAAACTCAATTTTCTAGGATCTGTACTTTACGTTGCGGCGCATCCCGATGATGAAAACACGAAACTCATTGCGCACATGGCCAATGCTGTAAAGGCACGAACGGCTTATCTTTCATTAACTCGTGGGGATGGCGGACAAAATCTTGTCGGCACAGAACTTGGAGCACTTTTAGGCGTCATCCGAACTCAAGAACTTGTTGCTGCACGTAAAATTGACGGCGGAGAGCAGCTTTTTACAAGAGCCAATGACTTTGGATACTCAAAACATCCTGATGAAACTTTGACCATTTGGAATGAAGACGAGGTATTGAGTGATGTTGTTTGGGCTATTCGTAAATTCCAACCAGATATCATCATCAACCGTTTCGACCATCGCAGTCCAGGAACAACCCACGGACACCACACCAGTTCCGCTATGTTGAGTATGGAAGCTTTCGATAGTGCCAGCGATAGATTAAAATATCCAAACCAGTTAAAATCTGTGGATGTTTGGCAAGCCAAACGCGAATTTTTTAATACATCTTGGTGGTTTTATGGCAGTCAAGAAAAATTTGAGGCCGCCGATAAAACCAATCAATTTGCTGTAGAAGTAGGCGATTTCTATCCAGCTCTGGGATTATCCAATCCTGAAATCGCAGCCTTGAGCAGGAGCGCGCACAAATCGCAAGGTTTTGGAAATACGGGCACGCGTGGTAGTGAAACCGAATATTTAGAACTTGTGAAAGGCGATATGCCAAAAGATAAAAACAATATTTTTGACGGTATTGATACGAGTTGGAATCGCGTTAAAGGCGGGAAAGTCATTGGCGAGCTATTAAAAGAAGTTCAGGAAAAGTACGATTTCAACACGCCATCAGCCTCTATTCCGAAATTGATAGCCGCTTATAAATTGGTTCAAAAACTTGATAACACCCATTGGAAAGCCATAAAATCAGAAGATCTTAAGAATGTGATTGCTGCTTGTGCAGGATTATATTTGGAAGCTGCTGCAGGATCTAATACAGCCACTCCAAATAGTACACTTCAATTAAATTTGGAAGCCATCAACCGTAGCGTCCAGAACATTAAATTAATTTCTGTAGTTCTATCCGATGGAACGACCATAAAAAACAATACCGATTTAAAATTTAATCAGTCCCAACGTTTTAAATCACCAATAAACATTCCTTCATCTGCAACCTACTCTGCTCCTTATTGGCTAAACAACAAGGGCACTTTGGGAATGTATCAAGTAGATCAGCAAAATTTAATCGGACTGCCCGAAACTCCAAAAAACATTACAGCAACATTCAATATTTCGATTGATGGTGAAACATTATCTTACAGTAGGCCAGTAATCTACAAAATAAACGATCCTGTAAAAGGCGAAGTTTACAAGCCGTTTGAAATCGTACCAGAAGCTTCAGCTCAAATTACCGAACCTGTAATTATATTTGCCGACAATCATCAAAGAGATATCCAGGTGATTGTAAAAGCGAATCGTGACAATTTAGAAGGCTTTGTGGAATTGTCACACCCAACAGGATGGAGCGTTTATCCTGAAAAACAAAATGTAGCCCTTCTTCATAAAGGCCAAGAACAAACGTTAGTTTTTACGGTATTTCCACCACATAATCAGAGTGAAGGTTTACTATCACCTAAGGTTCATATCGGCAATGAGATTTACACAAAAAAAATGGTTGAAATCAATTATGACCATATTCCGTTTCAAACCGTTTTATTGCCAAGTGAAAGCAAAATCGTGCGGTTAGACATCAATAAAAAGGGCGAGAACATTGGTTATATTGAAGGTGCAGGTGATGTTGTACCTGAAAGCCTTCGACAAATAGGTTACAATGTAGTCATCATCAAACCTGAAAACATCAATGCCGAAACCTTAAATAGATTTGACGCTGTTGTTGTTGGCATTAGAGCTTACAATACGGTGGATGCTCTAAAGTTTAAACAGAAACACTTGTTTGATTTTGTTGAGCAAGGCGGCAATTTAATTGTTCAATACAATACATATGGAGGTATTGTTGTTGATCAACTGGCGCCTTATCCTTTAGAAATATCACGCGATCGCGTTACTGATGAAAACTCGAAAATTAAGTTTTTAAACCCTAATAACGACCTCCTCAATTATCCCAATAAGATTACCCAAAAAGATTTTGAAGGATGGGTGCAAGAACGTGGCCTCTATTTCCCTAATAAATGGTCAAAAGAGTTCACGCCGCTATTAGCAATGCATGATGAAAATGAATCCCCAAAAGAAGGTAGCTTATTGGTCGCCAAATATGGAAAAGGTCATTACATTTATACGGGATTGAGCTTTTTTAGAGAATTTCCTGAAGGTGTTGCAGGCGCATTCCGTTTATTTGCCAATATGCTTTCCGTAGGGAAAGGAGCGACACAAACCGATCAACAATTGAAAAATTAAAATGCAAACCTTTCAGGTTTTTAAAACCTGAAAGGTTTCTCTTTAAAATAAAAACTATGCGAAAACCACCACCAAAAGAGCCTTGGAAAAAATCATATACCTTAGTATTGGTTGCCAATGCCGTTTATATTATTTTGTTTTATTTTATTATGAAATCCTTCTAAAATGCAGACATTAGATTGGATTGTACTGATTGGTACACTTTTTTCCATTGTCGCTTATGGTACATGGAAAACCCGAGGCAGTAAAAACGTTGAGGATTATCTGAAAGGTGGCAATGAAGCCAAATGGTGGACGATTGGCTTAAGCGTTATGGCAACGCAAGCCAGCGCGATTACCTTTCTCTCCACACCAGGGCAAGCATTTCATGATGGGATGGGGTTTGTACAATTCTATTTCGGATTGCCAATTGCCATGGTGATCATCTGCTTGGTGTTTATCCCTTTATATCACCGACTCAAAGTCTATACGGCTTATGAGTTTTTGGAGAATCGGTTTGATCTAAAAACCAGAAGCCTTACCGCTATTCTTTTCTTGATACAACGCGGATTGGCTGCCGGAATCACCATTTACGCACCTGCCATCATCCTTTCGGCCGTTTTAGGTTGGAACTTGAATTTACTCATTATCATCATCGGTATTTTGGTCATTATCTATACCGTTTCGGGAGGCACGAAAGCAGTCAGTATGACTCAAAAGCAACAGATGGCGGTTATTTTTACAGGCATGTTTATTGCTTTCTTTTTAATTGTCAGCTATCTCCCAGAAAACATCACTTTTACAAAAGCACTGCATATTGCCGGAGCCAGCGGAAAAATGGATATTCTGGACTTTTCGTTTGATTTCAATAATCGCTATACCTTTTGGAGTGGTATTATTGGTGGTACATTTTTGGCACTCTCCTATTTTGGAACGGATCAAAGTCAGGTGCAACGCTATCTTTCAG
>JBDTKP010000060.1:0-7481 GCA_039935255.1 Gelidibacter sp. | reverse complement strand
TAGTTTAAAATATATTATATATTCTCTTAATAATTTGTACTTAATACTTACTTCTTCATCAATAACTTCTCCACCTCATCCACAATATCTTTCGTGGCGTTTATGAGCGCCAATTTCTTTATATTTTGGCTTAACTTTTGTTGTTTTTCTGGCGAGGCTACCAATTGCGCAAATCGGTTTTCAAAATCAACGTCCAAATCTTCTTCTTTAATTAACAATGCAGCATCGCTATCAACAATGGCCATGGCATTCTTGGTTTGATGATCTTCAGCCACATTAGGTGACGGAATAAAAATAACCGGTTTCCCTACCACACATAATTCTGAAACTGAACTTGCGCCTGCCCTAGAAATAATAAAATCTGCGGCAGCGTAAGCCAAATCCATAGTATTTAAAAAGGCATGGACTTGAACATTTTCAGAAGCACTATATTTTTTGTAGGTGTCATAATATAACTTTCCACACTGCCAAATCACTTGAACATTTTGGGTTTGGAAAAACTCTAATTCTTTTTCAATTAATTCATTAATACGTCTTGCACCCAAACTACCACCTAATATCAGCAAGGTGTGCTTGCCATTTTTCAGTTTAAAAGCAGCTTTTGCTTCTACCGTCTTCGTATCAATCTGCAACAAATCCTGACGAATGGGATTGCCTGTTTTAATCAATTTATCTTTTGGAAAAAAACGCTCTAATCCATCATAGGCCACACAAATTTTATCCACCTTTTTACCCAATAACTTATTGGTAATTCCCGGATATGAGTTTTGTTCTTGAATCAAACACGGAACACCTTTTGCAGCAGCAACCTGCAATAATGGGCCGCTTGCAAATCCGCCCGTCCCGATAACGACATCCGGTTTAAATCTTTTAACAATTTTTCGAGCCCCGACTAAACTGACCACTAATTTGATTGGAAAAGCAAGGTTTTTAAGTGTCAACTTACGCTGAATTCCAGAAATCCAAAGACCTTCGATTTTATATCCAGCTTGCGGCACTTTTTCCATCTCCATGCGATCCTTTGCGCCAACAAATAGGAACTCCGCATCAGGATACCGAGATTTTAATTCATTGGCAATAGCAATGGCAGGATAGATATGACCTCCTGTACCGCCTCCTGATAATATAATTCTTAATTGCCCCATTTTCCTTCGGACATTTCTCTAACCGAAAAAATCCTGCTATTTTAATTTATAATTTAATTCTTTTGACCTAAATCGCTTCACTCAAAACATTCAAAGGATTATCCAATCCTTCTTCCCGCTCTTTCAATTCTTCTCTTTTTGCACTCACACTCAAAATCATACCAAAAGCCAAACAGGTCATCCAAATGGACGTCCCACCACTACTAATCAATGGCAATGTTTGTCCCGTGACAGGAAACAGCTCTACCGCCACGGCCATATTAATAAACGCTTGAAATACGATAGGCAAGCCCACACCAAGCACTACTAATTTTCCGAAAACCGTATCTGATTTCTGTGCGATGATCACAATTCTAAAGAGCATCCAGCAATACACCACCAAAATAACCAAGCCGCCAACTAAGCCATACTCTTCAACGATAATCGCGAAAATAAAATCTGATGAAGATTGTGGTAAAAAGTTCTTTTGAACACTTTTTCCAGGCCCTAATCCTATATAACTCCCGGTTGCAATAGCAATTTTCGCTTTTTCAATTTGATAATCTGCCTCTGTATCTTCGCCATTTGAAAAATTCTCAATACGGCTCATCCATGTGTCAACACGATTTGGCATTACTTCAGGAAATGACTTTGCAGTCAAAACAAACAATGCTAAAAACACAACACCAGCTCCAACAATCACAGCTAAATAGCGCACTGGATACCCACCAATAAATGTCAACACCATTACCATCGCAAACATAATGGCCGCCGTTGAAAAGTTAGCCGGAAGTATCAATACCAGCACCAGAAAAACTGGAAACCACAATGGCAAAATTGTTTCTTTAAATGTAATCGCCCTGTCTTGAATTTTGGATAAATAACGTGCCACGTACACCATCAATACCACTGCGGCAAACGTAGAGGTTTGGAATGACATCCCTATAATGGGGATTTGAATCCATCGGCTCGCATTTGCCCCATCAATCGTAGTCCCTTGAATCATTGTCAACACCAATAAAATCGATACAATCGGCAACATGATTAGAGATAACCCTTTGAAATAACGGTAAGGAATACGATGTACCCCATACATAATAACAAAACCTAAAAACAAATGCATAAAGTGTTTTACAAAAAATGAAAACGTACTCCCTGAACTACCAGTATATGCCAAATTACTGGAAGAACTATACACCGGAAGGAATGAGAAAATCGCCAACAAGGTGACTATTGCCCAAATTAACCGATCTCCTTTTATGTTGTTGAAAACACTTTGCACTTCTATATCTTTTTATAAGCCTCTAACAGCATTCTTAAATTGACGACCTCTATCCTCATAACTCTCAAACAAATCGAAGCTGGCACAAGCTGGCGACAACAATACAGAATCACCAGAATCAGCTATTTTATATGCAATTTTTACGGCTTCACTCATATATTGAGTTTCAACAATGACATCCACCATTTTTCCGAAAGTTTTTAATAATTTTTCATTGTCCACACCAAGGCAAATGATTGCTTTCACCTTTTCATTAATGAACGGAAACAACTCTTTGTAGTCATTCCCTTTATCAACCCCACCTACAATCCAAATTGTTGGTGCATCCATGCTTTCTAATGCAAAATAAGTGGCATTAACATTAGTTGCTTTTGAATCATTGATATACCTCACCTTGTTAATTTTCAAGACTTCTTCCAAGCGATGCTCTACACCTTGAAAATTCTCTAAGCTCTCACGAATGGTCTGTTTTCTTATCTTTAATAAATGCGCTACAGTTGAAGCAGCCATTTGATTCTTAGTATTGTGCTTACCTTGTAATGTTAAATTTGTTGTTGGCATAATAATTTGATTGTTATCTATCGTTATTTTTATTTCTTCTTTGTCTAAATACGCGCCGTTTTCAATAATTTTCGTTAGCGAAAATGGCACTAATGTGGATTGAATTTTATGTGACTTAAGCCAGCCTACAATGACTTCATCATCGGCATCATAAATCAGATAATCCTCTTTGGTTTGATTCAGAACAATTCTGAATTTTGAATCGATATAGTTTTCAAACTTATAATCATAGCGATCCAAATGATCTGGTGTGATGTTAAGCAAAACGGCAATATGTGGTTTGAAATCCACAATGTCATCCAACTGGAAACTGCTAATCTCCAGCACGTAATTTGGATAATCGTGTTCCAAAATCTGTTGCGCAAAGCTTTTACCGATGTTTCCAGACAAGCCAACCTCTAATTCCTGCTTCAAAATATGATGGACTAAGGTTGCCGTTGTGGTTTTGCCATTGGTTCCTGTGATTCCCACAATTGTTGCCTTAGTAAATTTTGCAGCAAATTCAATTTCAGAAACCACTTGGATCCCTTGATCTCTTATTTGCTTTACTAAAGCCACTTTATCAGAAATCCCAGGGCTTTTCATCACGATGTCAGCATTAAGAATCTTGGACTCTGTATGCTGTTCATCTTCAAATTCAATCTCATTATGTATAAGAACTTCTTTATAATTTTCTTTAATCTTTCCTTTGTCTGAAAGGAACACTTCGTAGCCTTCTGCCTTTCCTAAAAGCGCTGTACCCACACCGCTTTCTCCTCCTCCTAATATGACTAATCTCCCAAACCCTCCAAAGGGAGGTTTCCTAATATTTTTATTTCTAAAATCTTCCTTCATATTCACAATCGTTTCTCTTCTTTTTGGAAAGAGATTAAGAGAGGGGATTTTCCTATCTAATTTTTAAGGTCACAATTGACAGAATGGCCAATAAAATTCCAATAATCCAAAAACGGGTGACGATTTTACTTTCGTGATATCCAGATTTTTGATAATGATGGTGCAAGGGTGACATTTTAAAAATGCGACGTCCTTCTCCATATTTCTTTTTGGTATATTTAAACCAGCCTACTTGCATCACCACCGATAAATTTTCAGCCAAAAATATCCCACATAACACCGGAATTAACCATTCTTTACGTACTGCAATTGCAATAACTGCGATAATACCCCCGATGGTCAAACTTCCTGTATCTCCCATAAATACCTGGGCCGGATAGGCATTGTACCATAAAAACCCCACGAGCGCCCCTACAAATGCAGCGATATAAATGGTAATTTCTTCCACCCTGGGGATATACATGATATTGAGAAATTCCGAGAAAATGATATTTCCAGATAACCACGCGAAAATCCCTAGTGTCAGCACAATTATGGCTGATGTTCCTGCCGCTAACCCGTCTATCCCATCGGTTAAATTTGCACCATTGGATACCGCCGTTATGATAAAAATACTCGCCAAAATAAAAATGATCCAAGTGTACTTTTCAAGATCAGGACTAATCCACGTTATTAAATTGGCGTAATCAAATTCATTTTCCTTTACAAATGGAATGGTTGTTTTTGTTGATTTTTCCTCTGCTTTAAATAATTTTGATGCCTCAACATTAGGATTGGCAGCCAAAATTTCCTTTTGTTGAGCAATTGGCAGCTTCTCTTTAATAGTCACATCCTGATTAAAATATAAAGTGGCACCCACAATGATTCCCAAGCCAACCTGTCCCAAAACTTTAAAACCTCCTTTTAAACCTTCTTTATCTTTTTTAAATTTTTTAATATAATCATCTAAAAAGCCGATTGCCCCCATCCAAAGCGTGGTCACTATCAAGAGGATAATATAGATATTGTCTATTTTAGCAAATAAAAGCACCGGGATTAAAGTAGCAATGATGATAATGATCCCGCCCATTGTTGGCGTTCCAGCTTTTTCCACCTGTCCGTCTAATCCTAAATCCCTAATCGTTTCTCCAACTTGCTGTTTTTGTAAAAATCTGATGATCCGCTTACCGAAAATGGTTGAAATAAGCAACGACGTAATAATCGCCATGGCTGCCCTAAAGGTGATAAAACCGAAGAGGGATGACCCGGGAAAATCAAAGTGTTGTTTTAAATATTCAAAGAGGTAATAGAGCATCTAGATTATGGATTGTTGATTGTTGATTGTTGATTATTGATAAAACCAAACTTCATTATTCGTTATTTCTCTTACTTTTTATTTTCTTAATACTTTGTACTAAATACTTAATTCTATAAACTTCCTACTTCCCAAGCTGCTTCAAAAACTCCTGTACTATTTTATAATCATCAAAGTCACTTTTAACGCCCTTAACGTCCTGATAGGTTTCATGACCTTTGCCGGCAATGAGGATAATATCGTTTGGTTGTGCCATTTGGCAAGCGGTTTTAATGGCTTGCTTTCTATCGGTAATCGAAAGTATTTTTTTAAAATTCTGAGGCTCTACTCCTTTTTCAATAGCCTCTATAATGGCCTCAGGAACTTCACTTCTTGGATTATCACTGGTGAAAATGACTTTAGTACTTAAAACGGACGCGATATGCCCCATTTTAGGACGTTTCGTTTTATCTCTATCGCCGCCACAACCTACAACAGTAATTAATTCTTCATTTTTCGTGCGGATGCTGTTGATAGTTTCCAATACATTTTGCAAAGCATCTGGTGTATGTGCGTAATCCACAATGGCCGTTATATTTTCCTTAGAAATTAAATATTGAAAACGTCCAGAAACACTTTCCAGTTCACTTATCAAACGCAAATTCTCAACCTTTTCTAGCCCTAGCAACTCTGCGGCAGCGTAAATAGCTAAAATATTATACGCGTTAAAATTCCCAATTAAGCGCGTCCAAACTTCATTGTCATTAATTTTGAGCAGCAATCCGGTAAATTGATTTTCTAAAATATGGGCTTTATAATCTGCATAAGTTTTTAAAGCGTAAGTATATTTTTTCGCTTTGGTATTTTGAAGCATGACCAAACCGTTCTTATCATCGATATTGACCAAGGCAAATGCTGTTTTCGGCAATTGATCAAAGAATGTTTTTTTGACATCTCTATATTCGGCAAATGTGCTATGATAATCTAAATGATCATGGGAGAGGTTTGTAAAAATACCGCCTTCAAAATGCAATCCTTCCGTCCTGTTTTGATGAATTCCGTGCGAACTGACTTCCATAAAGCAAAACTCAACTCCCGCATCACTCATCAAACTTAAAAAGTTGTTGATAGTCAACGAATCTGGGGTGGTATGTGTCGCTGTATACTCGGTCGTATCGACTATGACCTTGACGGTTGACAGCAATCCCACCTTAAAGCCTGCTTTCTTAAACAAATGATACAATAAAGTCGCCACTGTTGTCTTGCCATTCGTACCTGTAACACCAACCAATTTTAAGTTTTCGGAAGGGTTGTGGTAAAAATTAGCTGCCATAAAAGCCAAAGCTCTACTGGTACTTTCAACTTCAATATAAGTGGTGCCATTTTGCAAATCTTCTGGCAAGGTTTCGCAAACAATTGCAACAGCACCTTTTTCAATTGCTAAATCAATATATTGATGGCCATCTGTAACACTGCCTTTAATTGCCACAAAAACATCACCCTGAGCGATATTTCGAGAATCAAAATGTAGCGCATTGACCTGCACGCTCGTAGCACCAACAACAGCATTGATGGTCACCTTATACAATATGTCTTTTAACTGTGCCATTATATATTTAAATAGACTTCTTGATTCCTTTTTATTTTGATACCTTTTTCAATAGATTGCTTTTTAACAACACCAACGCCTTCAATCCTCACAACTAATCCCATATTTTCCAAAAGCGCCAGAGCATCCATTGTTGGCATGCCTCTAACATCGGGCATTATGGTTTTATAGTTTTGAGCCATATCATAATAATTTTCAAAATCTTTCTTGACAATAGAGTTTTGAAATTTCAAAGTTTCTACCTCATCGGTAATTGGCGTATCTGTAAATATTTTCTGAGCGATTTTTTTAAAGACGGGCCCCGATACATCAGCACCATAATAACCCACACTCTTATCTGGCTCATGAATCACGACGATGCAGGAATACTTAGGATTGTCCGCTGGAAAAAACCCTGCAAACGATGAGATATAACTCAACTTATCTTTATTGGCATAATCCTTCTGACAAGTTCCTGTTTTACCTGCCATGGAAAAACTAGGCGAATACAACTTGCTTCCAGTGCCATGCTGCACTACATTTTCTAATAACTTTTTAACTTTATCCACGGTTTCCTGAGAACATATTCTCGGATTGATGACTTCTTTTTTAAAGGGCACAATGGTTTTATCAAACTCGCGCACTTCTCGTAAAAATTGTGGTTTTACCATTTCGCCATTATTGGCAATGGCATTGTAAAACGTTAAGGTCTGCAAAGGTGTAAATGACACCCCATAACCATAAGCCATCCACTGCAACGCAATACCGCTCCATCGTCCGTTTTTAATTCTTGGATCTGGAATAATAGGATCTGGCTCT
>JBDTKP010000059.1:0-6052 GCA_039935255.1 Gelidibacter sp. | reverse complement strand
TTCAAGGTAGCGTTCCATTTCTTTAATTATAATTTCTGTTTGTTGATCAGATAATCGCTTATCGCTGACATAGTTAATTCTGAAAGTTTGGAGATCCAGTTGTTCAATCATAAACTCCTTGACATTGCCATCATCTTCAACAATGCTTTTGGTGATATAGTAAAACGTGAGTCCAGCAGCTTGTTTTCCGCTGGGCAATCTAGCAATATCATTGGTGCGTCCGATTAATTTATGGAGTTGAGGTTGCCGTAATGTACTTTCTTTGCACAGGATTCCAATATCGCCAATATCGTAACGAATAAAAGGATGTGCTTTATTGTATAATGAGGTGATGACTACGCGACCTTCTTCGCCATAAGGCAAAACCTGATTGTTTTCGTCCACAATCTCTACAAAAAGAGTTTCGCTGTTAAGAATCCATTGACCATTTGGATTTTGAAAAGCGATTAAATCCAGTTCCGAGGCGCCGTATTCATTGATTACTGGAACACCAAAGTGCTTTTGCATGAGGAGTTTGTCGTTTTCAAACAACATTTCTGAGGTTACAATGCAAACCTTTAAAGTGGGACAGATGGTTTTTAAAACTAGTTTCCTTCGCTCTAAAAACTTGGCGAATTGGACAACCGAACTGGTATATCCATTGATGTAATGAAAGCTTGTGGTTATGAATTTTTTTAAATGATTTTCAAATGCGGTATCACTCAAGTCATAGACCGAAAACCTAAACCGCTTACTTAATACATCTTTAATGCGCTCTTTATAATACCCTTTTTTATCCAAAGGAATTCCATAAAATCGAGCTTGTTTAGAACTGTTGAAATCGAGATTAAACCAACTAAATCGATCTTGAATGATACTCCAAGTAAGAGCGTGACAAAACTTGTCTTTCGCAAAAATGAAAGGATCTCCAGAAGAGCCTGAGGTTTTGTTGATGTACACATTTTTTGATGAAAACCCGTCAGATAATCTGTTAGATAAAGGTTGCTGTAAATCACTTTTTGTCATGATGGGAACAGTGTCCCAGGTGGAGAGTTCCGTCGCTTTAAAAAGAGATTTGTAAAAGGGATTATGTGCTAAGTGAAAATTGACAATCTGTTTTTTTTGCTGGTCAACATAATTTTTGAATTCGTGTTCCTTAAGGTTTTGAACATCACGCAAATGAGATCTTGCTTCCTTGATTGGAAACCCGCTCAATTTTAATGAAAAATCAAATAAATTCAATTTATGCCTTGTTTACAACAAATGTAAAGTAAAGAAATTTATTAAAGTCCCGCTTTAAATCAATCTTCAACATTACAGATTTAATCCTCAAAAATATTATTGTTTTCAGGGCATAAACTATATTTTTGTACCAAACACAAAAACATGACCATTCTAATTTTAGGTTCCGGTGGAAGGGAACACACGTTTGCTTGGAAAATTGCCCAAAGTCCGCTATGTCAAAAAATATTTGTTGCTCCAGGAAATTCTGGAACAGCGGAAATAGCAGAAAATGTCGCGATCAATGTCACAGACTTTGAGGCGATAAAAAAATTGGTCATTGAAAAACAGATTAATATGGTGGTCGTAGGCCCCGAAGATCCTCTGGTGGAAGGCATTCATGATTTTTTCCCAATGATGCAGCGCTGAAAAATGTATCTGTGATTGGACCTCAAAAAGCCGCTGCCCAATTGGAAGGCAGTAAAGAATTTGCAAAGGAATTCTTGTTTCGTCATAACATTCCAACAGCAGCTTATCAAAGTTTTGATGCCAATTCGTTAGAGGCAGGCTATCAGTTTTTGGAAACTTTAAAGCCACCTTACGTATTAAAAGCCGATGGATTAGCTGCAGGAAAAGGTGTGTTGATCTTAGATAATATCGATGAAGCCAAAGCAGAACTCAAAAGCATGTTGGTGGATGCCAAATTTGGAGCTGCAAGCACCAAAGTCGTAATCGAAGAATTCTTAGATGGGATTGAACTCAGTTGCTTCGTTTTAAGCGATGGGAAAAACTATCAAATTTTGCCTACCGCAAAAGATTATAAACGCATTGGCGACGGTGATACCGGATTAAATACAGGTGGTATGGGTGCTGTATCTCCTGTGCCTTTTGCTACGGAATCGTTTTTGAGTAAAATTGAAGAACGGGTAATCAAACCAACTATTGCTGGACTCCAAAAAGACGGCTTAGATTATAAAGGCTTTATTTTTATCGGACTTATTAAAGTGGGCGATGATCCAAAGGTTATTGAATATAACGTGCGCATGGGAGATCCGGAAACGGAAGTTGTAATCCCACGACTTAAAAATGACCTGGTTGAAATTTTTCAAGCCATTGCTAATCAAACATTGGATACTGTTAAGATCGAGATTGACGAACGTGCAGCAACCGCCGTAATGTTGGTGTCTGGAGGTTATCCAGAATCTTATGAAAAAGGCAAGGAAATCACTGGATTGAGCGATTTAACGGATGTCATTCCGTTTCATGCAGGTGCCCATTTGAAAGATGGTAAAGTAATGACGTCGGGAGGGCGTGTTATGGCCATAACATCTTTTGGAAATACGTACCAAGAAGCCATAAAAAAATCTTATCAAAATATAGAAAAACTACATTTTGATAAGATGTATTACCGTAAAGATATTGGTTTCGATTTATAAAAACGAATGGGATGAGATGCTCTTATCCTCTTCGTTATTGTCATCGTGCTTTTTCAATTCTAACATCCAATAAACAAATGCTACCATAGCTATAATGATAAGTATCCAAGAGAAAATATTGGAAAGCCACCAATTGCTGAGCTCTAAAGTCATTAAAGCATCAAAAGGCAACATTAAATAGTTAGTAAACAAATCGCCAATGGCATAAAAAAATTCTGTCATGATAATAATATTATATTTACAAGACAAAATTACGTTTTTTTTATTTGAATTGTTCAATAAAATGAAAACGAATGTTTGTCTTCATTAAAGTTAACATACATCAATGAACCCAGAACACTGCTCTAAATGATTTCAAGCTTTTTTGGCAAATCAAAACCCATCCATCTTCTTGTAGTAAGCATTATGCTTCTCATTGTTTTTGTTGTGTCGAAAATGGCGACCCTAACGGAGGCTTTTTCTGTAGAACTTTTTTTAAAGGAATCTTTTCTTTTTGGGGTGTGCTTGGCCTCACTTTTTGTCCTTGATTTTTTTGTTAGCAAAAACAATCTTACCAAAAGGAATAGTTATAAAATTTTAATGTTTGGTCTTTTTATAGCCGTTTTGCCCGAAACCTTACATAATTCAAAATTGCTTATTGCCAATTTGTTCATCTTATTGGCTTTAAGGCGCATCATAAGTTTAAGATCAGGTAAAGAGATCAAGAAAAAGCTTTTTGATGCCGCGCTTTGGATTAGTTTAGCCACGCTATTATTTTTTTGGGCCTCCTTATTTTATATTTTAATTTTTGTGGCATTGTTGCTTTATGCCATAGTAGACGTCAAAAACTGGATTATTCCAATGGTTGGAATACTTTGCGTTGGAGTCATTGCAGCATGTTATATGATCGTAATGGGGGTTGATTTTGAGCCTTATTTTAATGGATTTTTTGATGTGAGTTTCGATTTTACGCCCTTAAATTCAAAGCGTATTATCATCGCTACTACGATATTATTGTCTTATGGGGTATGGGCGTCATTCTATTTTATGAAAAACATAAAACACCAATTAAAAACCTATAAGCCTTCTTTCATTTTGGTAATTATGTCGTCATTGATTGCCTTGTTGATCATTTTGTTAGCACCACACAAGAATGGCAGCGAATTTATTTTCTTATTGGCGCCATTGTCCATTATGATGGCCAACTACCTTGAAATTATCCCTGAAAAGTGGTTTAAGGAAAGTTTAATTATTATTCTGATGTTAGTGTCTGTGATGAATTTAATGCTGTAGTTTTTCGCCAAATGCCAAATCACCTGCATCACCAAGCCCAGGCATGATATAACCTTTTTCATCTAAATCTGGATCCACGGTCGCAATCCATAAATGGGTGTCCTTACTAAAATGTTTGCTGATATATTCAATGCCAGGTTGCGCTCCGATAACGCAGGCCAAATGGACGTCTTTTGGTTTGCCAAATGGTTTTAAAGCTTCAAAAGTAGCTACTAATGATTGCCCTGTAGCCAACATAGGATCTGCCAAAATAAGGGTTTTGTTCTCTAAGTTTGGACAGGCCAAATATTCAACGATTATTTCAAAGCTATCCGGTTTTTTATGATGCTGTCGATACGCCGAAATAAAGGCGTTCTGGGCATTATCAAAATACGTTAAAAGCCCATTATGCAAAGGTACTCCAGCTCTTAGTATGGAACAAAGCACGATGTCATTATCCATAATGTTCATTTCACAAGTGCCCAAAGGCGTTTCAATTTGTGCCGATTTGTAATTTAAGACCTTACTGATTTCATATCCTAAAATCTCTCCAATACGTTCAATATTTCTGCGGAAGCGCATGCTGTCTTTTTGAACATGGACGTCTCTTAATTCGGAAACAAACGTATTTAAAATGGAATTTTTTTCTGTTAAGTTGTGAATGTGCATAAGGCTTAAACTCTATTTTGAAGGGTAAAGTTAATTAATTAGAAGTATATTTACATCTTAAAAATCATCCAATTATGTTTACAGCAAAGGCCAATGAAATTTTCCAAGAAGTCATCAGCACTTACCATATTAAAAACACTGTTGACCAATCTTTTTTAAATATTTATGACGAAGATAAACATCTTATAGAACATCTTTTATATAGAAAATGTTGGATAGATACGGTGCAATGGCATTATGAAGATATTATTAGAGATCCGAATATTGACCCTGTTGCTGCGTTGAAATTGAAACGTCAAATTGATGCGTCAAACCAGGATAGAACGGATATGGTAGAGTATATTGATAGCTATTTTTTGACTACCTATAATGATGTAGAACCTAAGTCAAACGCCACAATAAACACCGAAAGTCCTGCATGGGCGATTGACAGATTATCAATTTTAGCTTTGAAAATTTATCATATGAACGAAGAAGTTGAACGTCCAGATGCCTCTTCCTCACATAAACTCAATTGTACGACGAAACTTAAGGTGCTTTTGGATCAGCGGAAGGATTTAAGCACAGCTATTGACGATTTGTTGGTGGACATTAGCAATGGCTATAAATACATGAAAGTGTATAAGCAAATGAAAATGTACAATGACGATGAGCTGAATCCTGTGCTTCGCGGACAAAAATAAATTTGAATTAAAATTCCTTCCCTTTTTTCAAGAAAAGGCGGATTTCGATGCTAATCGGAAAACGGAAGGGTTAAATTATGTCAAAACAAACAAAACACATCCTCGTCATCCGTCTGTCCGCCATGGGAGACGTCGCCATGACTATTCCCGTATTGAGGGCTTTCACAGAGCAATATCCGGAGATTAAGTTAACCGTATTAACCCGAGCATTCTTCAAACCTTTTTTTCGAGATTTAGAAAATGTATCTGTATTTTCGGCCGATCTAAAAGGAAAGCATAAAGGCTTTTTTGGGCTTTTAGAACTTTCTAAGGAATTAAGAACATTAGGCATTGACGCTGTTGCCGATTTACATAACGTTCTTCGAAGCAATATCCTGAAAATTTTTCTTTTAGATCTTAAGATCATCCAAATGGATAAAGGAAGAGCTGAGAAAAAAGCTTTGGTGACAGGCAAAGATTTCAAGCAGCTTAAAACCACTCACCAGCGTTATAAAGATGTTTTTGAAAAATTAGGCTTTCCTATTAATCAATCGGAACCTGTGTTTCCTGAACGCTCAGAGTTGAGTTTTAAAATCTTGGAAATTGTTGGAGAAGATACTAAAAACTGGATCGGAGTTGCACCATTTGCAGCCCATAAAAGCAAAATGTATCCTTTGGAGTTGATGGAAAAGGTTATCAAAGAACTAGCTGCAAATCATAAGGTTTTATTGTTTGGAGGGAAAGCGGAGGCTGACTATTTAAGCACTTTGGAAAATGAGAACGTTCTTAGTATTGCCGGAAAATTAAGTCTGGATGAAGAGTTGGATGTTATTT
>JBDTKP010000058.1:0-6007 GCA_039935255.1 Gelidibacter sp. | reverse complement strand
TAGTTGTGCCTGTTGTGAAATTTGCCAATGAGCAAAGCTTGCCGCAAATTGGCGCAGCGGTTAGGGATTTTGCGGGACGTTCAAGAACCAAAAAATTGACCCCTCAAGAAATGGAAGGGAGTACTTTTACGGTTTCTAACTTAGGTATGTTTGGTATCGAAAGTTTTACGTCGATCATTAACCAACCAAATTCAGCAATTTTATCTGTAGGTGCTATTCTTGAAAAACCTGTGGTAAAAAATGGACAGGTTGTTGTAGGTAATACCATGAAGCTATCTTTGGCATGTGACCATAGAACAGTTGATGGTGCAACTGGCGCAGAATTCCTTCAAACCTTAAAAGGGTTCATTGAAAATCCTGTGACGATGTTAATATAATTGTAAAGTGGCTGATTTTGTCGAAATGAGCTTTTATCTTGCTCAACTCACGACGAATCTAGAAGCATCTAAAATGAATTATTATATATAATAAGAACCTGTTTCAATTTTAAGAAACAGGTTTTTTTATTACAAACCTAAATAAGAAGTGATATGAGAATTAGTCTTTTAATTGGCGCGCTGCTAATTATGTTTTCCTGTAAAACCAACGAAGAGGAGTCTTCTAAAACTAACAATGATCTTGCTGTGATAGAGCACCCATCACAAAACGAGATGTTGAACTTTGTAACCAGTGAGGAGCTTAAGGAAAGCGTTTATTATCTGGCTTCAGATGAATTGAAAGGTCGCGCTACGGGATCAGAAGGCATAGAAAAGGCGGCCGTTTATATCGAGAATAAGCTCAAGTCTTATAAGGTGCCCCCTTATTTCGAAACTTATCGGGATCACTATAAAGCTAAAGGAATGGACGCCTCTAATGTTGTAGGGTTCATCGAAGGTAATGATCCAATTTTGAAAAACGAAATCATCATTCTTGGAGCACATTATGACCACATTGGCATTGTGAACGCGGTTGAAGGCGATTCCATTGCCAACGGAGCCAATGATGATGCATCTGGTGTAGCGGCTGTTTTAGCGATGGCACGCTATTTTGCGACTGCAAAGAATAACAAACGTAGTATTTTATTCACGCTTTATTCTGGTGAGGAGATTGGCTTAATAGGGTCTAAGCATTTAGCAGAACAGTTAAAGGAAAAGAACATCAATCTTTATACGATGATCAATTTTGAAATGATTGGCGTGCCTATGGTTGATAAAGATTATGAGGCTTATTTTACTGGCTTTGATCTTTCTAATATGGCAACTAAGTTGAATAGCTATGTGAACTACAATCTTTTGGATGAATTGCCAAAGGCTAAAGAGTTTCAGTTGTTTTACCGTTCAGACAATTATTCATTTTTTAAAGTCTTCAACAAACCAAGTCACGCCATTTCCACCTTTGATTTTACTAATTTTGATCATTACCACAAAGTTGGTGACGAGGCGGAATTAATGGATTATGAATTTATGGCTGATTTAGTGAATAAATTAATTCCGGCGCTCGAAATTATGAGCAATACAACCACCCAAGAAATAAAAATGCATGAGTAAACATATTATTATAACAGGTACAAGCAGAGGTATAGGCTATGAATTGGTCAAGCTATTTGCTGAACAAGGACATCAGGTTTTGGCATTGTCAAGGAAGGATGGTCCTGTGAAGGCGTTAAAATTGAAAAATGTTACCGCATTTTGTTTTGATTTAGGAGATATGGAAGCGTATCAAAAAGTGGAAGCCTTCGTTTTAGAAGAGTGGAAACATGTGGACGTCTTAATTAACAATGCAGGACTAGTGCTCAATAAACCTTTTGCAAAAACGACCATGAGCGATTTCGAAGAAGTGTATCGCACTAATGTTTATGGCGTTGCTGAGTTGACACGCATCTTAATTCCTTATATGGCGAAAAATAGCCATGTGGTGACCATGAGTTCCATGGGAGGTGTTCAAGGGAGTATGAAATTCGCTGGACTTGCAGCCTACAGTTCCAGTAAGGCCGCGGTGATTACTTTAACAGAATTACTTGCTGAAGAATACAAAGATTCTGGAATTTCGTTTAATGTATTGGCACTTGGCGCTGTTCAAACCGAAATGTTGGAAGAAGCTTTTCCTGGATTAAAGGCTCCCATAACGCCAGAAGAAATAGCAGATTATATTGTGGATTTTTCATTGAAAGGTCAAAAGTTCTATAACGGGAAATTACTTCAGGTTTCCAATTCAACCCCATAATAATGGCAAAGTATAAGTGCGTTATTTTTGATTGTGATGGCGTTTTAGTAGATAGCGAGCCTATAGCCAACCAAGTATTGGTAGAAATGGCGAATGAGTTGGGCGCTAATATCAATTTGGATTATGCCTTAAAAAAATTTAAAGGCACGTCCATGCAGCGTTGTCAGGAACAAATTGCTGAATTGGTACCTCAAAGACTGCCGGACGATTTTCTTCCCACCTTTAGAGAACGGAGTTTCGAGTCATTTCGACAAAATATTCGACCCGTAGAAGGGATTATCGAAGTTTTGGAAAATTTGGATGTTCCGTTTTGCGTGGCTTCAAGCGGACCTGTAAATAAGATCCGGCTCAATTTAGAATTAACGGGTTTATTACCTCATTTTGAGGAGAAGATTTTTAGTTGTTTTACCATTAAAAAATGGAAACCAGATCCAGCAGTTTTTCTATGGGCTGCAGAAACTATGGGCTTTGAACCACATGAATGCATTGTCATTGAAGATAGTATTAGTGGCGTCAATGCGGCTTTAAATGGTGGCTTTGATGTGTTTGGATTTACAGCACATGATTACAACAACGAACTTGCAGGAAAGGCAACCTTGACATTTAATGATATGTCGAAGGTGTTAGAGCTTATTCAGTAGTCGTTAAGAATAATTTAAACTAAAAAATAAATACTTCTCAAAATTTAGTTAGCGCTGTTCCTTTATGTGCTGCGATATGATCGGTCTTATCACTTTTAATTTCATATTGCGGATCATCTTTGTTAGCATGATGTGTGTATCCCTTATATTGGAAATCTGAATGGTGCACTTTGATGATTTTTCCTGAGACATGTCCGGCTTCTGAATTCCATTTGACATGATCTCCGACTTTAAAATTTTTCATAATTGTGGCGTATTAATTATTACTGATTTTTTAGAAGTTAATTACGATTTATGATCTTATTATTAAAACGTGGTCTAAGAGAGTTAGATATGACAGTGGATCCATTATACATGATTTAGATTATCCAATAGCAAAATTTGTAAATAACAAGTGCTATTAAGTAGATGCGGTGATTACTGATTTTCCGCAAACCATATCTCTAGAAATTATAAGAATCAACTTCCCATATATATATCTTTAATCCTCGAAAATCCGCAATCTGTTATTTGCAGCTGCTAATTCATTTTGTAGATCTTGAATTTTTTCTAAGAGGTTGAAAATTGTATCAATGCCTTCGAAATTAATATGTAAATCCTGATGTAACCTCACAATAGAATCTAAATTCTTAATGTAATTTTGATGGATGCACGGTGACTTTTCAACGGTTGTTATTTCAATCAGGCCATAATCTTTAAGGCCTTGGAAGAATGAAGTTTCAACTTTATAATAGGTGCACAATGTTTTTATTGGAATGTAAGTTTCTGTACTCATGATTTTAAATTTTTAAGTTCATTGAACAGTTCTTTTTCTTTGGATGAAAGTTTTGTGGGCATTTCAATGTCATAAGTTATATACAGATCACCAAACTGACCTTCCTTTCTATACACAGGAAAGCCTTTTCCTTTTAGTTTAACTTTAGTGCCGTTTTGGGTTTCTGGTTTCACTTTTAATTTTACTTTGCCGTCAAACGTATCCACAGTCACGTCGCCTCCTAATATAGCCGTGTAGAGATCGATGTTTTCATTGGAATATAAATTAGAACCATCTCTTTTGAACTTTGTAGTATTACTGATATTAAATTTTATCAGCAAATCACCGTGTGGTCCGCCGTTTCTGCCTTCGCCACCTTTGCCTTTTATTTTAATCACTTGTCCATTTTCGACACCTGCAGGAATGGTTAGTCTGATGTTTTTACCATTGACGGTAAGGACTCTCTTTTGTGTTTCATAAACGTCTTTGAGGTCCAACTGTAATTCCGCGTTAAAATCTTGTCCTCTAAATCCTGATGTTCTACCACGACCTCCAGAGGCTCCGCGGCCGCCAAACATCGATTCAAAAAAATCTGAGAACTCACCTTCTTCATAACCACCGCCACCACCAAAGTTGCCATAACCTTGCTGTTGGTATTGCTGTTGCGATTGTTGCTGGCGTTGTGCTTGCTCATAAGCTTCACCATGTTGCCAATCTTTACCGTATTTGTCGTACTTTTTTCGTTTTTCAATATCACTCAACACCTCATTGGCTTCATTGATTTCTTTGAATTTATGCTCTGCCGTCTTATCATTAGGGTTGACATCAGGATGGTGTTTTCGCGCCAATTTCCGATAGGCTTTTTTGATATCCGCCGTCGTTGCCGATTTTTCAAGACCTAAAACTTTGTAGTAATCTATAAATGCCATGTGTTATATGTTCTTTTTAAACGATTCGATTTCTTTTTGAATATTTTAGGTTTATGCTTTTCATTAGTTGATGAAGATGTCTGGCCGAGAGTCCGTTGAGATTATAACAAATTGACATTACTGATAAAAAGAATAATTCTTTATTCTAGAATAATGTTTGTCATCTAAATTTACGAAAATCTTTAAACAATCTCATCAAATCTCTTATTTTTGCTCTTATGCATAATACCCTTCAAGAATATATTCCTTATCAGGCGATTCCTAATGTCATAGAGCTTTTAAATCATGATAACTTGGTAGTGAAAATAAAAAAAGAGCGAAAAACGCGTCATGGGGATTATCGTAAATTACCAAACGACAAACACCAGATTACCATAAATTCTAATTTGAATCATTATCGATTTTTAATCACTTTGATTCATGAAATAGCGCATTTTGAGGCTTATAATAGACACGGGAGATACATTAAACCTCATGGCGTAGAATGGAAGAATACCTTTCAAGCGTTGATGCTTCCTTTTTTGAATCCCAATATATTTCCAAATGAATTATTGCCGCTTTTGGCAAGACATTTTAAAAACCCAAAGGCTAGCAGTGATACGGATACAAAATTGGCGTTGGCGTTAAAGCAATTTGATCCTCCCAACGATAAGACCTATGTTTTTGAAGTGCCTTTAGGAAGTGAGTTTAGACTTTATAATGGACGTGTTTTCAAAAAGGGTGTAAAACGGCGTACAAGACATGAAGGTGTTGAAGTTGCATCAGGAAAGTTGTATCTTTTCAACCCAAATGCTGAGGTGGAGCTAATTCCTGCGAAGGCAGCGAGCTCCTGATTTTGGCATTTGTGATGCGTTTGTTTAATGAGATTGATTTTTTAATTAAAGATCCCTAATATTGGGGACTGATTTTTCAGGAATATCGATATGAAGAATAAAAATTATTACGCCATCTTAATGGCAGGAGGAGTAGGATCGCGTTTTTGGCCTGTAAGTACCAAGGGTTTTCCAAAGCAATTCCATGATATGTTAGGAACTGGGGATACCCTAATTCAAAAGACGTTCAACAGATTGGCACAACTGATTACTAAAGAAAATATATTCATCCTGACCAATGCCATATATGAGGATTTGGTGTTTCAGCAATTACCTGAAGTTACTAAACGACAAGTATTGTTGGAGCCTGCCATGCGAAATACGGCCCCTTGTATTTTATATGCTTCATTAAAAATTCAGAAAGAAAACCCAGATGCGGTGATGATCGTTGCGCCAAGTGACCATTGGATTGAAGACGAAGCAAAATTCACCCAAAACGTACAACAAGCTTTTGATTTTTGTGAAACCAATGACGCACTCATGACTCTTGGCATTCAGCCCACCTTCCCAAATACCGGTTTTGGGTATATTGAATATGACCAAGCCTCAAATGATGCCATAAAACCGGTGCACCAATTTAGGGAAAAACCCAATTACGAAACCGCAAAA
>JBDTKP010000057.1:0-27297 GCA_039935255.1 Gelidibacter sp. | reverse complement strand
ACTAAATCCTGAATACCCTCCATTTATAAAAGCGTTTAGGGTTGGTAATGCCTTGCTTTTTTCCAGCTTTAACATCAATCCTTTAGCGACTTTATCGTTTTCTGCAATTTGATAATCAATGGTGTTTTCGACATCAGCTTCTGTTTCTAACAAGCTTAAAGACATGTTTTCTTTGCTCAAACGTTCTAAATCATCACTTAAAATTGTTTGACGGTTAATGTCCAGGCCAAGTGTCATGTTGAGCATTTGATAAGCCAGTGTTTTCATTCTGGTCACATTGTTCAAATTGCTTTCAATACCAACAAGCGTAATTTGAAGCTGCTCTACACTTTCTTCCTCTCCCAATCCATTTTCAAAAATTTTGGTGGTTTCGTTGAGGTTTTTTCGGAGTACTTCCAAATTTCGATTTAATATATGAATGCTCTCTTCCGCTAACAACACGTTCCCGTAAGCATTGATCACTGCTTTTCTCACTTCGAGATCGGTTTTAATCTTGGCATTATTTGAGATCTCCAAAAACACTTTTGCTGATTGTAACGCAACAATATAAGAGCCATCAAATACTTTTTGACTCAATGTTGCTGTAGCGTACATGTTTTGTTTGGTGCCAAAAACCACTTCGGCAAATTCCCCAGGATTCCCGCCAAAAAACTCCGAAGGCAACAGTTGTACTTGCTGCTTTAAAAAGTTCTGGTAATCAACCGTAGCGCTTAATTGTGGCAAACCGCTCGCAGTAGTTTCCCATTTTTGTGCTTTTGCAGCTTTAATATCCTTTTGTGCGTTAATCGACTTGCGATTATTTTGAAGTGCAAAATCAATGGCCTCCTGCAGACTAAAGGATGTGGGTGCTTCTTGTGAGAATGCAAGGAAAGGAAGCAGCGTTAATAAAAGTATATAAAATTTATTTTTCATTAGATTACGATTGATTGTTAATTTTTGTTAGAAATTTTAAGCCCTTTGGAGTACAAATGCCTCTGACGTGATATTCCAGATAATGATTCATAAGTGAACTCATTGAAAAATTACTCAAAGGAAACAATTGATTATCTCTCAAAGCCATAATGCAGGTAAAATAAATTTTGGAAATAAATTCAACTTCCAAATTATCTCTATAAAGACCAAGGGCAATGCCACGATTCAAATTGCCCGCCACACAATCTTCCATCAAACCATATTGTTTTGACCTTAGGGAATTGAAAATTTTTGGATAATATTTTTGCAATTGATGGTAAGGCGACGACGCTTCATCTTTTAAATGCTCCAAAACGAGCTTCTTGATATCATGAATCTCTTCAATTGGGTTTTTCTCCAAGACACATATGTGATCAATGCCTTGCGCAATAAGCTCAAACATTTCTAAAGTTGTCGCTTCAACAAGTTTGGTCTTATTTTCGAAATGTACGTATATAGTCTTCTTAGAGATGCCCATTTCATTGGCGATATCATCCATTGTCACACTTTTGAACCCAAGTGTTAGAAACAGTTCCGTAGCTTTATTTATTATATTCTCTCTCATAATTGATGGCAAATGTACAACAGGAAACTTTAAAAACAAAAATAGTTTCCAAAGTTTAATTTCTTTTTAATCTTGGATTAATTGGGTTGGGTTATTATAGGTATTTCGTTTATTTTTGTGGCATGCAAAACATAACATTTTATCATACAGCTTTTATTAACTATTTAGAAGAAAAGGTGCAATCAAAAGAGCCTGCTTCCTTATATGATCCGATACTTTATATTTTAGGATTGGGAGGGAAGCGTTTACGGCCCATTTTGACGTTAATGACTGCCGAAGCTTTTAACGAGGATTATAAAAAGGCGCTTAACGCAGCTTTAAGTGTTGAGATTTTTCATAATTTTTCTTTAATTCATGATGACATCATGGATGCGGCGCCCTTACGTCGTGGCCAGCTGACGGTTCATGAAAAATGGGATATCAATACCGGAATATTGTCGGGAGATGCTATGCTTATTATGGCGTATCAGCTTTTTGAAAACTATGATGCCACAACCTTTCAGGACTTGGCGAAACTGTTCAGTAAAACAGCGCTGCAGGTTTGTGAAGGCCAACAATATGACATGGATTTTGAAACCAGAGATGATGTCTCAGTGGCAGATTATCTTAAAATGATCGAATTTAAGACCGCAGTGTTAGTTGGTGCTGCTATGAAAATGGGTGCCATAGTATCTTCTGCATCAAAAGATGATCAAAAACATATATATGAATTTGGAAGATTGTTGGGTATCGCATTCCAGCTTCAAGATGATTATTTGGACGCTTTTGGAGATCCAAAAACATTTGGAAAGCAGGTTGGCGGTGATATTATTGAAAATAAGAAAACCTATTTATATATAAAAGCGATTGAGTTTTCCAATGCTGAAGACAAATTGCAACTGCAACATTTATTTGGAATCAATCCAACCGATGCCACAGAGAAAATTGAAACTGTAAAACAAATTTTTCAATCCAGTGGCTCTGCAAATGCCACACGAGAGGAAATTGAAAACTACACAAAAAAAGCATTCGCCGTTTTGGATGAGCTTTCAATTCCTGAAAACAAGAAAAATGTTCTGAAAGATTTCGGTCATGATTTAATGGATCGAAGAGTTTAACTAATGAAGGAATTAAAAACATTTGACGATTTAGTGGATAAAGCCAATCAATTAGAACTTTATTCTCAACTCATCCTTCAGCTTAATAAAGATTTGGCCTTAGCCAATGTTAACTTAGAATTTGCTGCTGACGTCTTGCCTACAAGTCTAAAATTTTTATTGCACGAGCAAGTTTATAAGCTTATACAGGAAAAATTTATGGACTATCTGAACTTACTTTACATCATTGACGTTTCCGAAGAGCAAATAAAACAGTTGGATGGTAATGATACGCTACAGTTATCAGAAAACGTTGCGTTTCTAATTCTTAAACGGGAATGGCAAAAAGTATATTATAGGAATAAATTTTCATCATAAGTTCGCATGCGTTATGATGATAGGGCGAAGCTGTTTTTAAAAGTATACCCTCACAAAAGGCGCCCAGGCATCAGCATAGATGCTTTTATTTTTGTCATATAACACGTCATACTTAATGCCCACGGCAACATTGCGCGATCTATAGCCGGCACCAACAAATAGCGCAGGATACCAATAGTTTTCATTGGCCCTCGCAACATTGTCGTCCCAGTTGCGGCTCACGTTTAATTGTTCTAATTCTGCCGAAAGTTGAAGTTCTTGGATAGGATTGAACAAGCCAATCAAACTCCCTCCTAAAACAGTGGATTTATAGGTGTTTTTTAGTTTGTTATAAGTGCCATTAAGACCAACACCTAATGCAAATTGATCATTAAACTCATAAATGGCACTCGGAGCTAGTGTTCCGCTGAAAAAACCATCCCCAAAGCTTAATCCAATCCCTCCACCAAAACGCACATGGTTCCAAAAATCTGACGCGGATTGAGGGGTATGTATTTGCGCTTGTGAGTTTAAGGAAAACCCGATAATTATAAGGCAAGTAAAGACGCTTTTTTTTAGTAGGAATGGCATAAATTTGGTATTTTGTTTATTGATACTGTTATATCATATAAATATACTAAAAGCAATTCTTATTTTGTTAAAAGTTGTATTTTTGAACAAAATTTGAACACATCTGAACGTTTCACAAAAAATGATGGATAAATATTCCTTTTTAAATGCTGCACATTCAGCTTTCTTCGCTGAATTATACGATCAATATTTACAAAACCCAGACACTGTAGAGCCAAGTTGGCGAGCCTTTTTTCAAGGGTTTGACTTTGGTTCAGAAAACGCTGAAGGTGCCCCTAGTGAAGTAACCTATGGGGAGGGAGACGTTTGCATCTCACCAGAAGTGCCTGAGCACATGCAGAAAGAATTCAATGTGATCAGACTTATTGATGGGTATAGAAACAGAGGTCATTTATTTACAAAAACCAATCCTGTACGAGAACGTCGAAAATATGGGCCAACATTAGCGCTTGAAAATTTTGGACTTTTACAACAGGATCTCCAAACTGTTTTTTCTGCTGGTGAGAATTTAGGGACTGGGCCACAGACTTTAGAAAATATTATTGATCATCTTGAAAAGATTTATTGTTCGTCTATTGGCGTGGAGTATATGTATATCAGAAATCCGAAGGAAATACAATGGATTCAAGAAAAACTGAACATTAATGATAATCAACCTAAATTTTCTTCTGAAGAAAAAAAACATATTCTCAATAAACTAAATGAAGCCGTTTCTTTTGAAAGTTTCTTACATACAAAATATGTGGGACAAAAACGCTTTTCATTAGAAGGTAACGAATCATTAATTCCGGCGCTTGATGCGCTTATTGAAAATGCCGCAGAACTTGGGGTGAAGGAATTTGTTATGGGGATGGCGCACCGAGGTCGTTTGAGTACATTGATCAATATTTTCGGAAAATCGGCTAAAGATATCTTTAGCGAATTTGATGGTAAAGATTACGAGCAAGAAGTATTTGATGGTGACGTAAAATACCACTTGGGATGGACTAGCGATAGAGAATCAAAAGGTGGTAAAAAAATAAATCTGAATATCGCACCCAACCCTTCTCATTTAGAGACTGTAGGTGCTATTGTAGAAGGTATTGCCAGAGCAAAACAAGACGACAAATACGCGGACAATCCATCGCAAGTACTTCCTATTATAGTGCATGGCGACGCTGCTATTGCTGGACAAGGCTTGGTTTACGAGATCATTCAAATGGTAAATTTAGATGGTTATAAGACCAATGGTACCATCCATATTGTGGTCAATAATCAAATAGGATTTACTACAAATTATCTTGATGCACGTTCAAGTACCTATTGTACTGATATTGCAAAAGTGACCTTGTCTCCTGTATTACATGTTAATGCAGATGATGCTGAGGCTGTTGTTCATGCCATGTTGTTTGCTTTAGATTTTAGAATGACCTTTAAGCGTGATGTGTTTATTGATCTTTTAGGTTACAGAAAATATGGGCATAATGAAGGTGACGAGCCTCGTTTTACCCAGCCAAAATTATATAAAGCGATTGCAAAGCATGAAAATCCGAGAGATATTTATGCCGCTAAACTTGTCAAAGAAGGTCTTGTTGATCAGGATTATGCCAAAAAGTTGGAAGCAACTTATAAAGCTTCTTTAGAAGAAGAACTCGAAGATTCCCGTAAGGAAGAAAAAACAGTGATAACTCCATTTATGCAAGATGAATGGACCGGTTTTGAATATGCAGATCAGACGATGATGATGCAAGATGTGGATACGACGTTCCCGAAAGAAAGATTATCGGAAATAGCCGATGTGATTTCCACTTTACCAAAGGATAAAAAATTTATACGTAAAATAGAACGCCTCGTTGAGTCCAGAAAAACCATGTTTGATGAAAACAAATTGGACTGGTCAATGGCGGAACATTTGGCTTACGGAACACTTTTAGAAGAAGGTCATGATGTGCGCATGTCAGGACAAGATGTTGAACGGGGCACCTTCTCCCACCGTCATGCAGTAATAAAAGTAGAAGACAGTGAAGAGGAGATCGTCCTTTTAAATCATATCAGTGATAAACAAGGCCAGTTTTATATTTATAACTCTTTGCTTTCTGAATATGGCGTTGTAGGTTTTGATTATGGCTATGCTATGGCGAGTCCTAAAACCTTAACGATTTGGGAAGCTCAGTTTGGAGATTTTAGTAATGGAGCACAAATTATGGTGGACCAGTATATTTCGGCTGCTGAGGATAAGTGGAAGCTTCAAAACGGATTGGTTATGTTGCTACCACATGGTTATGAGGGTCAAGGTGCAGAGCATTCATCGGCACGTATGGAGCGTTTTTTACAAATGTGCGCCAATGATAATATGTATATAGCAGATTGTACAACGCCGGCAAACTTTTATCATTTATTGAGAAGACAAGTTAAAACAAACTTCAGAAAACCGTTGATTGTGTTTACTCCTAAAAGCTTATTGCGTCATCCTTTGGTGGTTTCAACGGTAGATGAATTTGCTAATGGAAGTTTTCAAATGGTCATTGATGATCAAAAAGCGAAGACAGAAAAGGTAAAAACCTTAGTCTTTGTTACTGGGAAATTTTATTATGACCTGTTGGAAGTGAGGGAGAACGAAAGTAGAGATGATGTAGCATTGGTAAGAATAGAGCAATTGTTCCCATTGCCGGCAAAGGATATGCGTGATATCATGAAAAAATATGAAAATGCAGATGATGTTGTATGGGCGCAAGAAGAACCTCGTAACATGGGTGCTTACAGTTATTTAATGATGCAGTTTGAAGAGTCCAAATCGTTCAGGATTGCTTCACGTCGTGCTTATGGTGCACCAGCGGCAGGAAGTTCAACACGATCTAAACGTCGCCATAAAGAAGTGATTGATTTTGTTTTCGACAAAACAAAGAATAACCAACGGTAGGACATTTATTGAGTTGGAATCATAAATTTTGATAAACGATCCCAGAATATTATTAGTTAACAACATCATTTGTGTTTACCAGAAAAGTGTTGCAATGCCTTAGAGAATAGAAGAAAAGTTGAAATAAAATTAAAAGATCCCTGCCTTCGCAGGAATTAAAAAACAATAAGAACTATGATTTTAGAAATGAAAGTTCCTTCACCAGGAGAGTCCATTACAGAAGTAGAAATTGCAGCATGGTTAGTTGCAGATGGCGATTATGTAGAGAAAGATCAGGCTATTGCCGAAGTAGATAGTGATAAAGCTACGTTAGAACTTCCTGCGGAAGCTAGCGGAATTATTACACTAAAGGCAGAAGAAGGTGATGCGGTTGCTGTTGGTGAAGTCGTATGTTTAATTGATACGTCTGCTGAAAAGCCAGCTGGGGGTGATTCAAAATCTTCAGAGGAGCCTAAATCTGAAACTAAAGGTAATGATGTTGCTGTTGATAAAAAGGTTGAACAACAACCTTCTAAAGATCAAAAAGAAACTCCGAGTCCTGCTCCAAAAACTTATGCTTCAGGCGCAGCGAGTCCTGCAGCCAAAAAAGTATTGGCCGAAAAGAACATGTCAGCTTCAGATGTTAGCGGAACAGGAAAAGATGGCCGTATCACTAAGGATGATGCCGTTAAGGCGACACCTTCAATGGGCACACCAACTGGAGGAAGACGTGGAGAGTCGCGTTCAAGACTATCGATGTTGCGTCGTAAAGTTGCAGAGCGTTTGGTATCTGCCAAAAACGAAAGCGCGATGTTGACCACTTTTAATGAGGTGGATATGTCCGCAATTTTCAAATTGCGTGAAGAATATAAAGAAACTTTTAAAGACAAACATGGTGTTGGTCTCGGCTTTATGAGCTTCTTCACTTTGGCTGCTGTTAGAGCTTTAAAAGAATATCCTGCAGTGAATTCCATGATTGACGGTCAGGAAATGATCAGTTATGATTTTTGCGATATTAGTATTGCAGTTTCAGGACCAAAAGGACTGATGGTTCCTGTGATCAGAAATGCCGAGAATCTAACCTTTAGAGGCGTCGAAGCGGAAGTGAAACGATTAGCTATCAGAGCACGTGACGGACAGATTACCGTAGATGAAATGACTGGCGGAACTTTTACAATTTCTAATGGAGGTGTTTTTGGAAGCATGTTGTCTACACCAATCATAAATCCACCGCAAAGTGCGATTTTAGGAATGCACAATATCGTGGAACGTCCTGTAGCCATTGATGGTCATGTGGAGATTAGACCAATCATGTACTTGGCGGTGTCGTATGACCACAGAATTATAGATGGCAAAGAAAGTGTAGGCTTTTTGGTCGCTATTAAGAAAGCGCTTGAGAACCCAACAGAGTTATTAATGGATAACGATGTTAAGAGAGCATTGGAGCTGTAATTAAGAATTTAATACAAAAAGGGGCAACTTAAATTTTTAAGTTGCCCCTTTTTTCATCCAACTAATAATTGCAAAAACTAACCAGGATATTTGCGGTTATGATTAATATAGCACTTGAAATCAATCCGATAATTAACATTTTATTGCCTAATTGGAAATTGTTTTTCATTGTCTTTGTAGGTGTTTTTATAGATTCAGATGTCCTCTATTAATTGGCTTATAGTATATAGTATCAATTAATTGATCAACACGATATTGAGGTTATTAATAGTTCCGTAAAATTCAACAATAATGCAATGCCAAACAATACGTAACTTTACGTAGATTGGCTTTTAAGGTTATAAAATGCTGAGATCGGTTGGCTTTATAGAAAATATGTGGTAAATAAAAAAGCCCCAGATCAATGACAATCCAGAGCTTTTTCTTATAATAATTCCCCTAAGAATTAATAGCATTACAAATATCTGCAATTAAGTCACAGTAAACAATACGTAACTTTACGTATATTTCAGTAAGACGGGATATTTTTCAAACAGCAAATAGTGTTCGTTGTTATCATAAGCATCAAACAAACGTCATTTCTATTGTAAACAGCGCGTTAGATATGAAAACTTCCGAGCTAAAAATGTTTTTAACTATATCAGTAAAGCCCTGAGTCATTGATGATAAAATTCTAATATTTAAAAAGACTGTATAATTAGTGAAGCGCATTTTAATGGTACTTGCTGACCAAACACTATGTAACTGAAGTATATTCCAGGAATGGAGAAAAACTATTCCATTAGACACAGTTTCTTATAACCCCAATGCAGCCGCATTTTAGGTTACAAAAAGGAATCTTGATTTTCTTTAACCCAGATTAAAAGACTATTCTGTTTGTGACACAATTCTAGTTTTTTGATGATATTACTTTTATGTTTCTCGACCGTACGGGGTGATATGCTTAGAATTTCTCCTATTTCAACGCCTGTATTATTTTTGGCAATAAGTTTTACAATTTCTTTTTCAGTAGGGGTTAGCAATTCCCATTCTTTAGGAGGTTCCTTAATTTCGAGGAATTCAATTAACTCTGGACTAAAATAGAACCTACCGTCTAAGACAGCTGAAATACAATTTTCGATTTCTACCAGGGCAAATTCTTTAAGAACATATCCATAAATCCCCAGGCTTTTAGCTTCCTTGTATATAGTTTCGTCCTTTTCAAATGTAATTAAGATAATTTTGGTAGAAACACCTAAATCCTTGCATTTTTTCGCAATTTCAAGACCTGTCAAGAAGGGCATTTGTATGTCCAAAATGGCAATATCCGGTTTTTTTGATTCAATCAACTCAAAAGCTTCTTTGCCGTTTACAGCGCTTCCGATAAGATTATATTTTTTTTCGATTAAAAAATTGGAGAGACCTTTAAGTATAAGTGGGTGGTCATCTGCTATAATGATAGAGGCTTGCATCTGCTATTGATAAGAAATCTTAGGGACTCAAAGATAACCATTTTGCGTGAGGAAATAAGGGGTTGCAGAGAAATATATAGCATTCACAAAAAGGAATAATCGTATTTTGCTAAAGTAAGTTTATTTCGAAAAAAGGAATTTTTAAGGGGTAAAATCTTGATATAGTAATTTTTTAGCGGTAATTTCTTTTATTTGGGAATCTCGGTTTTTGTAACTTCAACAGGGCCGTATAGTTATTAGATTATAACGTATTATGAACAGCTTTTTGGGGTCCGTACAACTTCTTTCAGATCTTTAACACGAACATTTTAAGCTGAATGGTAGTTTGTACTTAGAGTTAGGTCTTTATTTTATTCTGGTTTTCTTCACACAGCCTAAAACTGAGAGTTGTTGTTTTGGCTAGGAATGGTTTGGATAAGAATAGTTACAGTTTTTTCATGAAATAGGATGAGAATTTAAAGAGGCTTGAAAGTGATTAAAAATATAAAATCCGCTTTGCAGCGGATTTTTATAGTTATGATTTTGGATTTTTATCCTTTCGGCTTTCAGGGATTTCAGCTACTCCTTTGTCCTTCCCTTTCAGGTATTCTGGTAAGTCCATACCGGCCATGTTAAACATGTCTTGTAAAGGCGGTACAGATTTGTACATCCCTGATAAGAAATTAGCCGTTGATGATTTACCATCGGCATTTCCACCATTTTCCCAAACCGTGATTTTATCTATCTTAATATTTTTAATAGCTTCTGCTTGCATTTTAACCAATTCGGGTAATTTATCAGCAATCAAGAGCAATACGGCATCTTTTGAATTGTTGCCAGCTGCTTTTACGATCTGATCTAAACCGGCTGCTTGCTTGGTCAATACTTCGTATAAACCTTGTGCTTCTGCTTGTGCCTTGAACAAAATAGCATCTGCTTCTCCTTTAGCCCTTCTACGGATACGTTCAGCATCAGCCTCCGCATCAATTTCAACTTTCTGCTTATCAATTTCAGCAGGAATGATAATATCCGCCATTTGTGAGGAACGCTCGCGCTCAGCTCTTGCTATTTCCGCATTCTGTTCAGCGGCGTAAGACTCTTCCAATCCTTTTGCTGTTTGCACTTTTTCAGATGCGGTAGCCACACGATCTGCTTCTGCTTCACGTTGACGGCGTAAGGAGTCGGAATTCGCTACGGCAATTTTTGCGGTGTTTTCACCTTCCACTGCTTTTGCATTGGCAGCTGCCACTTGAGAGCGCTGATCTTGAACCGCTTGGGCTTCACCAATGGAGCCATCTCTAACTTTCTCTGCTACCGATTTACGTGCGGCATTGATAGCATGTGCTGCAGCTTCTTTACCTAAAGCCTCGATATAGCCAGACTCATCAACAATATCCGTAATATTGACGTTGATCAATTTAAGGCCTACTTTTTTTAATTCTGATTCCACACTTTGTGAAATATTGGTCAAAAATTTATCTCTGTCGTTATTGATTTCTTCAATATCCATAGAGGCGACGACCAAACGCAGTTGACCAAAAATGATTTCTTTTGCCAATTCTTGAATGTCGCCCATGGCCAAACCTAATAAACGCTCGGCTGCATTTTGCATGACACCTGGTTCAGTAGAAATACCAATGGTAAATCGGGAAGGAACGTTAACCCGAATATTTTGTTTTGAAAGTGCATTCACCAAGTTGACCTCAATGGACATCGGTGTTAAAGTCAAAAACGAATAATCTTGAATTACGGGAAAGATAAAGGCAGCACCACCGTGAATACATTTTGCGGATTGCCCACCTCCAACTTTACCATACACTACTAAGATTCGGTCAGAAGGACAGCGTTTGTAGCGCCGTATGAGGGTAATTAAAAATACGAATATAAAAAGTATTGCAACAATGACTGCAATGGGCAGCCCTAAATTAAAGGTTTCTTGTATTATCAGGAATCTCATAGGTGATTGGTTTAAAGGGTTCTATTGGTTTTATGGTTTGATCAACAATAAGGACACCGTTACTGGTGACATCTACAACTTTAATGATAGTGCCAGATTTCAATTCTGTAAAAGAATCTGAAAGGGCTTCAAGTTCTCTAAGTGTGCCTTGAACACGAACACTGACTTTTCCCATTCTTGAGCGGTTGGCACCAATAGTTAAATACACTTCTCCAATGGCGCCAAAAGCATTCTTGTAATCTAAGGTGCCACTATCGGTCAGTTTCTTCATGTAATGGAACATCGCGGCCATTATCGTCATCATAATCATGCCTGCAATAAGAGAAATTATAATCGTTATTGGTTTTGAAAGACCTTCACCTATACACGCGATTCCCGTCCATCCAAATATGGTAAAAAATCCGATGAGGTTTTTAAGGGTGATGAATTGAAACTCAATACCTGTATCTGCATCTATGGAAGTATCGACATCATCAAAATCTTCACCACCTTCAATGCCGAATAGTGTTGTTATAATAATGAACAAGAATACCAGAGATCCAATAAGTGCAATGACCCAATAGAACTTTGCAAATACCTCTAAATCGGAAAACCACGCCATCATAATTGAATAATTTTTAATTTAAAATCGAAATATAAGACCTTTAACAATCTTACAGCATTTATTTTGATAATAATATCGAAACGGCATTGCTTCAAAACGAACTGTATGAGCATCCTAGTTTTAATGCGTTTAGGTTTGACAGCACTGGATTAAATTCAAGATGATTAAAATTAAAAACCACTATTTGAATGCCCGTTATTTCAAAAGCCCAACCTTATGATCAACCGGACGTACATTGGTAGTCAAAGATTGTTTTTTGTTACAAAATAGCATGTTAATTGTGGTTCTGTTAACAAGATTGGTAATACTTTTGATACTTCATTAAAAAAAGAAAGCTCGATACTGTATAAGTATCGAGCTTTAAAAAATTTGAGTTGGTGAACTAGTTGCTCAGTGAATTTTCAGATAAAATTTCTAATGAATTTATGATGGCTACTTCAGTGTCAACATGATCCTGCTTTAAAACCACAAGATTTTTTTTCAGTTGATTAATCTCTGTATGAGAGATCGTTTGTTTATCTAAAATCTGGATGATAATTTTAGAGGCTTCAGATAAGTTTTGTGACAAGGATTCTAATCCACTTAAAATTGGACTGGTATCTAAGCGTGCGAAATTTTCGTGATTTTCAGACCATTTTGTTAAGTGGCTATGTATGGCATTTTTAGTTTCTGAGGTCGCTTTAACGCTGTATTGCTCAACTAATTTATTGAATACAACGGCATCTTCCGCATCAGCTGTGCAAGCATCAGCAAATAAAGTAAATGGAGAGTAAGTTTGGTACTCGGTTCCGCCTTTATTACGGGAGTACATCTTTAAAGGTTCACATACTTTTTGAAGTGTTAATAATGCAGCAATATCTTGGTTGCTGCTTAAGTTCCTTAAAATAACATCTCTATTTTTTATATGTGTAATGCCTAATTCTTCTAAACTATGACTTACAGGTTTTATGCGTTTCAACATATTATCGACATCGTTAACCTCTTTTTGAGACCATAAACGCTCTGCAATGGCGATAGTTCTCGGCCAAATTCTGGAGTCGATAGTCAATGATGTGGTTAACTCAGCCCACATGGTGGCTTCACCTCCTAAAATGCGGGCAGTTTCTTCTTGGGTCAATTTAATATCTCCAATAGGTTCAGTTAAATAGTGACTCTCAACCGATTCCATACGGTCAATATAGAAACCGTTAGATAGAATGGTATTATAACCCTTTTTGGCGGCTTCTATTAACGAGCTGCCTGTTGCACGCCCATCGCTCACGCCCCTCCATGAGTGAATTACGGCTGTTGTAGGCATATTAGGTGTGAGAATTTCATCCCATCCTACTAAGTTTTTTCCGAGTTTATTAAGAATTTTCTCCAACTTAATGTTGAAATAGGTTTGTAAATCGTGATTAGTTTTTAAACCGTGTTTCTTCTTGAATTTTTGGATGTCTTTATTTTCATCCCAATGCTTGCCTTCATTCTCATCCCCACCTATATGGAAATAAGAATCAGGAAACAACGGCACGATTTCTGTAAACAAATTCTCTAAAAAGACATAGGTATCCTCGTTTGTGGGATCTAAAGTTGGATCGAAAACACCAGAATTACGTTCTATATGATAGTTATAACCTGGTTTGCTTCCTAAATTTGGGAATGCGGTTAAAATGGCTGAACCATGCCCTGGCACATCAATCTCTGGCACCACACGGATTCCTAAATTTGCGGCATAGGCAACGATATCTTTAACCTGGGCTTGGGTATAAAATAAACCGTCTGAAGCTAAGTCAGTTAATTGCGGATAGGTTTTGGACTGAATTCTAAATCCTTGATCGTCCACGAGATGCCAATGGAAGACGTTCATTTTAACGGCGGCCATTGCATCTAAATTACGCTTTAGAACATCAACTGGCTGGAAATGCCGCGACACATCGATCATTAATCCACGCCAGACAAATCGAGGGGCATCGGTTATTGAAACTCCAGAGAAATAGTAAGTTGTGGGATCATTTGTGGTCAATTGCAAGAGTGTTTCTAAGCCTCTTAAAATACCGACATCTGTAGTTGCACTCAGATTAACGCCGTTTTTGTCAACTTTTAAATCGTAAGATTCATCAAGATCTATATTTAAATCGCCTACTTTTTGGTAAGAAATTTTTATTGCAGCGTCGCTATTATCTTTAGAGAAGGTTGGGAAACCATTATCTAAGAATAATCCTGTGCGTCCAGATAACCGTCTTAAAAAGTTGGTTGAAGCGTTGTGAACACGATTGGATTCAGGCCCTTCTATAGAAATGTCTAGCCGCTTGTCGAGTTTGAAAACTTGATTATTTTCTGAAATTGTTTTTGGCCATGGCATTAAGTTGAAGGTCTCTTGCAATTGCATTTGAGACCAACAACAAAATGTTATCAAACTAAAACTAAGTATAAAAATTTTTCTCATTGTTTAAAAGTCATAAAGTTTTAAAGCCTCGATTGCTGAACAATCTGTAAGCCTTTGATCTAACTAATTGTTAGGTGTTAAAAATTAGGTAATCCTGTATCCCACCAAAGTCTGGTGCCACCAGTATCTGGGCCACTAAGCAAACCAACAGCGGCACTTACATTGGCACCATTGACATCTTTTTCGGATTGAACGAAATTAATACGGCGAATTTGTGTTTGGGTATTAATAGTACCACCACTGTTATTTACAACTACAGGGAAAACTCTCGGGTAACCTGTTCGTCTAAATTCACTCCATGCTTCTTGTCCGTCTGGGAACATGGCAATCCACTTTTGAGTAATGATTTGCTCTAATTGGGCTTCTTTAGAACCTGCAGGATCGTAAGCTATTTTCACATCACCAGGATAGGCGTAGTTATTTGCAGGATTTAATGCATCCACATAATCGGCCGGCGTACTTGTATTATCAGCTAAATAATCGTCGGCACTGCCTGCACCAGCAAGAACGAAAGCAGCTTTAACACCCAATTCGTATTCTGTTTTAGCATCTCCAGCACCTGCCCATCCTCTTAAAGCAGCTTCTGCTTTTAAGAAATGTACTTCAGCTTGCGTCATCCAAGTTTTTGTTGGTCCTTCAATAAATGAGCCTACCAAGGAATGGGATCCATATTCTGATTTTGCATTAATTTTAATACCTTGACGAATGCCTTTGTAATCACCTAAAGAGGCATCTGCCGGAGGTGCGAAATAGGATCTAATTCTAGGATCATTGAATCCTTTAAGGATCGATTCCATTTCTGCACTCATACCAATATCTCCCCAACCTCTGCTGATTTCGATAATCGGATGAGAGAAACCATTCATGTCTACTTTCATGTCTCCGCTTTCTAAGAAACCAGCATTACTAGCTAAAGATTTCTCCGCTTCGGTTTTTGCTAAAGCAGGATCCACCTTAGAGACTCTTATGGCCAAACGCAAGCGTAAAGCGTTTGCAAAGCCTCTCCATCTTGCAACGTTATCATTCGGAGTTTTTGAGAAATCAGATTCGTCAAAAGGAACGAACTGTGGGTATCCTTCAAAGGCTTCCAATCCATCTATGGCTTGGTCCAATTCATTAAAGAACGCTTGGTAGGCCGTTTGTTGGGAATCATACTGTCCTGTAGTGCTATAATCTCCGTATTTTGAGTAGCGAATTGGTCCGAATACATCAGCTATACGATGCATGCCCATGACCTTGATAGTATTCGCTAAATAAACGAAGAGTTTGCTGTTTTCATTTCCAGAAGCTTCTACAATGTCACTAACTTTTTGTGCAAATGGAATGACTCCGTTTCCTTCATTGGCATCGTAAGCATCACTCCAGATCGTCCCATTCCAGCCGTCAACAAGTGCGTAAGTGAGGTTATTGATATTACCCGCAAAAGGTGTTGGTGACGCCATATATCCGGAGAATACGTCGGCATTGAGGTTTTGCTGCAATTGGTAATTCCAACCTGGGTTTGTTTTAATAATATTGTCGAACATGGTTGTGAAACCTGAGCCGATATGATTATTTTGCTGCGTTAGTTCTTCATCAGTGTATCCGTATCTGTTGGTGTTGATATCTGCAAAGTCCTTAGTACAGCTTGACAAACTTATGGCGAGTATTGTGGCCATAGTATATTTAAATATATTTTTCATCTTTCTTAGAAATTTACGTTAATGTTTAACCCAATACTTCTGGTAGAAGGTTGGCTATAAATATCGACCCCTTGTAATCCCATTCCTGTACTTGATGTAATGTTCGGGTCAAATGGCGCTTTTTTGTAGAAGAAGAATAGGTTATTAGCAATTAATGAGATGTTGACATTGTCAAAAGCCTTGCTATTTAATTTTAGCCTGTAGCCTATAGAGAGCTCACGTAAACTTACGTTTGTTGCATCGTAAACATATTCGCCTAACATCCCAGCTCTACCACCAATGCCGTTGTAATAGTCTTTTGCAGAAATTTGTACGTTGGATCCATTTTCATCGACGACGTTGACCATGCCACCGTTGTTATTTCTAGCCGTGGCTGATTGTTGAGAAACACCATATTGGTCGTTAATCGCTTCCGTTACACTCAATACATTTCCCCCAAATTTCCCGTCGATCAAAAAGTTTAAGTGGAAGTCTCCAAATTCGAAACTGTTGTTCCATCCTAAAGTATAGTCCGGTTGTGCATAAGCTACAGTTTCAAAACCTGTAGATTTTAATGCGTAAGTTACAGAGCCATCATTTTCGGTGGTCGCAGCCACAACAGGAACGCCGTTGCTATCTCTCACTAAAGATCTCGCTTTAATACTACCAAAATCTTCACCTTCAATTAGTGAATAGCCGTATCCGTTAACACCAGGAGACGTGATTATTGCTTCGCCGCCTTCTAAAGAGGGATGTACCGATACAACTTTGTTTTTGTTTTGGGCAAAGTTAATGGCTGTGTTCCAAGTGAATTTGTCGCTAACGACAGGTTTAGCATTTAGAACTAATTCGATACCTGAATTTGAAATTTCTCCAGCATTGACGATGTTTTGAGAATAACCATTTAAGTTAGGCTCTGCAGTGATAAAGAATATCTGGTCGTAAGTGCTAGAATTGTAATAGGTAAAGTCTATTCCAATACGATTCCCCAGGAAACGCCATTCTGTACCAATTTCATAGCCTTTTTGTCTTTCAGGTTTTAACGTTTCACCTTCTATAGGTGCAAATGGCACGATAGATATATTATTATTGGTTGAGTTAATGTAATTTAAAGGTACCGTTGCGTTAACAGGGATATCTTTACCAACTTCAGCATATGATCCTCTAACTTTAGCAAAGGAGATAGCCTCTGGCATCTCAAACATTTCTGACAATATCGCTGTTAATCCAACAGAAGGGTAGAAGAATGAATAGCTGTCGGTGTTCACTAAAGTTGATGACCAGTCTGTACGGCCAGTAACATCAAGGTATAATATTTTTTTGTAGCCCAAGTTAGCCGAACCAAATACCGATTGTACTTCTCTATCTGCAACACCTTGACGAATGTTATTCGTGTTTTCAAAGTTTTGAATGGCGAAATAGTTAGGATAATTAAGTCCAATTCCGTCACGACCAGAATCTAAGAACGTTTGGTCGCCAAGTTTGTATTTTGTTAAACTTGTACCAAGAATTCCTGAGAATGTAAAGTCTTCAGAAAAATCTTTATTATAAGTCGCAATGAAGTCGATGTATTGTTGTGTGTTTTCTGTCTTTTCAAGAATGTAACGTCCGTTAGTTCCCGAGTTTGCAACATCTGATCCTGCATATTGTTTCTTTTCATACGTGTAGAATGATTTGTCAAAACTACCTCTGGATTGCAATGAGAATGCGTCAGTAACAGCATATTTTACAGAGACGTTTGCCAGCATCCGTTGTGCGATATCTTTACTCACACTTCGGTTAATCAACCAATATGGGTTTTGCTGGATATTCTCTGCCATAGAGGTTCCATATTGATCCATCTGGTTTAAATTTGCATTGAAATACTCATATTTATTTTTGTAAGTATCTCTGCTAATTCCTACAGGATGTAGATAAACACCTGTTAATGGGTTAGCATATAAACCGTTTGTTGGACGATTGTCAATACGTTGATCGGACAAGTTAATGCTTGCAGAAACATCTATTTTATCTTGTAAAAATTTAGCTGTTTCTCTTATCGTGATATTGTTTTTTGTAAGATTGTTGCCTGGAATAACACCTTCACCAATAGTATTGGCATAAGAGAAGTAGGTTTGTGCTTTTTGGTTTCCCGCAGTTAATGACAAGGCATTGATTGACGTGTAACCCGTATTAAAGAAGTCTTTGGCATTATTGTCTAAGCCACTTGTTTTAGTCCCCCATGAAGTTGGGTCAGATATGTTTCCGTTTTCTGCTACTGGTTTGCCGACCGAATTGCTTTGGTATTCCGATTGTAATTTTGGTAACGAAACGACATTGTCCACGGTAAAACTAGAGTTGAAGTTTATGGCTAAAGCACCGTCCTTACCTTTTTTTGTAGTGATCAAGATAACGCCATTTGCCCCTTGACTTCCGTAAAGCGCTGAAGCTGATGCGCCTTTTAATATCGTCATGCTTTCAATATCATCCGGGTTAATCAATGACATGGCATCGCCACCATCACGATTGCCTGTTTGGGCACCAAAAATATCAGTACCAGGTTCATTACCGTTAGAACCATTGCCGCTGTTTAGCATGGGAACACCGTCAATAACATATAAAGGATCATTATTTGATGTCGAAGAGTTACCTCTTAAGACAACTTTCGAGGCACCACCCAAACCTGAAGAACTTTTTGTGATGGTGACACCTGCCGATTTGCCTGATAAGCTATTGATTGGATTGGTTTGTTTAACACGCGTTAATTCGTCTCCTCCAACCTCTTGGGCAGAGTAGGTCAACGCCTTTTTTTCCTTTTTAATCCCTAAAGCTGTGACGACCACCTCATTTAATTGCTCGCTATCTTCATCCAGCTGCACGTCATAAGTATTTGAAGCTGCAATAGTAATTTGTGTTGTTTTCATTCCCACATAAGAAAATTTTAAAACAGCGCCAACAGGGGTTGTTAAGGTGTATTTTCCATCAAAATCGGTTAATGTTCCAATGGATGTGTCGGCTACAAGGACATTAACCCCAGCTAGCGGCATGCCATCTGCCTTGGAAGTGACAGTTCCATTAATTTCCTTTTCTTGAGCGGATATAAGCTGAGCGCTAAAGAACAATAAACAGAATAAGAAAGTCATTCGTAAATAGTGCTTCATAATTTGATTTTTTAGTCCCGTTAATTAATTCAAGTTTATTCATTTAAATTATTCTTTTAAAATAAAATATCCCAACGACATGATTTTACCCATGGACAACATTCAATCCTCTTTAAGCGTATTTAGTGAAATAAACATTGAGCATTTTAATTGTTAATTCGCTATTATATCATTAAAATTGCTTAATTATTAGTCGAATTTCGCATTACTATTGTCCTATAATCTAAAACTGCGCTGTTGTTAAAATCTAGTCTAAGGCCATCGATACCAGTAAGATACCATATATTTTTTTGGTTAGGATATTTTATTTTTAATGTTGTACGGTGGGGAAGTTACTTTAATGATTATTGGTATTCTCTAAAATCTAACTTAGTAGAATTTCCTATTCATATCATCATTGTATATATAAATATTTACTGGTTAATTCCTAAGTTAATCTTACGAAAACGCTATTGGACCTATTTGTTCTCACTCATAGCAATGTTGGCCATGGTGTATTTACTTAGAACAGGATTAAATTACTTTTTAGTCACGGAGGAAATATGGCCAGAAGCAGAAAGTGTAGGTCAGTTTTTACAATTAAATCATATTGTAGCCGTAGTTTTAGGTGAGCTATACGTTATAGCATTTGTGTCGGCCATAAAATTATTAATCGATTGGAGTATTGAAAAACAACGAAACGAAGAACTAGCGAAGCTTCAACTAAGTACTGAGTTAAAATATTTACGGACCCAGATTCAGCCTCATTTCTTTTTTAATACCTTAAACAACTTATATGCCTTAACGTTAATAAAGTCTGATAATGCCCCGCAATTGGTCATTAAAATATCAGATATGATGCAGTATGTACTGTATGAAATCAATAGTACCAAGGCTGATTTATTGGAAGAAATAAATTATATTAATAATTTCGTAGATATCGCTCGCTTGCGTTTTAATGAGAGTATTGAATGGGAAACGGATATTACTGGCGATATCGAAGATGTAGAAGTACCTCCTTTACTTTTTTTAACTTTTATTGAAAACTGCTTTAAACATGGTTTAAATGATAGTGATAAAGTGAAAGTGACAATGAGTTTTGAAATTGTTAATAAGGATTATTTAGAGTTTACCTTGACCAATAGTTTTAACCCAGAATCAAATGTGACCAATATAGATGGCATTGGAATCGCGAATACCAAGCGCCGTTTAAATTTGTTATTTGCGAACGATTATGTGTTGGAAACCAGAATGAAAGATAATATGTATCAGTTGTTTTTAAAAATCCCTATCCGATGAAAATTAAATGTGTTATCATAGATGATGAAGCATTAGCTATAAAGGTTATAGAAGATCATCTAAAGAATTTTGATAATATCGAAGTTGTGGCAACATTTACCAATCCATTAAAGGCGTATGGTCTTTTGGAGAAGGAAAAAATTGATGTTATTTTTCTGGATATTAATATGCCACAATTAAGTGGATTTGCCTTTATCGAGAACTTAAGCTATAAACCCTCCATCGTGATTACTACAGCCTATCGCGAATTTGCCGTAAAAAGTTATGAATTGGACGTTTTAGATTATTTGGTGAAACCGATTCCATTTAGTCGTTTTTTAAAAACCATAAATAAGGTTTATCAGCGAGTTTATGCTAATAATGCAACTACCGATGTGAACATCCAGCAAGAGCCTCATATTTTTTTGAAAGTCAGTAAAAAATTAATTAAAGTTAATTTTAGCGACATCTTATTTATAGAAAGTCTTAAGGATTATATTAAAGTCATTACCACCCTTGGCGATTATGTCGTTCATAAATCTTTAACTGCCATTTCAGAAGAGTTGCCACAGGCTAATTTTATTAGAGTCCACCGATCCTACCTTATTTCTCTAAATAAAATAAAATCAATAGAAGGTAATACCGTAGAAATTGCAGGCAGAAGAATTCCGATAGGCCGGAATTATGTTAAAGTGGTTCGCGAACGCATTTTTAATAATGAGGATTCTCAAAACTAAACCGTTACTAACCAACCATTCAGTTTTTGCGCTTTTCCAAGGTAAGATTGAATCCAAAAAGGGTCACTATGAAGCAACGCATTGAATCCGTAGATTTATTACGGGGTATGACCATTGTAGCTATGATTTTGGTGAATACTCCCGGTGATTGGGGTGCTGTATATGCACCGCTTTTACATGCCGATTGGCATGGTTTAACGCCTACGGATTTAATTTTTCCATTCTTTCTTTTTATCGTAGGGATTTCTATATACTTCGCCTATAAGCATAAAAGTAAAACAGCCGATACTTATAAGAAAGTTGCCATAAGGAGTTTAAAGTTGATTGGTTTAGGTTTATTTCTCAACTTATTCGTACCAATATTCCCATTTTTTGAAGCCTTGATAACGGTTCGTATTCCTGGTGTGCTTCAACGTATAGGAATTGTATTCTTTGTCACTGCCTGGCTGTATCTTAATTGTAATTGGAAAACTTTAATAGGTATCGTTGTAGCCATTTTGGTTGGATATTGGTTGTTTTTGGGCTTTGTTCCTTTGCCAGATGGCACTGCGCCGACCTTTGAAAGAGCACCTAATAATTGGTCTAATTTTGTAGATTTTCATGTTTTAGGTAAGCACATGTGGCAACCCGATTACGATCCGGAAGGAATATTAAGTACGATTCCTGCAGTCGCTACAAGTGTTTTTGGGGTTTTAATAGGCAGATTACTAGACACAGAAACAGATAGAAAAGTGCTAAAGCTAATAGTGGTGGGTGTATTATTGACTGTTACAGGCTATTTCTGGCACATGGTTTTTCCTATCAATAAGGCGCTTTGGAGTATTAGTTTTGTATTTGTAACTGCGGGTATTGGCACTATTATTTTAGGAGTTATTTATTATATCGTAGATGTAAAACAGTATCATTTTGGAGCTGTTTTTAAGTATGCCGGCATGAATGCCATTACGGTTTATTTTTTGTCGAGTTTAATTAGCAAAATCTTTTACCTCGTTCCGTTAGGAGAAAATCATAATATCCATTCGTGGCTTTACAATAACTTATTCGTGCATGATTTCATGGGTGCCAAATTATCATCCTTATTATATGCAGTGGTAGTGGCATTGTGTTATTTAAGTCTTGGTTATTATTTGTATAAAAAGAAAATTTTTATTAAGGTATAGATTCTGGAATTGAAACTTGTAGAGTGTAGATGATGTCGGTTGTTTCTATTTATCAAGGAATGAGGTTTCATAAATCAACGAATTGCTGATTTTGAATGGTGGTTATTTTCTTTCTATAATTATCCTTCTGGCAATTAAAAACAATGAAGTTTTAAAAGCCTAGGCAAATGATCCTAATTTGACTCATTAGCGTTCTATTCTTAAAGAAGTCGAAATACGGTTCGTTTTTAAATCAAACTCTGTTTCACACATTTCACAGCGATATTTATGCCTCGTATAAAAAGGAAGCGAAGAAAAAAATACCCCATAAATAAACCGTAATAGTGATGTTAGATCTTTAATGGTTGAGAATAGTTCTACATGCGTGCTTTTGCAGTTGGGACAATAAATCAAGTTTCCTGCATCATTAATAGAATGTTTTTGAATGGCATTTAATATCTTTTTTGCTTCGGTAGCCTGATAGGATAGGACTTTCAACTTTACACCTCCAATGGCACGGCTTACTAATGGATCAGTAGCAATAGAGAGATTGTCGGACAGGAAAACTTCTATGCCATCAGATTCCAATCTGCCCTTAATAATTTGGGCTTCAGAAATATATTGAAATACGGCGATGGTCGTGAAGGTTTCTTTTTTCATGAGAAACAAGGACCTAAGAGCGACAAAACTTTTGAGATTTCATCCTCTGAATTGTAGGCATGGATACAAAAACGGATGCGCTCCTGTCCTTTAGGTACTGTTGGAAAAAATATGGGCTCAGGATCGTAGCCGTTTTCATTGAGATGGCGTACAATTTTTTTCACTTTCTCACTGCTTGATACAATGCAACATTGAATCGCAGAATTACTCGCTGTAAAATACTTCTGTAGTTTATTTTCTTTCAATTGTTCTTTGAAAAAGCTAATGTTCTTATGCAGTTTTTTTACGGCATGTGTGAGTTGCAATTCTTTATATACCGCTTTTATGGTCATTAGAGAATGTGGGGGAATAGCCGTGGTATAACTAAATGGTCTTGAGAAGTTGACAAGATAGTCTATCAGTTGTTGATCGCCCAAAATGGCAGCGCCATGGGAGCTTAAGGCTTTTCCGAAGCTGATGAGTCGCGCAAACACAGCCTTATCAATTCCCAAACTATGCACTAAGCCAACACCTTGATTTCCAAAAACACCTATAGCGTGCGCTTCGTCGACAATCAATCTGAATTTGTTTTGAGTGCAGAAATCGGCTAGAGCTACTAAATCTGGCGTATCTCCATCTATTGAAAACACAGATTCAGTAGCGATATAAACTTCTGAATTTTCAGCAACATGCTGTCGCTCATTTTTACAAAGACGTTTTAAATCTTCGAGATCATTATGCTTGAATGCGAAAGCTCTGGCATTTCCCATCGCAATGCCATCTCTTATAGAGGCATGGATCATTTCATCATAAAATATCACGTCGTCCTGTTGAGGCACACAAGAGAAAAATCCGAGATTGGCATTGTAGCCAGAATTGAAAATCAGGGCGCTATTGCAGTGATAGGTTTTACAGATAAGAGCTTCTACTTCTGGATAAAGTTGATGATTGCCTGATAAAAGCCACGAACCTTTAGAACCATTTTGAAAGATAAACTCATTTTCTAAGTAATAATGGGTACGGTCAAAAATTTCATTAGACATCGAAAATCCCAAATAATCATTGGAGGCAAAATCAACCAATAGTTGCGGTGTATCCAATGCTCTAAATGTGATTTCAGCGTTACGAGAATCTAACTGGTCTTGAAGCTTTTTCGGTATCATTGTGTAAAGATACAAAGACCTCGCAGGTAATATGGAGGTTGGAAATATATTTATAAGGTATGCCATTAATGTTTTAGAACTAAGAATAGTGTTCGCATTTTATATACTTGCACAATTATTTAAGCAAGCTCAAGCGGATCAAGAAGACAACGAGCTTACCATATAGCATATGTCCATCATCAATAATCTTGATGTTATGAGGGAAAAACAGGTGTGAAAAGTAATAAGCTGCTGTTGTTGGCCTTACCACGGCATATCCATCCATTTTAAAAACAGGGAAAGCCAGAGCAATTCGATTTTCGACTTTGGAGGCTATCTTTCAAGCTTTGGATGGCCAGTCAAGGATGTTTTGGAGTTTATTGAAAACTGATTCAGCAAATACCCCACAGGTTTTTGAAACCTGTGAGGTCTAAGAAATATAAAAACTCCAAAACTTCGTATATTTGAGAATCAAAATTTCAAAAATATGATTCGTATTATTTTCAGCGTGATTTTCGTTTTATCTTCTTTCGTTTTTCAAGCACAAATTTCTTCAAAATATACTATTTCCTTTGAAAATGCCGTGCATCATGAAGCTAGAATTCAGGCCATTTTTACCAATTTAAAATCTGATACGGTAGAATTCTCGATGAGCCGTTCTTCACCTGGGCGCTACGCCTTACATGAGTTTCCGAAAAATGTTTATAATGTCAAGGTTACGGACAATAAAGGTAAGGAACTGAAAGTTACTCGTCCAGATCCTTATTCGTGGCGCGTTAAAGGACATGATGGCACTATTCAGGTCAGTTACACCTTATTTGGTAATCATGGTGATGGCACGTACGCACAGATTGATGAAACACATGCCCATTTGAATCTGCCCGCGACCTTCATCTATGTTCCAGAGCTAGAAGCTCAGGAAATAGAAGTGACCTTCAATGTGCGTGAAGATTTGGATTGGAAGATTGCCACGCAACTCAAGCATCAGCATGATAACACCTATTACGCGAAGGATTTTCAATATTTGATGGATAGTCCCGTTGAGATTGCCAACTTTAGAAAACGCTCTTTTGATGTAAAAGGGCAGACCATTGCTTTTATACTTCATGACGATGCTGCCTCAGAACAAGAGATAGATATTTATTTTGAGAAGATCAAGAAGGTTGTTTTAGAACAAATGATGGTGTTTGGAGAATTACCAACCTTTGATTATGGTGAATTTACTTTTTTGGGATGCTATATGCCCAATGCGACTGGAGATGGTATGGAGCACAGAAACTCCACCTCCATCCCGAGTTCAAGAAGCTTAGCAAAAGGTGGCTTGGAGACTAATATTGGAACCGTAGCTCACGAATTTTTCCATATCTGGAATGTGGAACGTCTGCGCCCAAAATCGTTAGAGCCTTTTAATTTCTCAAGAGCGAATATGAGTGGTGATTTATGGTTTGCTGAAGGTTTTACAAGTTATTTTGATGATTTATCTTTAGTGAGGTCAGGAATTATGAGCCAAGAGAAATATATTGATGGACTTATAAGAACGTTTAATTATGTGTGGACTTCTCCTGCGAGGCAATTTTTCAATCCGATTGAAATGAGTTATCAAGCTCCCTTCACAGACGCGGCACGATCAGTGGATGATACCAATAGAGAAAACACGTTTATTTCTTATTATTCCTATGGAAGTATGCTAGGACTGGCTTTGGATTTATCTTTGAGAGAAAAGAATCTCAATCTTGATCAGTATATGACTTTAATGTGGGATACCTATGGAAGACCCGAAATCCCTTATACGGTGGAAGATTTGCATAAAACGTTGAATACGTTTGCAGGGAAGGATTTTGGTGATCATTTCTTTAATAATTATATCTATAAAAGTGGAATGCCTGATTATGAGCGACTTTTAAAACAGGTTGGTGTAACGTTAGAAACCAAGAACGATATTGGTTTTGGAGCGGTAGTAAGAAATCATAAAATAATGAGTAATCCAAAAATGGGCACTTCGGCTTATAGCGCTGGTTTTCAAAAAGGGGATAAGCTGCTTAAGATTGGGGCAATGCCTCTTGAAGGAAGTGTAGACGTGAATACTGTTTTAAATACGTTTAAGGTAGGCGATGAGGTTGTTATAACGGTTGAGCGCTTTGGGAGCGAAAAGGAAATTCCACTTACCATTGCGACAGAGGTGTCTTATGGATTAAGACTACTGGATGAAAGCTCTAAAGAATTGAACAAAAAGATGAAACAGCATCGTAGTAGCTGGTTAAACTCTAAAGTATAGAAACAAAAAAATCACGCTTTCGGGCGTGATTTTTTACTTGTGATAAGTGCGTTTTCGTGATTAGTCCACCAATACGATCACTTTATTATCTTTCATTTCAACTGTACCACTGTTGATTTGCATAACCCAACTTCCATCTTCTTGAGTGAAGGTGTCCATATGACTTTCGGCAATGGCTGCATTGCCTTTAAATTTCACTTTTCCTTTTCCAAGGATGGAAACGATGGCCGCGTGACCATTCAACATTTGGAATTCGCCCTCAACACCTGGAACCGTAACGCTTTCTACATTACCACTTACAAGTGAAGCTTCTGGGGATACAATTTCTAAATACATATTTTTATAGTTTTCAGTCCGCAGTCTTCAGTCGACAGCCACTGAAGACTGAAGACTGAAAGCTGCGGAATTGTTTTAGGCTTCGGCAAGCATTTTCTCACCAGATTCGATGGCTTCGTCAATCGTTCCTTTAAGGTTGAAAGCAGATTCTGGCAAGTGATCTAATTCACCATTCATAATCATGTTGAAACCTTTGATTGTTTCTTTAATATCAACCAATACACCAGGGATACCAGTAAATTGTTCAGCAACGTGGAAGGGTTGTGACAAGAAACGTTGTACACGTCTTGCACGTCCTACGGCCATTTTGTCTTCTTCAGATAGTTCTTCCATTCCAAGAATGGCAATAATATCTTGTAATTCTTTATAACGTTGTAACAACTCTTTTACGTTTTGTGCACAGTCGTAATGTTCGTTTCCTAAAATTTCAGCAGTTAAGATACGTGATGTAGAATCTAATGGATCTACAGCAGGATAAATTCCTAACTCTGCAATTTTACGAGATAATACGGTAGTAGCATCTAAGTGGGCAAACGTTGTAGCAGGAGCAGGATCCGTTAAATCATCCGCAGGTACATAAACTGCTTGTACAGATGTAATGGAACCTCTTTTTGTTGACGTAATACGCTCTTGCATGGCACCCATTTCAGTGGCCAATGTTGGTTGGTAACCTACCGCAGATGGC